>JBFWQM010000114.1:0-16089 GCA_050249455.1 Rhodospirillaceae bacterium | reverse complement strand
CCCGTGCTGTCGGTGGTGCGGGTGCCGGACTTCGAGTCGGCGGTGCAGCTCGTCAACGACCACGAGTACGGCAACGGCACCGCGATCTTCACCCGCGACGGCGATGCCGCGCGCGAGTTCGCGCACCGCATCGAGATCGGCATGGTCGGCGTCAACGTGCCGATCCCGGTGCCGATGGCGTTCCACAGCTTCGGCGGCTGGAAGCGGTCGCTGTTCGGCGATACCCACATGCACGGGCCGGACGGCGTGCGCTTCTACACCCGCATGAAGGCGATCACGCAGCGCTGGCCCACCGGCATCCGCGCCGGGGCCGAGTTCGTGATGCCCACGATGAAGTGACTCACAGCGCAACACGGAAAGGGAGAAGCGCAATGGCAGGCTATTGGATCGGCATGATCAACGTCACCGACCCGGAGAAGTTCAAGGGCTACACCGAGCTCGCGCCCGCCGCGATCTCGAAGTTCGGCGGCAAGATGCTGTCGCGCGGCGGCCAGATGGTGGTGTGCGAGGGCGCCGCCCCGCCGGGCCGCGTCGCCATCATCGAGTTCAAGGACGTCGCCACCGCGAAGGCGTGCTACGACTCGCCGGAGTACCAGGCCGCGAAGAAGGCCCGCGACGGCGCCGCGACGGCGCAGTTCTTCATCGTCGAGAGCCTGTAGGGCATTTTCGCCCGCTGGCGCGGGCGCCCCTCCCCCCAAAATCCCCTCCCCTCGTGGGAGGGGGTTGGGGGAGGGGGCCTCCCCGCGTCCGGGGCGCCGCCCGTCAGGCCGTGTAGACCGGCTCCACGTAGTACGCGATCCCTTCCAGGGTCAGCGTCGGCAGGTGCTCGACGATGTAGTCGCGCTCCTCGACGCCCGACGTATAGAAGTGCGTGCCGCTGAGCGTGTTGTAGAAACGCCAGACCGGCACGGTGCCCTCGGCTTCGACCTTGTAGGCGTCGAACGCCCGCCCCTCGATGATGTACTGCGGCAGGTTCTCGATCACGGAGTCGCGCTCCTCCACCGAGATGGTCCAGAAGTGCGACTTGGTCACGGTGTTGAAGAAACGCCACAGCGGCGCGGTGTCTTCGGTCGCCGCGTGCGCGGCGCCGAATGCGACGCCTTCATAGTGGTAGGTCGGGAAGTTCGCGATGATCACGTCGCGCTCGTCGGCGCCGCCGGTGTAGAAATGCGCGCCCGTCGCCTCGTTGTAGAAGCGGAACACCGGCGCGGTCGGCTGCACGTCGAACACCCGGCCGAACAGGTCGTAGCCCTGGCCCTGGCCGAAGGTCTGCCATGCGGCGGCGAAGCCGTCGGCGGTGGTCGCGGCGACCGGCAGCTCCTGGGTGAGCGCGCCGAACACGTCGAGCCGCGTCTCGCCGCCGTTGCGCGTGCCGTTGGCGTTGTACATCTGGGCGAAGATGCCGGCGTTGAGCCCGCTGCCTGGCTGGGTCGTGTCCCAGGTCACCACGTAGCCGCCGTCGCCGAGCAGCGCGAGATGCGGGTTGCCCTGGTCGCCGGCTGCGGTGGCGTTGACCCGGATTTCGACGCCCGCCGCCCCGCCGGCGGCATCGAAGCGCTGCGTCATCACCGCGGTGCCGCTGCCGTCGACGTTCTGGGATTCCCACGCGAACAGGAACCCGCCGTCCGGCAAAGCGATCAGCGCCGGGTCGCTCTGGTTGCCGGCGGTGGTGGTGTTGATGCGGAACTCCGCGCCGACCAGCGCGCCGGCGGAATCGAACCGCTGGGCGTAGATGCCGTCGCCGCTGCCGTCCTGGAACGACGACACCCAGCCGACCACGAACCCGCCCTCGGCGAGCGCGGCCACCACCGGCCTCTCGGGAAACGTGCCTTCCGTGGTGTTGATGATGAACTCGGCGCCGGGCTGGCCGCTGTCGCCATACATCCGCCCGACGATGGCGCGCCCGAACTGGACCTGCCCGAGCGACTGCCACACCGCGACCCAGCCGCCGGCGTCGAGCCCCGCCACGGCAGGAAACGTCTGCTCGCTGGTGGTGAACGTGTTGAGGCGCAACTCGCTGCCGGCCGGAGCGCCGGCGGCGGAAAACACGCGGGCGAAGGAGTCGGTGCCCGTGCCGGGGCCGTCCCAGGCGAGGACGAAGCCGCCGTCGGCGAGCGCCGCCACTGCGACGTGCTGCTGCGTCCCCGGGATGGTGACGTTGGCGCGCACCTCGCCGGTCAGCGCGGCGCCGTCGTCGCTGAAGACCGTGTAGTAGACGTCGTAGCCTTCGGCGCCGTCGGCCGACAGCGACCGCCAGGCGACAACGTATCCTCCGCCGGCAAGGCCGGCCGCCGCCGCCTCGTTCTGTTGCGAGAAATCGGTGGCGTTGATGCGAAATTCGTCGCTCGCGAATACGATCGGCACAATCCGACTCCGCCAATCACAGGCCCCACCCGCCCCGCACCGACGCCTATATCAGCCCCGGCGCAAGCGCGCTGCCCACAATTCCATCAATTGGTCGTGAGGCCCGGCTTCCGGCCCCGCCCCGGCATGGTTACCGCCCGGACGGTTAACCAACCGCTGAGCGCCGGTGCACCAGAAGGCGAAAGTCGCGGCGGTGCCCGATCGCCGCATCGCCCCGACGGGCCGCTCGCCCTATTCCGGCAGCCCGGCCCGCCGCAGGCCTTCCACGAACGTGGCCAGGTCTTCCGGTCGCCGAAGCACGACCCGGCCTGCGACATCTGAGATACACCGCGACGCATCGATGCGACGCAGGCGCTCGATGGCGCGCCGCGCTTCATCCATCCGGCCGGCAAGGGCATAGCTTGCCGCGCTGAAGGTCAGCACGCGCATGATATCGGGCAGCTCCGCGCGCGCCATCTCCGCCCAAGCGCAGGCAACGTCGAAGCGGCCGGCGAACATGTGCGCCATCGCCGTGCCGGTCTGCATCTGAGCCATTCCCGGATCCAGCGGGCTGAGGCGCATGGCGCGCGCGAAACGCTCGACCGCTTCGTCATGGCGGCCGAGCGATATCCTCTGGAAGCCGCTCAGGTACCAGGCCGCCGAAAGGTTGGGGTTGAGCACGAGGGCACGGTCGACCGCGGCGACGCCCCTGTCCAGATCGCCGCCGAAATGGGCGAGCGTGTGCCCGCCTCTCGACAGGGCGACCGCATCGTTCGCCCCCAGCTCCACGGCGCGGTTGGCCAGGCGGTAGCCCTCGGCGAGCTCGTGAGCGCGATCGCCCATCCAGTTGTTCATCTTCCGCCAGTAGAGGCATGACGCCGCGGCGCCATAGGCCGACGCGAAGCCCGGATCGAGCGCGATCGCCTTGTGGAAAAGCGGCAGCGCCTCGTCGATCGCCTGCCGGCTTCCCCGATGAAAATTCGCTATGCCGCGCAGGTAGTAGTCATAAGCATCGAGGCTTTCGGTCGGCTTGCGCAAGGCGCGTTCGATCTCGGCGCGCTCCAGCTTTGGCGTGATCGCCCCGACGACGCGCTCGGCGACCTGGTCCTGCAGTTCGAAGATGTCGTCGAGCCGGCCGTCGAAGCGATCGGCCCACAAATGCGCCCCGGTCGTCGCGTCGATGAGCTGCCCGGTGATGCGGACGCGGTTCGCCGCCTTGCGGACGCTGCCTTCGAGCACGTAGCGCACGCCGAGCTCGCGGCCGACGTGCTTCACGTCCACCGCGCGGCCCTTGTAGGTGAAGCTCGAGTTGCGCGAGATCACGAACAGCCAGTGAATGCGCGACAGCGCGGTGATGATGTCCTCGACCACGCCGTCGGCGAAATATTCCTGCTCCGGATCGCCGCTCCAGTTCTGAAACGGCAGGGCGGCGATGGACGGACTGTCGGGCAAGGTCAGCGCATGCTCCGTCGCGCGGCCTGAGTCCGAGGCCTCGGCGCGCGCGGCAACGCCTGCTCCCGGAGCAGGCATCTCCCTGACGTCGCCGACGAAACGGAAGCCCTTGCGCGCCACCGTCCGGAGCAGGCGCTGCGCCTCGCCGCTGTCGCCGATCGCCTTGCGCACGGCATTGATGTGGCTGGTCAGGGTCGATTCGGAGACGATGCGGCCCTCCCAGACCACATCCAGCAGCGTGTCCTTGCTGACGACGTGCTCGCGGTTCTGCACGAGGAAGAGCAGCAGATCGAAGACTTTCGGCCCGACCGCGACGGCTTTGGCGCGCCGCGTCAGCTCTCTCCTGTCGGGGTCGAGCGCAAAGTCTTCGAACAGGTATTGCACTTACGCGCTCCGTCGCCCAGGAGCCTGGAACCATGTCACGCCGGTCAAGGCATTGATTGCGCGCCGGTCACCGCCTCACACGAGCCGTGCGCCGACCGGCCAGGCGAACGCTTGGACGAAAATCCAAGGGAAATCCTAGAGCAAGACAAGGTCGCCGCAAAGTCTTGCAGCCCGGCGGCGGACATATTCGTCCCCATCGCACCGCCAGCCAGGGAACCGCAATCATGAAACGACTTCTCATCATCGGCGCCGGCTTTGCCGGAATGTATGCGGCCACGTCGGCCGCCCGCCTGCGTCAATTGCAAGGCGCGTCCCGCGACGACATCGAGATCGCGCTGATCGCGCCCGAGCCGTTCCTCGTGGTCCGGCCGCGGCTCTACGAGCCGGAGCCGCAGACGATGAAGGCGCCGCTCACGCCGCTCCTCGATGCCGTGGACGTGCGCTATGTACAGGGTTCGGTCGAGACGATCGACAGCGCGTCCGGCCAGGTGCGCTTCGTCGGCCCCGACGGCCGACGCGCGAGCCTGGCCTACGACCGGCTGGTCCTGGCCACAGGCAGCACCGGCTTCCGCCCCGACGTCGCGGGGCTGAAGGAGCACGCGTTCGGCGTCGACCTCATGGACGAAGCCGTCAAGCTCGACCGGCACCTCCACGCGCTGGCGAAGCGGCCATCGTCGCAGGCCCGCAATACCGTCGTCGTCGCCGGCGGCGGCTTCACCGGGATCGAGACGGCGACCGAGATGCCGGGACGGCTGCGCGCCATCCTGGGCGAGGACGCCGACATCCGCGTCGTGATCGTCGAGCGCGGCGAGCAGATCGCGCCGCAGACCGGCGACAACCCGCGCCCGGTGATCGCGGCGGCGATCCGCGACGCCGGCGTGGAGACCATCCTCGGCGTCGGCGTCACGTCATTGGACCGGTCCGGCGTGACGCTCTCCAATGGCGCGCGCATCGACAGCGCCACCGTGATCTGGACCGCCGGCATGCGCGCGTCGCCGCTGACGGCGCAGATCACCGCGCCGCGCGACAACCTCGGCCGCCTCGTCGTCGATGCCGATCTGCGCGTGCCTGGGGTCGCGGCCGTGTTCGCTGCCGGCGATACCGCCCGGGTTGTCGCCGACGCGCTGGGCAACGTCGCGCCGATGACCTGCCAGTTCGCGATCCGGCTCGGTGCCTTCGCCGGCCACAACGCGGCCGCCGACCTGCTCGGACTGCCGACCGAGCGCTATCACCAGAAGGCCTACGTGGTGTGCCTCGATCTCGGTTCTTCGGGCGCGATCTTCGCGCGCGGCTGGACTCCGCAGCTGGAGCAGACCGGTTCGGAAGCGAAGGCGACGAAGCGAGAGATCAACACCGTCTGGATCTATCCGCCGGCGCCCGACCGCGCCGGTGTATTCGCCGCCGCGCCGGCGCAGGTGATGGATCTCTCGGCGCCCGCCAACGCCGCCGCCGCATGAGGCGCGGCGCGCTTACGACCAGCCCATGAACGGCAACTCAACGAAGGGAACACAGGCAATGGACACGCTCACGACAATGAACTCGATCGCGACCAGGAACGGCATCGGGCCGAGGCCCGACGAGCTGGTCCCGTCGCGCTACGCACTGCGGGTCGGCGACATCGACGTGATGGTGGTCAGCGACGGAGTGCTGTCGCTGCCGAGCGCGATGCTGGCTCACAACGCCGACCCGGTCGTCCGGACGTCTTGGATGAACAGCATGTTCCTGTCGCCGGAGGCGTTCGACTGGGCGCTGAACGTGGTCGTGGTGCGCAGCGACGGCCGAACCATCCTGATCGACAGCGGCATGGGCGAGGCGTTCCCGGGCTTGCCGCGGTCCGGGCAGCTGGCGCACCGGCTGGAGGCCGCCGGCGTCGATCTGGCATCCGTCACCGACGTGGTGCTCACCCACTTGCACATGGACCACGTGGGCGGGCTGCTCGCCGACGGGATGCGGGACCGGCTGCGACCGGACCTGCGGATCCACGTCGCCGCCGCGGAGGCGGAATTCTGGACCGCGCCCGATTTCTCCCGCGTCGCCATGCCGCCGGGTTTCCCGGAGGCGCTGCGTCGGACGGCCACGCAGTTCCTGAGCACGTACGGCAGCCTGCTGCGGCCGTTCGAGAACGAACACGAGGTGGCGCCGGGCGTGGTCGTCGCCCGCACCGGCGGCCACACTCCCGGGCACAGCGTGGTGCGGCTGGCGTCCGGTTGCGACCGGCTGATGTTCGCCGGCGACGCCTTGTTCGCGGTCGGGTTCGAGCACCCCGAGTGGCACAACGGCTTCGAGCACGATCCCGAGGAGGCGGTCCGGGTCCGGATCGGGCTCTTGCACGAGCTGGCGGCGACCGGCGCATCGCTGGTGGCCACGCACCTGTCGTTCCCGTCGATCGGCCGGGTGGCGGCCGCCGGCGACGCCTTCCGCTTCGTGCCGGCCTGGTGGGACTACTGAGCGCCCGCCGGATCAGGGGCGGACCAGACGACCGGGACCGTTCGAACAGCCTCTCAACCGGCGCCGCGTGCGACGCCGTCCGCATCTTCGCCGGCGCGGCGCGCACGCGGCAGCCATCTCAAGCAAGGAACGAGACGATGACCACGATCACGACCCAGGACGGCACCAGCATCTTCTACAAGGACTGGGGCCCGAAGGACGCCCAGCCGATCGTCTTCCACCACGGCTGGCCGCTGAGCGCCGACGACTGGGACACCCAGATGCTCTATTTCCTCGGCAAGGGTTATCGGGTCGTCGCCCATGACCGGCGCGGCCATGGCCGATCGGCCCAGGTGAGCGACGGCCACGACATGGACCACTATGCCGCCGATGTGGCCGCCGTCGTCGAGCATCTCGACCTCAGGGATGCGGTTCACATTGGTCACTCCACCGGCGGCGGCGAGGCGGCGCGCTACGTCGCGCGGCATGGCCAGCCGCAGGGCCGCGTCGCCAGGCTCGTCCTCATCGGCGCCGTGCCGCCGATCATGGTGAAGACGCCGGCCAATCCCGGCGGCCTGCCGATCGAGGTGTTCGACGGACTGCGCAAGGCGCTCGCCGCCGACCGGGTGCAGTTCTGCCTCGATTTCCCGTCCGGCCCGTTCTACGGCTTCAACCGGCCGGGGGCGACGCCGATCCCCGGAGTCATCCACAACTGGTGGCGGCAGGCCATGGCGGGCGGCGCCAAGGCGCACCACGACGGCATCAAGGCGTTCTCGGAAACCGACTTCACCGGGGATCTGAAGGCTATCGCGGTGCCGACGCTCGTCATGCACGGCGACGACGACCAGATCGTGCCGATCGCCGACTCGGCGCCGCTCGCGGCGAAGCTCCTGCGGAACGCGACCCTCGTGGTCTACGACGGTTACCCGCATGGCATGTGCACCACCCACGCCGACACGGTGAACCCGGACCTGCTTGCCTTCATCGAGAATGCCGCGGTGCCGGCCAAGGTTGCGGCCGCGCGATAGGCGTCTGCGGCTCAGATCAGCCCCATCGCGCGCATGCTGCGGTAGTTGGCGCGGGTGATGATGACGTGGTCGTGCAGCGCGACGCCGAGGCTGGCGCCGGCATCCTTGACCTCGCGGGTCATGGCGATGTCGGCCTGCGACGGGGTGGGGTCGCCGGAGGGGTGGTTGTGCACCATGATGATCGCGGTGGCGCCAACCTCCAGCGCCCGCCGCAGCACCTCGCGCGGGTAGACCGGGGTGTGGTTGACGGTGCCGGTCTGCTGCACCTCGTCGGCGATCAGCGCGTTCTTGGTGTCGAGGAAGAGGATGCGGAACTGCTCGTTGCGGGCATGGCCCATGCTGATGCGCAGGTACTCGATCAGCCGGTCCCATGACGACAGCACCGGCCGGTCGATCACCGCGTGGCGCGCCAGCCGCTCCGCCGCGGCGGCCACCACCTTCAGCGCCACGACGACGGAATCGCCGACGTCATCGACGGTCTTGAGGTCGGCCGGGGCCGCCCGGATCACCCCGGCGTAGCTGCCGAAGCGGGCGATCAGCGCCTTGGCGATCGGCTTGGTGTCGCGCCGCTGGATGGCGCTGAACAGCAGCAGCTCGAGAAGCTCGTAGTCGGGCATCGCCGCGCCGCCGTCGGCCAGGAACCGCGCGCGCAGCCGGTCGCGGTGACCCTTGCGGTCGTCGGCGGGCGGCTCTGCGGTCGACCGGGATTCCGCCGACGGCTCGGTTCTGCGATCCTGCATGGCCGCTATGGAACCGCGCGCGCGGCACGTCGTCAACTCGCCGTCGCGCGCTATACTCACCGTCGCCGGCCGCGGCGAACGAAAGGAAGGGCGCGATGCATTGGATCGGGTGGGCATCCGGGGCGCGCGCCGCGGCGATGGCGGCGGCGCTCGTGGTGCTCGGCGCCCGGGCGGCCCTGGCCGCCTGCCAGATGACGGTGGCCGGCGGCGGACCGGGCTTCGTCCCCGCCGGCTTCCTGGCCGCGGCGGCGGCCGACCATGTGCGCATCACCTTCGCCGGTCACGCCAGCTTCTTCGTCGAATCCCCGGAAGGCGTCGGCGCGTTCACCGACTACAACCGGGTGATCCGGCCCAGGCGGCTGCCCGACATCGTGACAATGAACCGCAGCCATTCGACCCACTACACCGACGTCGTGGAGCCGGAGATCCGGCACGTCCTGCGCGGCTGGGACCCCGACGGCGGGATCGCGCGCCACGACGTGACCGAGCGCGACATGCGGGTCCGCAACGTGCCGACCAACCTGCGCGAGCTCGGCGGCGGGCGCCAGGCCAACGGCAACTCGATCTTCATCATGGAAGCGGCGGGCGTCTGCATCGTCCACCTCAGCCATACGCACCACGTGCTGGCGTCGTGGCAGGTGCAGCCGATCAAGGACGCCGACGTGCTGCTGGTGCCGATCGACGGTAGCGTGACGATGAGCCACGAGGAGGCGTTCGACATCATCGCCGCCGTCAAGCCGCGGCTGGTCATCCCGATGCACTACGTCTCGCCCCGTGCGGTGGAGGCGTTCACGGCGCGCGCGCAATCGGCCGGCTATCCGGTGCGCCGGCACGACGGCGACACCGTCGAGGTCAGCCTGAAGTCACTGCCGCAGCCGACCGAGGTGCTGTTCCTGCAGGGCGGGCACTGGTGATGGCGCGCGCGATGCTGCGCCTGGCCGCCGCGGCCGCCGCCGCACTGGTCCTCGGCGCGCAGGCGGCGCTGGCGGCGTGCCAGGTGACGGTGGCCGGCGGCGCGCCGGGCTTCGTGCCGGCCGGCTTCCTCGCCGCCGCGCCGGCGGAGCACGTGCGGATCGCCTTCGCCGGCCATGCCAGCTTCATGATCGAGTCCCCGGAAGGCGTCGGCGTGTTCACCGACTACAACGGGGTGAACCGGCCCAAGCGGTTGCCGGAGATCATCACCATGAACATCTTCCACCGCACCCACTGGACCGACGTCATCCCGGAGGGCGTGGTGCACGTGCTGCGCGGCTGGAACCCGGCGGGCGGCGTGCCGCACCACGACGTCACGCTCAAGGACATGCGGGTGCGCAGCGTGCCGACCAATTTTGGCGAGGGCACCGGCGACCTCGGCTCGGCCGGCAACTCGATCTTCATCATGGAGGCGGCCGGCGTGTGCGTCGTGCACCTCAGCCACACCCACCACGTGCTGTCGCCGGCCCAGCTGATGCCGATCAAGGACGCCGACGTGCTGCTGGTGCCGATCGACGGCATGTGGACGATGAGCCACGAGGAGGCGTTCGACATCATCGCCAAGGTGAACCCGCGGCTGATCATCCCGATGCACTATGGCTCCGACATGAGCATCGACCAGTTCGTCGGCCGCGCCCGCGCCGCCGGCTTTCCGATCGGCCGCCACCCGTCCGACACCATCGACGTCAGCCTGAAGACCCTGCCGAAGACGACGGAGATCCTGTTCCTGCAGGGGAATGCGTATTAGGGCGGGAGCGCCGTCGCTTTCATAGGGCGTCGTCCTCCGGCCCGACCGGAGAACGACAAAAAAGGAAGACACGTGGACGGCCGGCACAGCGAGGCCGCCCACCTCACCCTCTCCGTTGCTGTCGCAACGCGTCTCCTCCCTCTCCCCCCACAGTGGGCGGAGAGGGACGCCGGCTACCCTCTCCGCCCATAGGGGGAGAGGGTGCGAGCGCAGCGAGCGGGTGAGGTGGGAAGCCGCCGGCCTATCAAAACCAACCGGCGCCGAACTACCCCTCGTAGGGCGGCTTGTGCAGGCCCTTGGGCGACAGGGTGAAGATCTCCGAGCCCGTCGCGGTGACGGCGATCGAGTGCTCGAACTGCGCCGACAGCGAGCGGTCTTTGGTGACGGCGGTCCAGCCGTCGGCGAGGATCTTGGTCTCCCAGCGGCCGGCGTTGACCATCGGCTCGATGGTGAAGAACATGCCCTCGCGCAGCACCGGCCCGGTGCCGGGGCGGCCGAAGTGCAGCACGCTGGGCGGGGCGTGGAAGACGCGGCCCAGCCCGTGGCCGCAGAAGTCCCGCACCACCGAGAAACGCTCGCGCTCCACGAAGGTCTGGATGGCGTGCCCGATGTCGCCGAAGGTGGCGCCGGGGCGTACCGCCTCGATGCCGATCATCAGCGCCTCGTAGGTCACGTCGATCAGCCGCCGCGCCCGCACGCCGACCTTGCCGACCGGGTACATGCGGCTGGAATCGCCGAACCAGCCGTCGAGGATGACGGTGATGTCGATATTGATGATGTCGCCGTCCTCCAGCTTCCGCTCGCCGGGGATGCCGTGGCAGACGACGTGGTTGATCGAGGTGCAGATCGACTTGGGGAAGCCGCGGTAGTTGAGGGGCGCCGGCACCGCGCCGTGCGCCAGGATCATCTCGTGGCACAGCCGGTCGAGCTCGCCCGTGGTCATGCCGGGCACGACGTGCGGGGTGATGAAGTCCAGCACCTCGGCGGCCAGCCGGCCGGCCCGGCGCATGCCGTCATAGTCCTCCGGCGCGTGGATCGTGATCCGGCGCGACTCGTCGGCTTCCGCGTCCCGAAACCTGGCGTACTCGTTCATCCGTCCTGGCCCGCAGCCCCGCAAAACTTATAGTTCGATCGGCAGTGGCCGGTCCACCTCGACCGCGTCCGTGCCCACCCGGCAGGCAAAGCACAGGGCCTCGACCCCCGCCGACGCGGCGGCGCGGAAGGCGGCGGCGTAGGCCGGGTCGATGTCGGCGGCGAGGCGGAAGACGGCGCAGTCCTGCCTTTGTACGATATAGAGCATCACCGCCCGGCCGCCAGAGGCGGCCACGGCGGCGAGCTCCGCCAGGTGGCGGGCGCCGCGGGCGGTCACCGAATCCGGGAACTCGGCCGCCGGCCCGCGCTTCAGGTGGACGTTCTTGACCTCGACGTAGCAGTCCGGCCGGCCGTCGCAGGTGAGCACGGCATCGACCCGCGACCGCGCGCCGTAGCGCACCTCGCGCCGCAGGCCCGGATAGCCGCACAAGGGGCCGATCCGCCCGGCCGCAATCGCCTCCACCGCCACGGCGTTGGCGAAGGCGGCGTCGATGCACACCAGCCCGCCGTCCGACCGCTCCAGCACCCAGGTCCACGCCAGCTTGCGCCCCGGCCCCGGCGCCGGCGCCAGCCACACCTCGGCCCCCGGCACCGAGAGGCCCTGCATCGAGCCGGGGTTGGGGCAGTGCGCCACCACCGCCGTCCCGTCGCCCAGGACGGCGTCGGCCAGGAAGCGCTTATAGCGGCGGACCAGCCGGGCGGGCACCAGCGGGCGGGGGAACTGCATCGGCCGGACGTCCTCAGGCGGCGGCTTTCACGCGGCGGCGGCGCTGGAGTATAGTCCGCGCGCTTGGGAAGAGGGGCATCATGGCCGCGGAAAAGATCGTCACCGCCTGCGTTCTCATCATCGGCAACGAGATCCTCTCGGGGCGGACGCAGGACAAGAACCTGCAGTTCCTGGCGGTCGGGCTGAACGAGCTCGGCATCCGGGTCACCGAGGCGCGCGTCATCCCAGACGTGCCGCAGACCATCATCGACACGGTGAACTGGGCGCGCGCGAACTTCGACTACGTCTTCACCACCGGCGGCATCGGGCCGACCCACGACGACATCACCTCCGAATGCGTCGCCGCTGCGTTCGGCAAGCCGATGCGGGTCTACCAGGAGGCGGTCGATGCGCTGCAGGCCCGCCTCAAGGTCGGCGAGCTGAACGAGGCGCGGATGCGCATGGCGACCTTCCCGGAGGGCGCCGAGCTGATCAGGAACCGCATCAGCGCGGCGCCCGGCTTCCGGATGGAGAATGTCCACGTGCTCGCCGGCATCCCGAGCGTGATGAACGCGATGTTCGAAGAGCTCAAGGGCAGCCTCAAGGGCGGCCGCAAGGTGCTGTCGCGCTCGGTCTCGGTGTCGCTGGGTGAGGGTGCCATCGCCCAGTCCCTGCGCGACCTGCAGGAGGAATACGCCGACATCGACATCGGCAGCTACCCGGCGGTGAGCGGCCCCGACCGGCGCTTCCGCGTCTCGGTCGTGATGCGCGGCACCGACCCGGCGCGGCTCGATGCCTGCCGCGACAAGCTGATGGCCGCGCTGCGCGCGCTCGGCGGCACGCCTGAAGAGGAAAGCCTGGCGACCGACGCGGGCGCCGGCGCCGCCGGCTGAGGCGCGCCGCCGTGTCGTGGCCCGCGATGGCGCTCGGCCTGATGCTCGGCGCCGGCGTGCTGCTGGCCATGCAGGGCTTCGCCGGGGTGCTCGACAAGAAGCGTTCCGAGACCGACCGCCGCAAGGCGATGTGGAAGCTCAACGGCGGCATCGCGCTCGCCGCCATCTCGATGTTCGCGTTCGCGCGGATGGGGTGACGGCGGCGCACGCTGCTTCAGGCGAAGGGACAAGCAATGACCGACGAACTGTGGCGCTGGACGGCAGCGGACCTTGTGCAGGCGATCCGCACGCGGAAGGTCTCCAGCCGCGAGGCGGTGGACTCCTGCCTCGCCCGTCTGGACGCGGTGAACCCGAAGATCAACGCGGTCGTCGACGTGATGGCGGACGAGGCGCGCGCCGCGGCGGACGCCGCCGACGCCGCGGTGCGCCAGGGCGCACCGCTCGGCGTGCTGCACGGCGTGCCGGTGACGGTGAAGATCAACGTCGACGTGACGGGCCGCGCCACCACCAATGGCGTCGTCGCGTTCAAGGACGCGATCGCGGCGGAGGACAGCGTGCCGGTCGCCAACCTGCGCAAGGCCGGCGCGGTGATCTTCGGGCGCACCAACGTGCCCGGCTTCTCGACCCGCTATTTCACCGACAACGACCTGCACGGCCGCACCCTGAACCCGTTCGCCCCCGGCCGCACGCCGGGCGGCTCCAGCGGCGGGGCGGCCGCCGCGGTGGCGGCCGGCATCGGGCCGATCGGCCACGGCAACGACCGCGCCGGCTCGGTGCGCTACCCGGCCTATGCCTGCGGCGTGTTCGGGCTGCGCCCGTCTCTCGGGCGCATCGCCGACCACAACCCGTCGAGCGTGGAGGAGCGCGGGCTGTCGTCGCAGATGGCGCACGCCCAGGGGCCGCTGGCGCGCAGCGTCGAGGACCTGCGGCTGGCGCTGACGGCGTTCGCCGTGCGCGATGCGCGCGACCCGTGGTACGTGCCGGCGCCGCTCGGCCGCCGGCGGCCGGGGCCATGTGCGGCGGCGGTTTTCGCCGGCCCGCCGGGCGCCGCGGTAGAGCCCGCGGTGAAGGCCGCGGTCGAACTGGCGGCCAAATGGCTGGCCGACGCCGGCTACCGGGTGGAGGAGGCGGCGCCCCCGGACTTCACCGAGGCGGCGCACATGTTCTGGAGCCTCTTGATGACGGAGGAGCGCGCGGCGTCCACCGCCGAGCGCGCGGCATCCTCGCGCGCGATCGAGGCGTTCGGCGACGCCGCCGTGCAGCGTGCCCGCGCCAGCACCCGCGCCTACGCCGCCGAGTACGACTTCGATGGCTACATCCGCGCGCTGGCGCGGCGCAGCGCCATCCTGCGCGCCTGGAACCTGTTCTTCGAGCGCTACCCGATCCTGGTCATGCCGGTGTCGTTCCGGCTGCCGGTGCCGGTCGACCTCGACCAGCAGGGCGACGCGGCGGTGCGCGGCATGCTCGACGCCCACCACCCGATGCTGGTCGGATCGGTGCTCGGCCTGCCCGGGCTCGCGGCGCCGACCGGGCTCGCCGACGGCGTGCCGGCGGGCGTGCAGATCGTCGCCGCACGCTACCGCGAGGACCTGATCCTCGCCGCCGGCGAGGTGATCGAGGCGCGCGGCGGCACCGGCGCGCCGATCGACCCGCGGGACTGAGGCGGGCGCGGCGAGGCCAGATGGGCGGATGCGCGCAGGGAGCATTGGCCTGAGGGTTCAATGCCTTGCCGCCGGCCACCAGCGAGCGGGCCGAGGAATCCAACTGCCGAAAAATTGAACTCGGATACTGCGGCAATCCGCTTGCCCGTCCCGCGCCGGCATGGAACCGTACGGCAGTATGCCCGCTTGGCGGAATGGTAGACGCAACGGACTTAAAATCCGTTTCCCTTTGGGAGTGGGGGTTCGAGTCCCTCAGCGGGCACCACCAAATCCAAAGAATTTGAATGCTATAAAATTTAAGTATTATGACCGCATCCCCTGCCTCCTTGTCCACAACTTTGATTCGAATAACTGCAGTCTTACACACACACGTATGCCAGGATGGGCGTGCAAATGAGCGCTTGAAGCACGTTCACATTATTGGCAGGTCCATATGCACGCTGAATCGATGCGTTTTCAGGTGATTGTCGCTGCCGACGGGACGTGGCACTGGCGTCTGCTGTCCGAGGGCGGCACGCCGATCGCGAGATCGGTGCAGGGCCACGGCAGCGAAGCCCAATGTCTTTACGAGATCGCGCTGGTGATGAGCAGCGCGCAAGGCGTCATCGAGCGCGTCGTGCCCGAGGCGCGTCGCCCGGCCGACCCCCTCCACGAACGATCGAACGCGCGGCCGGTCTGAGCAGCGGCCGGCATGGACCGCGCGCCGCACACGCCCGCCCCGCAGCGCCGGCCCGGCTGAGGGCGTGCGGCCATGGCGCGCGTGCTGGTGATCGACGACGTGCCGGATGTGCTGAACCTCTGGGCGCGGACGCTGTCGCAGGACGGCCACGTCGTGTTCAAGGCCGCGGGCTTCAAGGACGGCGAGCGCATCCTGCTTTCGGAAGACCTCGACGTCGTCGTGACCGACCTCGTCTTCCCGGACGGCGACGGCCTCGCGCTGATCGCCCTCGCGCGCGCGGTGCGGCCGCGGGTCGGGATACTGGCGGTTTCCGGCGGCTCGACGCCTGGCGGGCCTAGGCTCGCGCAGGCGATCGCCGCAGGTGCCGACGCGACGATGGCGAAGCCCATCCGGTCAAGCGATCTGCGCAGCGCGGTTGCAAGGCTGCGAAAGTAGGTGGCGAAATTTCAGTGCGTAGTCTCTCGCCAAGGGAAATCCATTGCGGAGATGCGGACATGAACATTTCCACCAGGCACGAACAGGCAATGAAGCTTGCGATCGCGCAGGACGCTGACGCTAGGTACGTCACGGGGCGCCGCGCCTTCTTCAAGTATCGCGACCTCGGCGTGACGGAGGCTACGGGCGGGCGCATGCGCGCGCAGGTAGCGTCGGCGGAAGCGGGGCTCTCGGAGCCGACCGGATGGCACTACCACAACTGCGACATCCAGTTCGTCTATACGCTGGAGGGCTGGGCCGATCTGGAGTTCGAGGGCGGCCGGACGGTCCGGTTACAGCCGGGGGATTCGGTGATGATCCCGGGCGGCGCCCGCCATCAGGAATTGCGCACGTCGAATTCGTTCAAGCTACTGGAGATTTCTCTGCCCGCCGAGATGGGTACCGTCGCCTGCGATCCGCCCTGACCGGTGAAGCGACGCCTGCGGCGCCGGCGAAGATCGCCCGGTCGCCGTCCGGTCAGAATCGGGCG
>JBFWQM010000113.1:0-16103 GCA_050249455.1 Rhodospirillaceae bacterium | reverse complement strand
GCCTTCACTGCCAACCGCCGCCAGGTGTTCTGGCGCATCGAGTTTCCCGCCTCGATGCCGCCGCTGTTCTCGGGCCTGCGCATCGGCTCGACGCTTGCGGTGATCGGCATCGTGGTGGGCGAGTTGGTCGGCGGCAACACCGGGCTCGGCTACCTGCTGGTGTTCGGCGAAGGCCAGGCCAACACGCCGATGGTGTTCGTCACCATCATCATGCTGACCCTAATCGGCATCATCGCCTATGTCGCGGTGATCGCGCTGGAGCGCTGGGTGCTGCATTATCTGCCCAAGCGCAGCCTCGAAACCTTCTGACACGGCGAAAGGAACGCGTCATGCCCGCGCTCTCCCCCGAAGCAATCGAACGGCTGGTCGACGGCGGCCTGCGGAACCTGTGGTACCCGATCGCGCCGAGCCGGCTGGTCAGCGACAAGCCGGTGGGGCTGACGCGGCTCGGCGAGAAGCTCGCGGTGTGGCGCGACGGCGACGGCGTCGTCCACGTGATGGAGGATCGCTGCCCGCACCGCGGCGCGCCGCTGTCGCTCGGGCGCAACCTGGGCGACCGGCTGGCGTGCTGGTACCACGGCGTCCAGGTGAACGGCGACGGCGTGGTGGTCGACGTGCCGGCGGTGAAGGCCTGCCCGCTGGAAGGCACGCGGGCGGTCAAGGTCTATCCCAGTCGCGAGGTGCGCGGCGGCATCTTCGCCTGGTTCGGCGATGCGCTTCACCAGGACCCCGCGCCGTTGGTGCTGCCCGAGCAGATGACCGACCCGTCGATCGAAGGCTTCCTGTGCACGGCGACGTGGAAGTGCAACTACCGCTACGCCATCGACAACGTCATGGACCCGATGCACGGCACCTACCTGCACGCCGTCTCGCACTCGATGGCCGACGGCGACAAGGAGGCCAGCTTCCGCATCCGCCCCACCCAGACCGGGTTCGTGTTCGAGAAGACCGGCCAGATGGGCGTCAACTTCGACTGGGTGGAATGGGGCGACACCGACACGCACTGGATGCGACTGACGTTGCCTTACCGAAAAAACGCGGGGCCGGGCGGCGGGTTCTGGATCAACGGCTGGGTGACCCCGGTCGATGCGAACGCCTGCCAAGTCTATTTCTGGCGGCTGCGCCAGGTCGAAGGCTGGCAGCGCGACCTCTACCGCTTCATGTTCAAGAACAAACTGGAGGGCCTGCACTGGGCGGTGCTGGAGCAGGACCGCCTCATCCTGGAGGAAATGTCGCCCGACGCCCGCGACCGCGAGTTCCTCTACCAGCACGACACCGGCCTCGCCCGCGTCCGCCGCGCCCTGCACGACGCCGCGGCGGCGCAGCTCGCCGCGCTCGCCGACGCCGGGCTGGCGACGGCGGCGGAATGATGTTCCCTGTTTCTCCGTCATGGCCGGATCGGCCGCAGGCCGACTTCCGGCCATCCACGTCTTCAGACCAGCGTCTCGAACAGGTCATTCCAGTCGGGGTTGAACGCGAGGATGCGGCGGACTTTCCAGGTGCGCGACCAGTGCTTCATGTTCTGCTCGCGCTGGATCGCCGCGCTGATGTGCTCGAACTGCTCGAAGTAGACGAGGCGCGTGAGGCCGTGACGCTTGGTGAATCCGTCGAACAGGCCCTCGCGATGCTCCCACACGCGGCGCAGAAGGTCGTTCGTCACGCCGACGTAAAGCGTGCCGTCGGGGCGATTGGTCATGATGTAGACCCAGCCGCCGGACATGGCGGGGCGCTCCGAGACGTGGATGGCCGGAAGTCGGCCTTCGGCCGATCCGGCCATGACGGAAGTTTTGGCCAAGGCGCCCCGCGTAAAAGCGGATGGTTCCGATGACCGCCATCCTCGCCGGCAAGCGGATCGTCGTCACCGGCGCGGCGCGCGGGCTGGGGCAGGCGTTCGCCGCCGCGGCGTGCGCGGCCGGCGCGGCGGTGGCGCTCGGCGACGTGCTGGCGGACCGCGGGCGCGAGGAGGCGGCGAAGCTGAAGGCGGCCGGGCATGCGGCGACGTTCGTGCCGGTCGACCTCGCCGACCCGGCATCGGTCGCGGCGATGGCGGCGGCGGCCGCGGACGCGATGGGCGGCATCGACGGGCTGGTCAACAACGGCGCCATCGCCACCGGCATCGGCGGCAAGACGTTCGAGGAGATCGACGTCGAGACCTGGGACCGGGTCATGGCGGTGAACGTGCGCGGCACCTGGCTTGCCGCCCGCGCCTGCGCGCCGCATCTGCGCCGGTCCGGCGCGGGCAAGATCGTCAACGTCGCCTCCGACACCGCATTGTGGGGGGCGCCGCGGCTGCTGCACTACGTGGCGAGCAAGGGCGCGGTGATCGCGATGACCCGCTCGCTGGCGCGCGAGCTCGGGCCCGACGGCGTCGCCGTCAACGCGATCGCGCCGGGCCTCACCCTGGTGGAGGCGACCGAGTACGTGCCGGCGGAACGCCACCGGCTCTATGTCGACAACCGTGCCATGCCGCGGGCGCAGATGCCCGACGACCTCGTCGGGACGGCGGTGTTCCTGCTGTCCGACGCGGCGAGCTTCGTGACCGGGCAGCTCATCCCGGTCAACGGCGGCTTCGTGATGAATTGAGCGAAGGAGGCGACCATGAACGCTGAGACTGCGCAGAAGCTGTCAGACGAGACCGAGGACCTGGCCCGCACGATGACCGAACGGGTCGCGCGCTACGCGACGCGCCGCTATGACTGGGACGCGCTCAAGTTCCAGGCCGACTTCGATCCCAAGTACCGCCGCGCGCAGATGCGCTATGTCGGCACCGGCGGCACCGGCGTGGACGCCGACGACAACGCCGTGCCGTCGGAGCACTTCACGTTCTCGACGATGGTGCTGCCGCCCGGCTGCGAAGGCCCGTCGCACGTGCACGACGACGTCGAGGAGGTGTTCTTCATGCTGCGCGGCAAGATCCGCGTGTTCTGCGAGGTCGACGGCCAGCGCTGGGAGACCGAACTCGGCGAGCGCGACCTGATCTCGGTGCCGCCCGGCGTCTACCGCGGGCTGGTCAACCACGGCCAGGAGGAGGCGCTGATGTGCGTCATGCTCGGCGCGTCGAAGCCGAAGACGCCGACCTATCCGCCCGACCATCCGCTGGCCAAGGTGAAGCGGAAGTAGCGCCGTGGCTTCCGACGGCGCCATCGCCGACCGCACCGTCGTCGTCGCCGGCGGCCGGCGCATCTCCTACCGCGAGGCGGGGTCCGGACCGGCGCTGGTGCTGCTGCATGGCGTCGGCTCCGGCGCGCCGTCGTGGGACGGACAGCTCGCCGAGTTCGCGCCGCGCTGGCGCACGGTCGCCTGGGACGCGCCCGGCTACGGCGGCTCCGATCTGCTGCCGATGCCGTCGCCGGCCGCGGCCGACTACGCCGACGCGCTGGCCGGCTTCCTCGACGCGCTCGGCATCGACGCGGCGGCGGTCGTCGGCCATTCGCTCGGCGCGCTGGTCGCCGCCGCGTTCGCCAGGCGCTTCCCGGCGCGCGTGAGCCGGTTCGTGCTCGCCGACCCCGCCGCCGGCTACGGCCGGCTGGAGCCCGCGGAGCGCCAGTCGCGGGTGCACGGCCGGCTCGACCTGCTGCGGCAGTACGGGCCCGCCGGCCTGGCCGAGCGCCGGTCGGCGGCGCTGCTGACCATCAACGCGCCGGCGCTGGCCCGCCGGCGGGTGCGCGAGGTCATGGCGGCGGTCCGCCCCGACGGCTACCGCGCCGCCGTGCACATGCTGCGCGAGGCCGACATCTTCGCCGACCTGCCGCCGGCCGCGCCGGCGCTGGTGATGTGGGGCGAGGCCGACGGCGTGACCCCGCCGGAGGCGTGCCGCAAGGTCGCCGAGGCGATCCCGGGCTGCAAGCGCGCCAGCCTGCCCGGCCTCGGCCATGCCTGCTACGTGGAGGACCCGGAGGCGTTCAACCGGCCGCTGCGCGCGTTCCTGGAGACGTCGGCGTGAGCGAGGAGACGCGCTACATCGTGCCGGCGCTGGAGCGCGGCCTGCGCGTGCTGCGCGCGTTCTCGCGCGAGCGGCCGGCGATCGGGCTCGCCGACCTCGCGCGCGAGCTCGCGCTGCCGAAGACCACCGTGTTCCGCATCATGCACACACTGGAGTCGATGGGCTTCGTCCGCCGGCTCGACGACGGGCGCACCTTCCGCCTCGGCCCCGCGGTGCTGACCCTTGGGTTCGAATACCTCGCAGCGCTGGAGCTGCCGGAGGTCGCGCGGCCGGCGCTGGAGGCGCTGCGCGACGCGACCGGGGCGTCCAGCCACCTCGCCATCCGCGATGGCGCTGAGATCGTCTACGTCAGCCGCTACGCCAGCCGGTCGGCGCTGGCGAGCAACATCAACGTCGGCTCGCGCCTGGCGGCGCACGCGAGCTCGATGGGCCGCGTCCTTCTCGCCGACCTCGACCCGGCGGCGCTGGATGCGCTCTACGGCGATGCGCCGCTCGACCGCTACACCGACCAGACGCCCACGACGTTGGCGGCGCTCAAGGAGATGCTGACCGCCGATCGCCGCCGCGGCTTCGTGATCAGCCGCGCGTTCTACGAGAAGGGCGTCGTATCGATCGCCGCGCCGGTGCGCGACGCCACTGGGCGCGCCGTCGCCGCGATCAACCTCACCGGCGCGGCGCACCTGGTGGAACCGGGCGCACTGGAGACGACGATGAAGGACGCCGTGCTGCAGGCCGCCGAGAAGATATCCGGCTGGCTCGGCCACCGCGCCGCGGCACCGGCGCGCATCGCGGCCGCGTCGTGACCGGCGATGCGGCGGCGAGACGGGCGGGTTTGAAAGCCGCCCCTACGGATCGACGGGGTTGGGCGCGCTGGCATCGCAATCGCGTAGGCGCGGGTTTCAAACCGGCGCGTGCTGCCGCACCGCAGGCTTTCGGGAAACGCGCATGGACCTTGGGCTGAACGGACGCACGGCGGCGGTGACGGGCGGGTCGTCCGGCATTGGGCTCGCCACCGTCGAGCAGATGCTGGAGGAGGGGGCGAACGTCGCCTTCTGCGCGCGCGACGCCGCGAAGATCGCCGCCGTCGCCGACCGGCTTGCCGCGCGCTTCGGCCGCGATCACGTCCTGGGGCATGCCTGCGACGTGCGCGACGCCGCTTCGGTGACGGCGTTCCGCGATGCGGTGCAGGCGCGGTTCGGCGCCGCCGACGTCCTGGTCAACAACGCCGGCCGCTCGATGATGAAGCGGTTCGGCGACACCACCGACGCGGAATGGCGCGAGGAGCTCGACCTCAAGTTCTTCGGCCTGATCAACCCGACGCGCGCCTTCCTGCCGCTGCTGCAGGCGTCCGACGCGGCGGCGATCGTGTGCGTCAACGCGCTGCTCTCGGTGCAGCCGGAGCCGTGGCTCGCCGCCACCGCGGCGGCGCGCGCCGGTGCGCTGTCGCTGACCAAGACGCTCAGCCTCGACCTTGCGGAGTCGGGCATCCGGGTGAACTCGGTGCTGCTCGGCGTCATCGAATCCGGGCAGTGGCAACGCCGCTTCGACGCTCAGGCGCCGGCCGGCGTGACGAAGGACGACTGGCTCGCCGGCCTGGCGCGCGAACGGCGCATTCCCCTGGGGCGCTTCGGCACGCCGGCGGAGGTCGCGTCGGCGATCGTCTTTCTCGCCTCGCCGCGGGCCTCCTACATCACCGGCGCCGCGCTCGACGTCTCGGGAGGGAACGCCCGCCATGTCTGACACGATCCCGGCCGGCGACCTCGTCGCGCGGTTCTTCGAGGAAGCGTGCGTCGGCGCCGCGTTCGGTGTCATCAGCATCCACAACATGCCGATGCTGGATGCGATCGGCCGGCGCAACCGCATCCGCTTCGTCGCTGCACGGACTGAAGCCGGCGCCGTCAACATGGCCGACGCCTATGCGCGCGCCGCGGGCGGCGTCGGCCTCGCGTTCTCGTCCACCGGCACTGCCGCAGGCAACACCTGCGGTGCGCTGGTGGAGGCGCAGACCGCGCAGTCGCCTGTGGTTCATGTCACCGGCCAGATCGAGCGCAACTGGCTCGACCGCGACTCCGGCTACATCCATGAGGCGCGCGACCAGCTCGCCATGCTGCGCGCGGTGTGCAAGGGCGCGTGGCGGGTGCAGGCGCCGGAGATGCTGCTGCCGACGTTGAAGGAGGCGGTGCGCGTCGCGCTGACCCCGCCGATGGGCCCGGTCAGCGTCGAGATCCCGATCGACGTCCAGGAAGGCGACGCGCCACTGCCGCCCGACTTCGCGCCGCTGCCGGTCGCGGCGCCGGCGCCGGCCGACGCGGCGGTCGATGCGCTGGCCGACGCGCTGTCGCGCGCGCGGCGGCCGATGCTGTGGCTGGGCGGCGGCGCGCTGGGCGCCGGCGCGGCGGCGCGGCGGCTCGCGGACCTCGGCTTCGGCATCGTCACCAGCGTGCACGGCCGCGGCATCGTGGCGGAGGACCACCCGCGCACGCTCGGTTCGTTCAACGTCGTGCCGGCGGCCGAGGCGCTCTACGCCGGCTGCGACGCGATGGTGGTGGCCGGCTCGCGGCTGCGCAGCAACGAGACGCTGAAATACATGCTGCGCTTGCCGCAGCCGCTCTACCGCATCGATGCCGACCCGGCGCAGGAGAACAAGCCCTATCCGGCGGCGCGCTTCGTCTGCGCCGATGCGGCGCTGACCCTCGACCGCCTCGCCGATTGTCTCGCGGGGCGCATGCGCACGGACGCCGCGTTCGGCGCCGACATCGCGGCCGCGCGACAGGCGGCGGAAGCCGCGCTGCGCCGCCAGCTCGGCCCTTACGAGAAACTTGTCGATGCCCTGGCCGAGACCTTCCCGGCCGATGCCGCCTGGGTGCGTGACATCACGGTGTCCAACACCGCCTGGGGCAACCGGCTGCCGGTGCTGCGCGCGCCGGGCCGCGGCATCCACGCGCTCGGCGGCGGCATCGGCCAGGGGCTGCCGATGGCGATCGGCGCCGCGCTCGGCGCGCCCGGCCGGCCGGTGGTCGCGCTGGCCGGCGACGGCGGCCTGGCGGTCAGCCTCGGCGAGCTCGCGACCCTGGCGCAGGAGGGGCTCGACGTCGTGCTGATCGTGATGAACGACGGCGGCTACGGCGTCATCAAGAACATCCAGGACGACCGCTTCGGCGGCCGGCACTACTTCGCCGACCTGAAGACTCCCGACCTCGCCGGCCTTGCCCGCGGCCTCGGCATCGACCACTGCAAGGTCGCGGCGGCCGACGACTTTCTTCCTGTGCTCCGTGGCGCCCTGGCGGCGCGCGGCCCGCGCATCGTCGAGGTCGACATGACCGCCGTCGGTCCCTTCGCCCAGCGCTTCGCCGGACCGCCGGTGCGCAATGGTTAGGCGAGATAGGGCCGGGGGTGGCGTCACCCCCTCCCAACCCTCCCCGTCGAGGGGGAGGGCTGTGAAGCCCCCCTCGCGCGAGGGGGTTGGGGGAGGGGGTGTCTCCTTCGCAT
Source organism: Rhodospirillaceae bacterium (assembly GCA_050249455.1). GTDB lineage: Bacteria > Pseudomonadota > Alphaproteobacteria > MPNO01 > VGEU01 > JBFWQM01. Next base: position 8,671 of record JBFWQM010000113.1, on the reverse strand, counting down.
GCTGAGCGGGTATAATCACGTCCATGCGTGCGAAGGGAGAACCGGCGATGGACGTGCTGCTGATCGGCTACGGCGCGATGGGACGCGAGGTGCTGAAGAAGCTCGGCGACGGCCCGGGGCGCATCGCGGCGATCCTGGAGATGCCGGAGCGGGTCAAGGCGGTGCGCGCGGAGGTGCCGTCGTCGATCAAGGTGGTGGGTTCGCCCGACGACCTCGACGACCTGCCGCCGCTCGCCGCCGAGTGCGCCGGCCACCATGCGGTGGACAACTACTGCGTCGGCCTCCTGAAGCGCGGCATCGACGTGATCGTCATCTCGGTCGGCTGCCTCGCGGTGCCCGGCGTCTACGACAAGCTGCGCGACGCTGCGTTCGCCGGCAACGCCAAGCTGATGCTGCCGGCCGGCGCCATCCCGGGCGCAGACGCGATCGCGGCGGCGAAGATCGGCGGGCTGGAGTACGTCCGCTACACCTCGCGCAAGCCGCCCAAGGCGTGGAAGGGCACGCCGGCGGACAAGGTCTGCGACCTCGACGCGGTCACCGAGCGGACGGTGCTGTACCAGGGCAACGCGGGCGAGGCGGCGCGCCTCTACACCCAGAACGCGAACGTCGCGGCCACCACTGCGCTGGCCGGCCTCGGCTTCGAGAAGACGGAGGTGTTGCTGACCGCCGACCCGACGGCGACCGGCAACATCCACCTGATCGAGGCCAAGGGCGCGTTCGGCGAGATGCGGCTGGAGATCGCCGGCAAGCCGCTGGCGGAGAACCCGAAGACGTCATCGCTCGCTGCCTACAGCCTGGTGCGCGCGATCAGGAACCGCGCCGGCAACATCGAGATCTGATTCGGGCGACGCGCCGGCCCTCCGCGCGCGACGCTGCGACGGCCCCGGGCGGGCCACAGACCCGCCCTTTTCTCGGATTCCGCTGCGGCAGCGGATGCGCCGACGTTTCGCTATCAATCGAATCCGCCTGTGCTAGCATGGCGGCAAGCCGGCGGCGCGACACGAACGGATCGCCGGCAGCAAGCAGGGAGACAGGTCATGAGACGCCGCTCGTTTCTGAGGAATTCGATCGTCGGCGGGGCCGCGGCAACGGCCGCCGCGGCCGGCATCGCCGCGCCCGCGATCGCGCAGGGCCGCAAGCAGCTCAAGCTGGTCACCAGCTGGCCCAAGAACCTGCCGGGCCCGGGCGTCGGCGCCGAGCGCATCGCCTCGCGCATCACGATGATGACCGGTGGGCAGGTGGAGGTGAAGGTCTACGCCGCCGGCGAGCTGGTGCCGCCGCTCGGCGTGTTCGACGCGGTGTCCAAGGGGACGGCCGACATCTACCACTCGGCGCCGGCGTTCTTCCAGGGCAAGACGCCCGCGATCAACTTCTACTTCAACATCCCGTTCGGCCTGACGGCGCAGGAGCTGAGCGGCTGGCTAAAGTACGGCGGCGGCGAGCAGTTGCACGACGAGGTCGGCGCGCGCTTCAACTTGAAGCCGTTCGTCGCGGCCAATTTCGGGTCGGGCATGGCCGGCTGGTTCCGCAAGGAGATCAACGGCGTCGACGACCTGAAGGGGCTCAAGTTCCGCATGCCCGGCCTCGGCGGCGAGATGCTGCGGCGGCTCGGCGCCGCGGTGGTGACCTTGCCGGCGGGCGAGGTGCTGCCGGCCCTGCAGTCGGGCGCGATCGACGGCACCGAGTGGATCGGCCCGTTCAGCGACATGGCGCTCGGCTTCTACAAGCATGCGAAATACTACTACTACCCCGGCTGGCACGAGCCGGCGCCGACGGCCGAGCTGACCTTCAACCTCGACGTCTGGAAGGGGCTCACCAAGGAGCAGCAGGAAGTCGTGCGCGTGGTCGCCGAGGCGGAGAACGACCGCACCCACGGCGAGGCGAACGCGCAGAACACCATCGCGCTGAACAAGCTGGTCAGCGACCACGGCGTGCAGCTCAAGCGCCTGCCCGACGACGTGCTGACGGCGCTGCAGAAGGTCTCCGGCGAGGTGCTGTCGGAATCGGTCGCCAAGGATCCGCTGGCGGTCAAGATCCGCGACAGCTTCCTGGCATACCGCAAGCAGGCGCTGGTCTGGGCGAACGTCGGCGACCTGCCGTTCCTGCAGTACCGCACCGCCGCCTATTCGTGATCCGGCGCGGCCAACTGGCCGCGGGGGCGGGCCGCCGGCCTGCCCCCGCCGGACCTTCCGCATGACCCCGCTCGAGCGCTTCGGAACCGCCGTCTCGGCGCTGAACGACGCCATCGGACGCACGGCCGCGTGGCTCGGCCTCGCCCTCGTGCTGGTGGAATTCGCCATCGTGGTGATGCGCTACGTGTTCGGCCTCTCCTCGCTCCTGATGCGCGAAGGCACCCTCTACATCTATGCGACGCTGTTCCTGCTCGCCTCCTCGTACACGCTGCGCCACGACGCGCACGTGCGGATCGGCATCTTCTACGAACGGCTGAGCGCGCGGTCGCGCGCGGCGGTCGACCTGGCGGGCACGCTCGTCTTCCTGGTCCCGGTGTGCGTGCTGATCCTGTGGACGTCCATCCCCTACGTCGCCGCATCCTGGGCGACGCTCGAAGGCTCGATCGAGGGCAGCGGCATTCCCGCGGTGTTCCTGCTGAAGTCGGTGATCCCGGTATTCGCGGTGCTCGTGCTGCTGCAGGGCCTTGCCAGCGCGGCGCTTGCGGCGGCGATGCTGGCGCGCCCGCCGTCCGATCCGGACCGGGCGGGCTGATGTCGGACGCCGACATCGTGAACGTCGCCATGGTGGTCGTCACGCTCGCCTGCGTGCTGGCCGGCTACCCGGTCGCGTTCTCGCTCGGCGGCATGGCGCTGCTGTTCGCGCTCGGCGCGTGGATGTTCGGGCTGTTCGACCTCGCCTTCGTCACCGCCATCGTCGACCGCATCTTCGGCTTCATGATGAACGAGGTGCTGCTGGCGGTGCCGCTGTTCATCTTCATGGGCATCATGCTCGAACGCTCGAAGGTGGCCGAGGACCTGCTGCTCAACATGGGCGCCATGTTCGGGTCGGTGCGCGGCGGCCTGTCGGTCTCGGTGACCGTGGTCGGCGCGCTGCTCGCCGCCTCCACCGGCATCGTCGGCGCCACGGTGGTGACGATGGGGCTGCTGGCGCTGCCGACCATGCTGCAGCGCCGCTACGATCCGGCGCTGGCGTGCGGCTCGATCGCCGCGGCCGGCACCTTGGGCCAGATCATCCCGCCGTCGCTGGTGCTGGTGCTGCTCGGCGACGTGATGTCGGCGTCCTACCAGTCGGCGCAGCTCAAGAAGGGCATCTTCGCGCCCGAATCCGTCTCGGTCAGCGACCTGTTCGCCGGCGCGCTGCTGCCCGGACTCGTGCTAGCCGGCCTCTACATCGTCTACCAGCTCGTCGTGGCATGGCTGCGCCCGGAATCCTCGCCGGCGATCCCGCGGTCGGAGCTGCAATGGACGGGCGAGCCGGGCCGCTGGCTGCGCCTGGCCGAGACGCTGGCGCCACCGGTGATCCTGATCGTCGCCGTGCTGGGCTCGATCCTGGCCGGCATCGCGACGCCGACCGAGGCGTCGGCGGTCGGCGCGGTCGGCGCGATCATGCTCGCGGGCCTCCGGTTCGATGTCCGCCGGCGCTGGATGATGCGGCTGGCCGGGCTGTGCGTCGTGGTGCTGCTGGTCGTCAACGGGCTATTCGACCTGCGCGTCGCGCGCACCGACATCGCGACTGCCGACAGGATCGGCATCGCGATCGCGATGCTCGCCTGCGCCGGCATCGCCGCCGGCATCGCCGTCAGCCTGATCGGCGCCTGGCGCCAGAGGATGTTGCAGGAGGTGCTGCAATCGACCGCACGGCTGACCGCGATGGTCTTCGTCATCATCATCGGCGCGGGCATCTTTTCCCTGGTGTTCCGCGGCTTCGGCGGCGAGGACCTGGTGCACGGGCTCCTCAGCGACATGCCCGGCGGCGTGATCGGCGCCATGCTGGTCGTCATGGCGGTGATCTTCCTGCTCGGCTTCTTCCTCGACGTGGTGGAGATCATCTTCGTCGTGGTGCCGATCGTCGCGCCGATCCTCCTGATGATGGACATCAGCCCGGTCTGGCTCGGCGTCATGATCGCGCTCAACCTCCAGACGTCCTACCTGACGCCGCCGTTCGCGCTCAGCCTGTTCTACCTGCGCAGCGTCATCCCGCCATCGGTGCGCACCGCCGATCTCTATCGCGGCATCATCCCGTTCGTCGTCATCCAGGTGATCGCGCTGATCGCCCTGGGGCTGTTCCCGGGGTTAGCGACCTGGCTGCCCAAGGCGATGTTCGGCTGACGTCAGGAGCGCGCGTCGCCGACGTAGTGGAAGGTCAGCACCCGCGGTCCGCCGTCGATGTAGCCGCTCTCAAGCCTGTGCATGCGGAAGCCGGCCGCGCGCACCATGTCGCCGATCGGCCGGTTCATGTTGCAGCCGCCGGCGCAGCACCGCCAAAGCGGGTTGATCCGGTCCTGCCAGCGCGCGACGCCGGGCTCCGGCGCGCGGCCGTGCTCGATGAACAGGAACGCGGCATCGGGCCTGAGCACGCGCCGCAGTTCCGCCAGCGCGCGCTGCGGATCGGGGATCGAGCACAGCGACCACGTGGACACCGCGCAGTCGAACGATGCGTCCGCGGCCGGCAGCGCCTCGGCGCTGCCTTGGATCAGCTCGACCGCAAACGGCCGATCCCGCGCACCGTCGCGCGCGCGCGACAGCAGCGCCCCGGACGGATCGATGCCGACGACGCCTTCCACCGCAGGACCGTACAGCGGCAAGTTGAGGCCGGAGCCGATGCCGATCTCGATTACCCGTCCTCGCGCGTGCGGTACCACGCGCCGACGCTGCTCGCGGATCAGCGGCGCCCGCATCGCGAAATGGATGAGCGGCGGCACGACATGTTCGCCGTAAAAGCCCATTCGAAGCCCTCGCCGACCTGCCCGAGTTGCCCGACGCGGCGTCGGGCCGCCTGCTACCGCATCTCCTCGTGCGCCAGCGACAGGCTCTCGAACACCGGCCGGTCGGCGACGACGAAGAGGTCGGCGTCGCCGCCCGTGGCCGTGAAACCGGCCCACGCCCAGTGCGGGACGCTGAAGACGTCGTGGCGCGACCACGCGAACGTCGCGTCGCCGATGGTCGCGCGGCCTTCGCCGGCGACGACGAGGCAGACATTGTTCCAGGTCGTGCGCCGCGGCCGCGTCTCGACGCCGCTGGCCAGCCGCACCGCGTAGCAGTCGAGCGTCGCCATCACCGGCCCGCCGGTGGTCGGGTTGACGTAGCGCACGGCACGCGCGCCGTCAGGGCCCGGCGCCACGGCGGCCAGCGCCGCGCGCGTCGCCGCAGCGGGATAGCGGTACTTGGGCGAGTGGGCGGGCGCCGGCGCGGTTCCGGCGGGGACGAGGCCCGCGTGCGCCCACACCCGTTCGTCGCCCTCGTCCGCCTGCCAGAAATCGTTGGCGTCGCGGTCGCCGGGCTCGAAGAAGTTGGCGTCGAGCTGGTTGATCAGCGGGATGTTGGCGGCGTCGAACCACACCGTCTGGCGGTCGCTTTCATTGATGTGGCCGTGCCAGCACATCGGCGGCGTCAGCACCAGGTCGCCCTCGTGCATCTCGCAGCGCCGCCCGTTGACGAAGGTGACGGCGCCCTCGGCGCGGGTCGAGAAGCGGATCGCCGCCGCGGTGTGGCGGTGCGGCCGCGCCTTGTCGCCCGGCTTCAGGACGGTGAACGCCGCGATCAGGTTCGACGTCGTCGCCGTCTGGCCGCCGAACGCGGGATGGCACATGATCAGCGCCCGGCGCTCCACGTCCTCCGCGGCCACCTCGGCCGCCGCGCGGTCCGCGAACGGCGCGACGTCGGCCCACCGCCACACGCGCGCGCCGTCTGCCGCCGCCGGCTGGACCGGCGTGATCTTCTTGTAGCGATCCCACAGCGGGTGGATGTCCGCCGCCTCCAGCGCGGCGATCAGCGCCGCGTCTTGCCTCGGGCCGGCGGTCATCGGGGTGCGGCCACCGGGCGGCGCAGGCTATTCGGCTGCCGGGCGGACGGCGTGCGGCTGGCGCGGCGCGGCGACTTCCGCCAGCGCGGCGTCGAGCTTGTTGCCGTCCGGGTCGGCGAGCGCGGCCTCGCGCGCGGTGCGCACCGCGCGGGCGGCGAGGCGGGCGTCGGTGCGGCCTTCGACGGCGGCCACGACAAGCGCGTCGAAGATGCGGCGGAAATTCCCGACGCCGCGGCGGTGGGTGTCGCTGTAGCCTTTGCGCAGGTTGGCGAGCTCCGCTACCTCCAGCGCCAGGTCGTAGTCGCGCACGGCGGCGCCGGCGACGGCATCGAGCCAGCGCGCGATCTCGGCCTGCTCGGCGGCATAGCGGAAGCTGCGCGGCCGCCAGCCCTTCAGCCGCGCCAGAAGCCACAGCCGGCCGAAGCCCCACACGGTGTGGGTGCGCACCCGCATCGGCAGGTGCCACTGCCGGCGCGACGGCTTGCGGTCGGCCCAGGTCTCCAGCCCGCGCCCCAGCCGCGGCGGCAGCAGCGAGGCGATCTCGTCCACGCCGGGCTTGAAGAACTCGGTGAGCTCGACCGGCTCGCCGGCCTTGGCGCCCACTTCGCGGCGCACCCGGTCCAGCCGCTCGGCGCGCGACTTCAGGTCGGCGACGCGGATGATGTCCTCGTACGACATCATCAGGGCGAGGTAGCGGGCGGTCTCCGCCGTCAGCGCGTAGCCGCGCCCCGCGCCGCCGGCCCCGCGATCGGCCCCCAGCACGGGCTCGAGCCGTTCGACATAGGTCTGGGCGTAGCCGGCGTCCTGATAGTCGGCGAGACGGCGGATGCCTTCGTCCACGATCGCATGCGTCTCGGCGGGGAAGGCGGCGTGTGACGCTTCGATCAGGATCGGCACCGTCGGCCGGCGCGGCCGCGGCGCCGGCGCCGGCGCCGCGACCGTCACTTCGCCGCGCACGAAGCCGAGCCCGGCGCGGAAGCCGCGCTTGTTGGACTCGACGGCGACGCCGCTTTTCGCGATCGCCGCCTCGAACGCTTCCGGCGCGATCGGCAGCCGCTCGCTGGCGGCGATGACGCCGAGCACGACGGCGTTGAGCACGCTGCGCTCCTGCTCCGCCAGCGCCGCCATGTCGAACAGGACCGCGCGCTGGGCGAGCTTCTGCACCGCCTGCATCAGCCGGTCGAGGTTGAAGATGCCGTCGCCCATCGCCGACTTCTCGACGATCGAGTAGATGCGGTGGGTGGAGGCGACGACGGTGGTGCGGTCGGGCGTGACGTAGCCGTTCTCGATCGCGCGGCCGGCCTCCATCAGCTCCGAGGCGACGACGAGGTCGACACGGCCCGGCGCGGGGTAGAGCGCCAGCACCGGCTGCGCGCCGCCGAGCTCCTTCAGCGGCACGGGGAAGATCTCGACGTAATAGACCGTGGCGCCGGTGCGCTGCGCGACGCCGGGGATCGAGGTCGACTGCACCGGGAAGCCGGAGGCGCGCGCCGCCTCGACGATCCAGTCGGACAGCACGCCGCCGCCTTCGCCGCCCAGCGCCCCGATCAGGACCGCGATGGGCTCGCGGCCGGCATGCGCCGCGGCCGTCATGCCGCGCGCGCCGGGCGCTGCAGCGCGCCGATCACCGAACGCCGCGCGCCCGCCAGGGTGCGGTCGAGCCAGCCCGGGTTCTGCACCACGTCGGCGCGGTAGAACGACGGGCACAAGACCGCGGCGTCGGCCACCTCGCCGCACAGGCCGCAGCCGACGCACCCCTGGTTGACGTGCGCGACCGGGTCCTTGCGCAGCGGGTCGGGGTTCTCCTTCACCGTCAGCGACGGGCAGCCGGACAGGCGGATGCACGAATGGTCGCCGGTGCAGGTGTCCTCGTCGATGCCGTAGCGGGTGCGCACCACGCGCTGGCCGGCCTGCAGCGCCTTGGCGATCAGGGGGCGGATCTTGCGCTGGCGCGCCACCTGGCATTCGCCCTCGGCGATGATGACCTTGAGGCCCTTCTCGTCGGTGGTCATCGCGTCCTTGAGCGCCTTCACCATGCCGCCGACGCCGTAGGAGCGCAGCGTCTTCAGCCACTTGACGCCGAGGCCCTTGAGCGCCGCCTCGATCGGCATCGTGGTCGGTTCGTCCTTCATGTTGGTGCCGGTGGACGGAATGTGCTGCTGGCCTGTCGCCGACGAATAGCCGTTGGCCATGATGACCAGCACCGAGTCGTGCTTGTTGAACAGCGCGCCCGACACGCCGGTGGAGAGCCCGTTATGCCAGAACCCGCCGTCGCCCATGATCGAAACGACCCGCTGGTTCATCACCGGCGCGACGCCCGCCGAGCTCGCCAGCCCCAGGCCGTAGCCCAGCACCGTGTTGCCCAGGTTGAACGGCGGCAAGGTGGAGAAGGTGTGGCAGCCGATGTCGGCGGAGATGTGGATCTTGCCCATGTCGCGCTCGACCAGCTTGATCGCGCTGAACACCGGCCGCTCCGGGCAGCCGACGCAGAAGCCGGGCGGCCGCTTGGGCACCGGCGCGCCCAAGGTCTCCGCCGCCTGGCGCTTGTTTCGCGCCACCCGCTCCACCGCCGCCGAGATCGGCGCGAGGTCGAGGCCGCGCGGCACCGCGCCTTCGACGAACCGGGCGATGCCGTTCAGCATCACCTCGGCGATATATTCGCCGGCCTTGGGGAACA
>JBFWQM010000112.1:11299-16132 GCA_050249455.1 Rhodospirillaceae bacterium | reverse complement strand
GGTCGCCGTAACGGCTCGACACCAGCACCGCCGCGGCCGCCGGCTCGCCGCCGAGCAGCCGCGCCTGCGCCTGCAGCAGCTTCGCCACGTACGGCACGGCGGTGAACTTTCCGTCAACCCAGTACCAAAGCCAGACCATGCGGCCGCCCTTGACGCCGAGCAGCCGGTCGTAGCCGACCGTCATCTGGCCGCCGTCCACTGGGGCCGGCATGTAGCCGGTGCCGACCCGGATGGCCCGGTCGTCGGTGTGGGTCACGTTGTCGAAGCTCACCACCTCCGCCCCGCGGCGCTGATGGGTGTAGTAGGCGACGTAGACGTCGACTTCGCGCTCGCCGTCGCCGAACGTGGCGCGCGCCGTGGCGTCGGCGCCGGTGTAGCGGGGCGACCAGTCCGATGCGCCCGGCGCCGCGCGCCAGGCGCCAGCCGGTGCCGGCAGCGCCAGCGGCCCTGCCACGGGCGTGCCGTGGTCCTCGGTCAGCGCCGCAAGGACAGGGCCGGAGATCGTCATGGCGAGAACCAGCGCGGGAACGGCGAAGCTGCGCGACCGGCTGGGCAGGTCGCCCGGCGGCGGCACGGTTGGGGGCGGCGCGGCGTGGCGCTCGCGGAAGGTCAGGCCGAGGGCAAGCAGCAGGACGGTGACGATGGCGAAGAAGATCCAGCCGTAGATGATGTGGTCCACCCCGACCGCCACCTTGTGGTCGGTCGCAAAGGCGATGATCACGATGCCGAACGCGCGGATGCCGTTCGCCACGATCGGCACTGCCACCGACAGCGCGACGAACAGGACGCGACGCCACGTCTGGTGGTAGGTCATGTTCGCGTACAGGAACCCGAGCGCGACGGTGGCGATCAGGAACCGCACCCCGGCGCAGGCTTCCGCGACCTCGAAGTTGCCGGTCGGGATGGCCAGGAAGGTGCCGTCGAGGTAGACCGGGATGCCGACCAGCCGCAGGCAGAACACGACGAACTGCGCGGTGAAATCCTGCAGCGGCGGGATCAGGAAATCGCCGGCCGGAACGGCGAAGAACAGATAGAACAGCGGAAAGGCCATCGCCCACGCCGCGCGCAGGCCGACGAGGCCGATCACCAGCGACTGGATCAGGCCGACCAGCGCCGCCTGCTCGACGACATCGACGCTCGCGATGTCGGCGACCAGCCACGCCGCGGCGCAGCCCGCCGCCAGGGCGGCGCCCCAGACGGTCGGCTCCGGCCGGATGCGCAGCAGGACGTCGCGCCGGATCCATACCAGGTAGCCGCAGATCGGCGCGATTAGGAAGCCGTGGTTGAACGTCGGCGAGTTCCACCACACGCCGATCATCCGTCCGACGGTGTCGGCGTAGACGGCCAGGATCGCCAGGACGCCGATGCCGATCAGCACGCCGGTCCGCCGCCACGCATCGGCGAATGTCGGCGCCGGCGCCGCGGCCGCCGCCCGGCGGTCGGGCGGCGGTTCGGCGCTGCCGCCGGCGGGGGTCGTGGGGGAAACCTTCAGCACGGCCGGCTATCGCCCCGCACCGGCCGCGGCGTCGACGATCGCGCGCAGAGCCGCAAGGTTGGTGTCCCAGTCGTAGTGGGCGAGGACGGTGGCGCGCGCCCGGCTGCCGACATCCGGATCGGCGGCGCCGTCGATGACGTCGGCGACCGCGGCGGCGAACGCCGCGGCTTCGTCGGCAATCAGGATGTCGCGGCCGCGCTCGGCGCGGATGCCGTTCATCGCCTGACCCGTTGCCACCACCGGCTTCGCCATCGACATCGCCTCTAGGATCTTGTTCGGCACGCCGCGCGCGACGCGCAACGGCGCCGCCACCACCGCGGCATGCGCGAGATAGGGTCTTACATCGTCGACCCGCCCGGTGACGGTGACGGCCGGCACATCCGCCAGCGCCTGGACCGCCTTCGCGGGATGGCTGCCGACGATCCAGAATTGGGCTTGCGGGCAGCGCTGTCGCACCAGTGGCAGGATATCGCGCGCGAACCACGTCACGCCATCGATATTGGCCCAGTAATCCATCCGCCCCGTGAACACGATCGCCCGCGCGCCGGCGGGGAACGGGTCGGAAAGATTAACGGCGGGATCGAAATAGCGATGGTCGACGCCGTTCTCGACCACCCGGATGCGATCGGCGACGTCGGGCGCCTGGGCGCGGAACAGCGCCGCCTCCGGCTCGGACACGAAGAGGGTGGCCGACGCCGACGCCGCGGCCGCGTGCTCGAACGCCGCCAGAGTGCGCGCCTCGCGCGCGTAGATCCAGCGCATCGGACCATGCTTGCGGCGCGCATATTGCCGCCACTTGTCGGAATCGACGTCGCCGTAGTCGAGCACGATCCGCCGCGGGTCGAAGCCGGCGTCGAGCACGTGGCTGGCCATCGCCGAGGAGAAGACGAAGACGCCGGCGAGGTTGCCGCGCCGGGCATGGCCGTGGACCCAGGCGCGCATGCCGGCATGCGCGAGGCTGCGCACGCTGATCGGCGTATCGCCCAGGAGCGCCGGCACCGACCTGACCAGCGCCAGGGTCGGGTTGACCGGGACGATCAGGCAATCCGCGCACACCGCCCGCAGCGCCGCCTCGTGTGCGAGGTCTTCCGGGTCGTCCGCGAAGCAGCCGAGATGGACGCGGAAATGCTGCGCCAAATGCGACAGCGCATGCCACGACCGGATCTTGTCCCCCTTGTCGGGCGGATACGGAATCCGGTGCGACAGGAACAGGAGGTCGGGCATCGACCCTGAATCTCTAGGCAAGGTTTCGCACGATCATCGGCCCGACCAGCTTGGAGACGCCCAGCGGCAGGCGCTTCCAGGCCGCGATGAACAGCCGGTACTTGGGGTTGAGGGGATTGACGTCGGGCGGGGCGTCGCCACGGCGCAGCTTGTATTCGTAGGTCAGCGGCGCCGGCTCGAAGCCCCAGTTCTCCTTGTAGCTGTAGGGCCCGGTGCCGACCTTGCTGCGCCCGAAGTCGTAGGTCAGGCAGCCGCGCTCGATGGCGCGCCGCATGATTTCCCACACCATGACGTCGCCGGCCGAGCAGGCGCGCGAATCCGGCGTGCTGCCGCCGAAATAGGGCAATGCCTGGTCGCGGAAGTAGAAGCACAGCGTGCTGGCCAACGCGCGCCCTTCGCGCTCGGCGGTGACGATGTTGCAGTCGGGCTGGAACACCTCGTGCAGCCGGCGGAAATACTTCCTGGCGAACACCGGCGTGCCGAGGTTGCGCACGCTTTCGGCGTAGAGCTCGTAGAAGCGGTCGACATCCGCGTCGATCACGCCGGTCACGCCCATCCGCTCGCCGCGCCGCACGCTCTGGCGTTGGTGGCGCGGCGCCTGCTTCAGGGCCTTGTCGGGGTCGGCATCCAGCCGCTTGCGGAAGCTCGCGTAGAGGTCGGACTTGTGCGCCCAGTCGGGGTGCTGCGCGGTGCCGCTGCGGTATTCGAGGACATCGACGTCGAGCCGGTCGGCCAGCGCCAGCGCCTCGCGGTCCAGGGCGGCGAGCACGCGGTCGTCCGTCGCGACGGGCCCGCCGCCGACGGTGAAGCCGGTCGACACCAGGCTGTTGCCGAACAGGCGGCTCTTGACGTGGACCAGCGGCAGCAGGCCCTTCAGCGCGCCGTCGACCTCGGCATAGAGGAAATGGCAGGGATGGCCCAGCGTCTCCTCGATGACGGTCTTCCAGCCGGCGCGATGAAAGAAGGTCGCGGCCGGGAAGTCGGCGACGAAGGCGTCCCAGCGCGCCGCGTCGGCGCCCTCCAGGCGCTTGACGGCGACCGGCGGCAGCGGCGGCGTCATCGCGCCGTCCCCGCGCCGTCGATGAACACGCGGTCCATCCGGTCCCAGCGGAACTCGGCGAGCAGGCGGCGCAGGCGCGCCTCGGTCCGCCGCAGGTTCACGTAGTGGCGGAAGCGGGTGCGGCCGTCGATCCCTGCCTGGCGCGGCTGCTCCGGATCGATCTCCCACGGGTGGAAATAAAAGATCGCGGGCGCACCGTCGCGCCGGTTGACCCGGCGGATCGCCCACGAAGAGACGGCGTATGGCAGCAGCCGGAAGTAGCCGCCGCCCGCGCACGGCAGGTTGCGGCCCATCAGGCGCACGGTCGTCACCGGCACCTCGACGATGCCGCCGCCGTCGTCGGGGCGGAACGTGAAGCGCGGCGCGTCGGGCATGCCGTAGTGGTCGTGCCGTACGGGGTAGACGCTGGAGGAGTAGGCGTAGCCTTCCTCCGCCAGAACGGCATGCGCCCACGGCGTCGCGCCGTCGATCGAGAAGCTGGCGGCGCGATAGCCGGCGACCGCGGTGCCGGAGACGTCCTCCAGCAGCGCCTTGGTGCGGCGGACGTCGGCGCGGAATTCGTCCGGCGCCTGGTCGCGGACGCGGAAATGGGCGTAGCCGTGGCTGGCGAGCTCGTGGCCGCCCGCGACGATGCGCCGGATCAGCGCCGGGTGGCGCTCGGCCACCCACCCCAGGGTGAAGAAGGTGCCGCGGGCGCCAGCGGCGTCCATCAGCTCCAGCACGCGTTCGGTATTGCGCTCCACCCGCGACGGCAGGCCCGCCCAGTCCTCGCGGGCGATGAACGGCGCGAAGGCGCTGACCTGGTAGTAGTCCTCCACGTCGACGGTCAGCGCGTTGACCGTCCATCGCTCGGGAGCGGCCGTCGCGTCCAGTTCGGCTTGCGGGTGTCGCTGTGCTGTCACGGCGGCAGTTTCGGTCAAACCAAGCTTCGAGTGCGTTAACGTCGGCGCCACGCGGCGGCGCGCGTTCAGATGCGTCCCTTCAGGATCGCCACCCGCGCGGCGAGGTCGTCGAGCACCTCGTCGTAGGGCTGCTTGCCCGCCCGCTCGTCGGG
>JBFWQM010000112.1:0-11199 GCA_050249455.1 Rhodospirillaceae bacterium | reverse complement strand
CCTCAGCCTCAGCCTCAGCTTCCGCCACCTCGCCCGGCGGCGCGGCCGGCCGATCGGGCGGCGGCGGCGCGGATGCGGCGGCCGGCGGCGGGGGCGCCGGCGCGGGGGCCGGGACGACCCGGCGCTGCGGCGTCGGACCGGGCAGCGGCTCGGCCTCGCTCGGCAGCATGTAGGTGCCCTCGTCGTTGAGCTCCTGCACGACCTCCAGCACCGTCTCGACGTCGATGACGTGCCGCTCCTCGATCGAGCCGAACAGGAGCAGGCGGCTGCACAGCGTGTTGATCCGCCGCGGCACGCCCGACGAGTAGCGGTAGACGGTCCGGAACGCTTCGGGCGTGATCTCGGGATCGCCGCACCAGCCGACCGTCATCAGCCGGTGCTCGATGTAGGCGCGCGTCTCGTCCTCGTCGAGCGGCTCGAGATGGCAGGACGCGATCACACGCTGGCGCAGCTGCTCCATTTCCGGCCGCGCCATGATGCGGCGGAACTCCGGCTGGCCGACCAGGAAGCACTGCAGGAGCGGCTTGTTGTCCTGCTGAAAGTTGGACAGCATCCGCAGCTCTTCCAGCGCGGATATCTTCATGTTCTGCACTTCATCCACGATCAGCAGCACATGCTTGCCGGCGCGGCGCGATTCGCGCAGAAAGGCCTCGATCGCGCTCAGCACCGAGGCCTTGTCGAGCCCCTGGAACGGCAGGCCGAACGCCGAGGCGACCATGCGCAGCGCATCGTCGCCCTCGAGCTGGCTGGTCACCACGGTGGCCGACAGGTTCTTGCCGCGGTCGAGCTGGGACAGCAGCTGGCCGACCAGGGTGGTCTTGCCCGCCCCGATGTCGCCGGTGATGACGATGAAGCCCTCGCGCTCGCTGAGCCCATAGTTCAGGTACGCCATCGCCTTGGCGTGGTTCGTGCTGGCGTAATAGAATCGATGGTCCGGGCTGAGCTGGAAGGGACGCCCGCCGAGCTTGTAAAAGCCGGTATACATCGTCTCCTCGGGCCCCGACTGACTGGAACTGGCCTAGAACGTCTTCGACAGGCTGACGGACACCGCGTTCTCGGTGATGTCCTGTCCCTCCAGGTTGGACAGCCGCTGGGTATGAAAATAGGTCAGGTTTGCTTGAACATCCCTAAACAGGAAATAGGAAAGCCCGGCCGACAGTGCAATGAAGTCGTCCTCGCGGCCGTCGCCGGTGCCGTAGTCGGTGCGCGAAAGGTTAACGCCGACGTTGCCGGTCGCCTGGCGTGTCAGGGTGCGCCCGAAATTGGCGCCGACGCCGTAGACGGTCTGATCCGAGTTGATGAAGGCCGACTCCCGCTTCTCCAGGTAGGCGTTTACCCGGAAATTGCTGCGGCCCTGTGTCGTCGCCGCGGCGGCGCTGAACCGCTTCTGGCGGAACGACACCGACTGGAAGCCGAACAGCTCGCCGCCAAAGTTGAACGGCAGGCCGGTGCGGGTGTCGACCAGTAAGCCGGTCTGGCTGACGCCGAGGAACAGGAGGTCGCGCAGGACGAGCTGCTGCGAGTTCTGGATGGTCTCGTAGTAGTCGGCCGAGAACTGGGTCCGCGACGTCGGCGCGTAGGTGCCCGAGAAGGTCAGCGAATCGTTGGCGTACTCGCGCCCGTAGGTCGCCTTGACCGAGGTGCGCACGCTGGGGCGATAGGTGAAGCCGACGTTCCAGATCAGTCCGTCGTTCTCGCCGGCGAAGGTGTCGTCGGTGACGTCCTGCCAGCCGAGGGTGGCCAGCAGCGCGAGCTGGTCGGTGAGCACGTAGGTGCCGTTGACCGTGCCGCGCGTCTCCTCCTCGTCGCCGAACTCGTCGTCGCGCATGGTCTGCGTATGGAATGCCGCGACCGTCCACAGCGTCTGGCTGAACTGCCGCCCGCTCTGGAGCTGCAGCGCCTGCGAGAAGGTCTGCGAGCTGCCGAACTGCTCGTCGTCGGTGTCGACCAGGCCGTAGTCGGCGCGCGCATTGAACGTGCCGAAGCTGCCGAAGCGATGGATGAAGCTCGGCGCGATCGAGAACGAACGCACTTCCGTGGTGCCGAGGTCGCGGGTGGCCGGCGAGCCGAAGCCGCTGCCGATGTCGCCGCCGAAGCCGCCGATCGTCGCGTCGGTGGTCAGGCGCGAGATCGCCGCCCGGCCGTCGATGAAGAACCGGTCCTCCCACAACTCGACCCGGCCGAATCCGGCGATGTCGGGGATGAAGTTGTCGCGGTTGCGGTCGCTGGAGTTCAGGTAGTAGCGGTACTCGAGCTGTGCATCGAGGCCCGCCTGCACGCGCGCGCCGCTGCCGCGCAGCGACAGGCCCGGCGCGACCGAGGTGACGAAGTCGGACCGCCGGTTACCCGATTCGGTCGCAAGGTCGACGTTGTCGGTAAACGTCTCCCGGACGCCGATCCGCGGTGTGATGTCCCAATTCTGTGCGAGTGCCGATGCAGGCAGGCAGGCCGCAAGGCCGACCAGCCCGGCGGCGACGGAGCCGAATCCGCCGCCTCGCTTGACCCTGCCGGTACGCAGCCGCTCCCCCCCTAACCGGTTTGGCTGTATGCGGCTTATCGGCTGTAGCTGTTGTAGTACGACCCGTACTTCTCGGCGCCGCCGATCGACCGCGTCTTATTAAGGACCAAGCTTATGTTTTTGCAAGAGTTAATCAGACTCAACGCCGAGTCTAGCGCAACCTGTGTCGTCCGGTCCGCTTCGACCACGAAAAGGGTCTGGCCGACATGCAGGGCGAGAACGCCGGCAATCGAGCTGTAGAGCACCGGCGGAGAGTCGAAAATGATGATGCGATCGGGGTAGCGCTGGGCGATTTCCTCGATCATCCGGCCCATCTTTTCCGAGGCCAGCAGCTCGGTGGCGAGGTGATGGGGCCGGCCGGCGGGCAGGACGCTCAGGTTCTCCAGGTTGGTCCGGACCAGGACGTCGGACATCTCCAGGTTCTCGTCCACGATCAGGTCGACCAGGCCCTGGTCGGCCTCGAACCCGAACATGCGCGGGATTTCCGGCTTGGCGACGTCGGCATCGACCAGGAGGACGGTCAGGTCGCGCTCCAGCGCGATCGACATCGCCAGGCTGACCGAGCAGAAGGTCTTGCCCTCGCCGGAATGGGCCGAGGAGACCATGATCAGGTTGCTGTTGCGCAGCGCCTGGGGCCCCTTCTCCAGCGCCTTGAGCAATAGCGGCCGCTTGATGATGCGGAACTCTTCCGAGATCGAGGTGTGATCGACGTGCGAGGTGACGACGCCGGCCTCGCGCAGCCGGTCGAGGTCGATATCGACCCGGCGGCTCCGGCGGCCGGCCGGGCGCGCCTCGGCGGCGCCGTTGCCGCCGTTCGCCGCCGGCAGCGGCTCGCGCAGCAGCGGCGCAGGAGCGGCGGCGGCGGCGGCGCCCGCGACGGCAGGCTCCGCGGCCCCCGGCGGCGACGCCGCGCCACCGGAATAAAGGCGGGAGGCCTTCTCGACCGTCGACTCGCGACGGCGGCGGCCCGATTGCCCCGATTGATCGATCTCAGCCACAGCCCATCACCGCTTACTCTGCAAAAGCCGCTCGGTCTTCAGATCACGCCAAGCCCGCGGGCGGCGTTGACCAGCCTCTCCGCCCCCAGGTTCTCGATCGAGACCAAGCCGACATAGGCCATCACCAGGCTGGCGGTCACGGTCGAGAACGTCAGCAGCTCGCGGACCCGGCGCCGCCGCTCGCGCGGCGACAGCACCGCCGAGATGCCGCCCAGCACCGGCAGCGCGAACGTCGAGCGCAGCCGCTGGATGGTCGAGAACGTCTGGTTGACCTGCCCGATCAGGAAGGCGAAGGCGATCCCGACGCCGAGGCCCGCGATCAGTACCATGCTGAGGTAGATCTGCCGGTTCGGCCCGCTGGGCGCCAGCGGCACCTGCGGCGGGTCGATGATGCGGAACTGGACCTTCTGCGCCTTGGTTTCCAGGTCGTTGGCCAGCCGGGCCGATTCCTGGCGCGAGCGGAACTGCTGGTAGCCGTCGCGGATGATCGTGTAGTCGCGGTTGAGCTTGGCCATCTCCTGCTCGACCTGCGGCACGAGCTGGGCCATCTTCGCCCACTTGTCGATTTCCTTGCGGTCGCGCTCGACTCGCTGCTTCAGCGCCGCGATCTGGGTTTCCTGCTGAACAAGCTGCAGCTTGACCTGCTCGTAGACCGGGTTGGGCATCGAGGCGGTGCGCCGGCCGCCGCCCTGCGTCGGGTCGGGGGCCATCTGAGCCATCGCGGCCTGCTCCTCCTGCAGCTTCTCGCGCAGCTGCTCCAGGCGCCGCTTGGTCGTCAGCACGTCGGGGTGCTTATCGGTGTAGCGCATCATCAGGTCGTCCATGACCTTCTCGAGCTGCAGGATGCGCATCTGGGTATCGGATTCGGGGCCGGCCGACATGCCGCCGCCGTAGTCGCCGCGGTCGATCTGGACGGTGGACGGCAGCGACGCAAGCTGCTGGCGCAGCTCGTTGCGAGTGGTCTCCGCCTCGTTGATCTGCGCCTCGGTCGTCTCGAGCTGGCGGCGCATGTTCTGCATCTGGGTGTAGTAGTTGGCGCCGTCGCCGGGCAGCAGGCCCATGTTCTCGCGGGTGAACTTGGCGCGCCGGCTTTCCGCCTCCTCGAGCTGCTTCTCGTAGTCGCGCACCTGCGCCTCGAGGAAGCGCTGGGTCGTCTGCATGTCCTTGCGGCTGGCGCCCAGGTTGCCCTCGACGAAGATCTGCAGCACTGCCTGGACGACGCGCTTTGTCATGTTGGGGTCGGTGTCCTGGTAGGACACCTTGAACAGGTTGCGGCCCTGCTGCTCGACCTTGATCGACTTGGCCAGGCCTTCGATCAGCGCCTGCTTCTCGCCCTCGGTGTGGACCCTGAGGTCGAGGTCGGTCAGCAGCACGACCTTTTCCATGTTCGGCCGCGACAGCAGCGTGCGCTGCATGATGTCGATCTGCTGGAACAGGTTCATCTCGACCGCGAGGCCGCGCATCAGCGGCCCCAGCATCGTGTCCATGTCGACGTAGATACGCGCGCTCGATTCGTATTTGTCGGGCAGGCTCGCCACCATCGTCCAGCCCAGGCCGCAGGCCAGCCATGCGACCGCGATGGCGTACCAGCGCCGGCGCCAGATCGACAGCGCCTGCGAGACGAACTGGAAATAGATCTGGTTCACGTCCTGCCTCCGCAGACACGCGGGCGGCGCGCGCCGGCGCCCTGCGGCGCAGCGTGCGGCGCATCTACCCGGCCGGTGTCATCGAACCTGACTGAAACTCGCACCCCAACACCCGATCGCGCGGCCGCAACCGCCGCCTTGGCGGCGTCTCACCCGCGGGCCCCTCAGGGACGGTAGCGCAGACGACACGCGTCCGCTGTGACCGTCTTCACAGCCAGCAAGCCGGTTAACCTAGCCTGCAAAACATTACTAAACATTTGCAGACGTTGTCGGTACCGCCGCAGTCTCACATGAAAGCCCGCAGGGAAATGTGCGAAAACCCGCCCCCCGGCGTCGCCAACTCCCCACCTTGCATTTTATGGATTCGCCCGACCCGCCACAAGCCGGACGCGGAATGCGCGGGCGGCTGTGACCTTGATGTCACAGCCGCCGGCGGGGCCGGTCCTAGAACCAGGCTTCCGGGATCGCGATGATGTCGCCCGGCAGGATCCGGACGTTGGCGGTCATGTCGCCGTCCTTGATCAGGTCGTCGAGGCGGACCCGGTACTGCTTCGGCGTGCCGTCGATGTAGCGGGTGATGGTGGCCCGGTTGCCGGCGGCGAAGTCCGACAGCCCGCCGACCGCGACCATGACGTCGAGCAGGGTCATGGTGGCCCGATAGGGCAGCGCCTGCGGCCGCGTCGCCTCGCCGACGACGCGGATCTGGTCGGCGAACGGGCCGGCGCCGCCGCCCACGATCACGCTGACGATCGGATCCTGGATGTAGGTCGCGAGCTCCTTCTCGATGTCGCGCGCGAGCTCGGTCGGGGTCTTGCCGACCGCCGGCAGGTCCTCGATCAGCGGGATGGTCAGCCGGCCGTCCGGGCGAACCGTCACGCCGGTGGACAGCTCCGGATTGCGCCACACGAAGATGGTCAGGCCGTCGCCGACGCCGATGCGGTAGCGGGTGTCGAGCACCTCGCTCTCCTTGATCGGCGCGGTCGGCGGCAGTTCGCCGAGTCCGTTGCACGCGACGACGGTGGCGGCAAGGCAGGCCGCCGCGACGCCCTTTAGAGCCAGGCGCAGAGAAAGTCGCTGGAACACGTTCCCCCCAGTTCTTGTCGACGCCGGCCGCACCCGAGCAGTGGCCGACGGGCGAACCGCCGATTCGCGAACCAATGCCGCGATACTATTGAACAGTCGCAACGAAATCAACGAACCATCCACAGCCTGCCCCGCTTATGCTGCAGTGCGGGAGGCAAACCACAGCTCCAGCATCATCAGGTCCCACACCATCCCGGCGTAGGGACCGTCCCGGCCGGCGCGATGGTCGTCTGTCAGCCGGTCGAGGAAGGCCGGGCGCAGGTAGCCCCGCCGCCTGAACCGGTCGATCGCATCGAGCGCGAGGCCGCGCAGGGCCGGTGAGGCCCGCAGCCAGTTACCGAACGGCATGCCGAAGCCGTGCTTCCGCTTGCCCAGGATCTCGGCCGGCAGCACCCCCTGCATAGCCCGCTTGTAAAAGCGGCGCAGCTCCATCCCCTCCAGCAGCGTCGCCGGGGGCACGCGCGCGGCGAGCGCGACCACGTCGTCGTCGAGCATCGGGTACTTCACCCGCACGCCGGCCAGCTCGCAGGTGCGCCCCACCTTGCGCAGGTCGTTGTCGGCAAGCGTCACCTGCAGGTCGAGGAACATCATGCGCTGCACCGGGTCGGCCGAGGCGGCGCGGCCAAAGGCCTCCTCGATCAGCGCCAGCGGGCCGGCCGGGTCCACCGTCGCCCGCAGGTCGTCGCTCAGCGCCGCGTCCGGCCCGTAGCGCAGCAGCGGGTTGTCGGCGTAGAGCCGTGCCGGCAGCGCCATGTCGAGCCGCCGGCACAGGTTGCCGGCGCGGCCCACGAGCCCGTTCGAATCGTGGCCGTTGGCGAGCAGCCGGCGGCCGAGGCCCGCCAGGAGCCCGAGCCGGCGCCGGCGCCGCTCGTCGTGCAGCTGCGCCACGTAGCGCTCGTTGCCGGCGAAGATCTCGTCGCCGCCGTCGCCCGCCAGCATCAGCGCGATGCCGTGCGCGCGCGCCACGCGGGCGCAGGCGAAGGCCGGAACGGCGGAGGAGTTGCCGAACGGCTCGTCGTAGAGCGCGGCGATCATCGGCACGATCTCGGCCGCTTCCTCCGGCGTCAAATAGTGCTCGACGTGGCGCGCGCCGACGTGCTTCGCCCCGATGCGGGCGAACGGCATCTCGTCGAAGCCCTCGTCGCGGAAGCCGACGGTGAAGCAGGCCGGCGCCGCGGTCTCGCGCGCCAGGTAGGCCGCGACGCTGGTGCTGTCCAGCCCGCCCGACAGGAAGGCGCCGACGCGTTCCGGCGCCTCGCCGGCGACCGAGCGGTGGACGGCCCCGGCCAATGTCTCGCGCAGCGCGGCGCTGAGGTCGGCCCCGTCGGCCGCTCCGCCGTACGGGACCTTCCAGTAGGTATCGACGCGCAACGCGCCGTCGCGCCACGACAGCGCCTGCGCCGGCAGCAGCTTGCGCTGCTCCCGCCAGATCGTGCGCGGCGCCGGGCTGACGTAGAAGAAGAGGTAGTCGTAGATGCCCTGCGGCGACACCGTGGCACCGACCGCGGGGTGCGCGCGCACCGCGTCGGCGGTGGCGCCGAACACCACTCCCTTGCCGGAGAGCTCGGCGAAGCACATCGGCTGGATGCCATGGCGGTCGATCGCGACCAGCGCCCAGCCGGCTGCGAGGTCGAGCACCGCAAGCTGGAAATCGCCGCCGAGCTTGTCGAGGAAGTCGCTGCCGAACCGCCGCCACGCCTCGGCCGCCGCCGCGGCGTGTCCGGCCCGCACCGCGAGAGAGGAGAACTCCGCATCGAGCCAGCGCGGGTAGCCCGACAGCGCGACGATCAGCGTGCCGTCCGAATGGAAATGCGACTCCTCCGCCCAGCCGCGCAGTGCCAGCGCGCCGCCCGGGCCCATCGCGCGGTGATCGACCAGCGCCTGCGGCGGCGCGAGCCCCGCTGCCATCGCCGCGAGCGTCGCACCGGCATCCCCGCCGGCGCCGACGTCGCCGATCCACCCACACAGGCCGGTCATCGCGTCAAACCAGCACTTCGACCGGCGCGGGGTGGCTGAGGAACGCGGTCGGGCTGGCGCTGAGGCCGTAGGCGCCCGACTGGAAGACGACGATCAGGTCGCCGATCTCCGCCCGCGGCAGCGCCACCTTGTCCCCGAGCAGGTCGAGCGGCGTGCACAGGCAGCCGACGACCGACACCGTCTCGTCCGCGGCCGCGCCCATCCGCGTGGCCACCGCGATCGGGTAGTTGCGCCGCAGCACCTGGCCGAAATTGCCCGACGCGGCGAGCTGGTGGTGCAGCCCGCCGTCGGTGATGAGGTAGACGTGACCGCGCGATTCCTTGCGGTCGACCACGCGCGCGACGTAGACGCCGGCCTCGCCGACGATGTAGCGGCCGAGCTCGACCACCACCCGCGCGTCGGGCCACGCCGCCTTCACGCGCGCGAGCTGCGGGCCGAGCGCCGCGCCGACCGGCGCGAGGTCGAGCGCCGCGTCGCCCGGGAAGTACGGGATGCCGAAGCCGCCGCCGATGTTGAGGTGGCGCAGCGGCGCCGGCGCCGCCTTCGCCAGCTCCAGCGCCAGAGCGATGGTCTTCTCGTGCGTCTCGACCAGCGAGTCGGCGCGCAGGTTCTGCGAGCCGGAGAAGATGTGGAAGCCGTGGAAGTCGAGCCCGAGCGCGCCGATGCGCGCCAGCATCGTCGGCACCCGCTCGGCATCGACGCCGAACTGCTTCGGCCCGCCGCCCATCTTCATGCCCGACGACTTCAGCTCGAAGTCGGGGTTGACCCGCACCGCGACCCGCGCGGCCAGCCCTTGCGCCTTCGCGACGGCGGCGACGGTCGCCATCTCGGTCTCGGATTCGAGGTGGATCATGATCCCGGCGGCGACCGCCTGCGCGAGCTCCGCGGGCGTCTTGCCGGGGCCGGCGAAGCTGACGTGGCGCGGATCGACCGGCGCGTCCAGCACCGTCTTCATCTCCAGCGCCGAGGCGACGTCGAAGCCGTCGACCAGCCCGGCGAGGTGCTGCACCACCGCCGGCATCGGGTTGGCCTTGATCGCGTAGCTGAGCGCGACGCCGTCCGGCAGCATCGCGCGCAAATGCCTTATCCGCGCGGTGATCAGGCCGCGGTCGTAGGCGAAGAACGGCGTCGAGCCGACCCGGTCGGCCAGCCGCGGCAACGGCACGCCGCCGACCGCGAGGCAGCCGTCGATGACGGCGAACGGCGCGACGGGCGCCGCCGCGGGCTTCGGCTTCGGCGCGCTCACCGCTCGGCCTCGGCAAACAGGTCGGCGAGCTCCTCCGACAGCTTCTTGCGGTCGAACTTGCCGTTGGGGTTGCGCTCGATCGCGGCGCGCTCGACGACCGTGTGCGGCACCATGTAGGCGGGCAGCTGGCGCTTGCACTCGGCGATCACGCCGGCGCCGTCGACCGCCTTGCCGGCATGCGGCGTCGCGACGATCACGATGGCGGCGCCCAAGGTCGGGTGCGCGATGCCGAGCGCCACCGCCTCCCCCACCAGGCCGGAGGCGTAGACCACCTCCTCCACCTCGGTCGGGCTGACGCGGTAGCCGGACGTCTTGATCATCTCGTCGCGGCGGCCGACGAAATAGAGGAAGCCCTCGTCGTCCATCCGCACGGTGTCGCCCGACCACACCGCGATCTCGGGGATCATGATGCCGCCCGGCCGCTGCGGCGCCGGGCGGAAGCGAAGCGCCGTGCGCTCCGCATCGTTCCAGTAGCCCATCGCCACCAGCGCGCCGCGGTGGACCAGCTCGCCCGGCTCGCCCGGCGCGCACGGGCTGCCGTCCTCGCGCACCACCAGGATCTCGGCATTGGGGATCGCCTTGCCGATCGAGTCCGGGCGCCTGTCCACTTCCGACGGCGGCAAATAGGTGGAGCGGAACGCCTCGGTCAGGCCGTACATCAGGTACGGCGCGCTCGCCGGGAAGATCGCGCGCAGCCGGTCGAGCGTCGCCTTCGGCATGTGGCCGCCGGTGTTGGTGAAGTAGCGCAGCGATTTCACTGCCGGCTCGGGCCAGTCCAGCGCCGCGAGCTGCGCCCACAAGGGCGGCACGCCGGCCAGCCCGGTGATGCGCTCGCGGCCCGCGACGCGCGCGACGTCCTGCGGCAGCAGGTAGTTCAGCAGCACCACCCGCGCGCCGACATTGAACGCGGTCGTGAGCTGGCTGAACCCGGCATCGAACGACAGCGGCAGCACCGACAGGATCGAATCCTCGGGTGTGTTCTCCAGGTAGCGGCTGACGCTCTTCGCCCCGGCGACGATGTTGCGCTGCGACAGCACCACGCCCTTGGGCAGCCCGGTCGAGCCCGAGGTGTAGAAGATCGCCGCCATGTCGGTGTCGATCACCCGGTGCGGCGTGCCGAGCGGCCCCGTGCCGAGCGCATCCGCCCACGGCAGCGCGCCGACATGCGGCGCGGGCTTCGATTCCGCCTTGCCGTCGGTCAGCACCACGGTGTGGAGGTCCGGACAGCCGCCCAGCACCTCGTCCAGGGTGGCGAGCCGGGCGGCGGAGGTGACCAGCACCCGCACATTGCAGTCAGTCAGGATGTGGGCGACCTGACGCGGCCGCAGCAGCGGGTTGACCGGCACGAACGCCGCGCCCGCCGCGGCGGCGCCGAACATCGCCACGATCGTCTCGATCCGCTTGTCGAGGTAGACCGCGACCCGCTCGCCGCGCCCGACGCCGAGCGCGACCAGCCGCCCCGCCGCCGTTGCCACCCGCTCGGCCAGTGCCGCGTAGGACAGCGTCTCCTCGCCAAAGGTCAAGGCGGCGGCGGACGGCAGACGCCGCGCCGACCCGTCGATCAGGTCAGCGACGATCTCGCTCATGCGGAAAAAACACCCCGGGACGCCCTCATCCCACCACCCTGCCATCCGTATCATGCGGAAAGGTTAATTGCAAAAACGGGGGGCGGCCGAACAGGGGCCGGGGTCAGACACCAAACCCGCCGATCTTGCCCGCATTGGGAAAAAT
>JBFWQM010000111.1:0-16180 GCA_050249455.1 Rhodospirillaceae bacterium | reverse complement strand
GCATCGCCGCCGATCCGGTCCGACATCACGCGCGCCACCGTCCACGTCTCGGCGATCGTCGCCGCCAGCACGCCGGTGCAGCTCTGGCTGAAGCCGTCGAAGCTGCCGCCGCGGTTGATGCCGCCGACGCTCGGCTTGAAGCCGAACACGCCGCAATAGGCTGCCGGGCGGTTGATCGAGCCGATCACCTGGGTGCCCAGCGCGGCCGGCAGCATGCCGGCGCCGACCGCGGCGGCCGAGCCGCTCGACGAGCCGCCGGGCGTGCGCTCGGTGTCCCACGGGTTGCGCGTCACGCCGGGATGGGTGGCGGCGAACTCGGTGGTGACGGTCTTGCCGACGATCACCGCGCCGGCCTCGCGCAATGCGGCGACCGCCGCGGCGTCGCGCTTGCCCTGCCAGCCGACGAACAGCGCCGAACCCTGCTCGGTCGCCATGTCGGCGGTTTCCATGATGTCCTTGATGCCGACCGGCATGCCGTCGATCGGCGACAGCGTGCCGCCGGACTTCCACCGCGCGCCGGCGGCGTCCGCCGCGGCGCGCGCGCCGGCGAAGTTGGTGCTCACGAAGGCGCGGATCGTCGTGTCGTGCTTCTCGATGGCCTCGATGCAGCGTTCCAGGAACGCGCGCGGCGAATCGCTGCCGTCCTTGAACGCGGCGGTCGCCGCAAAATATGAGCGAACCGCGGGTTTGGCGCCCTGGGCCATCGTGATCCCTTCCATATCGATCGTTTCCCGGCGGCCAGATATACGCCGCCCTGCCACGGGCGGCAATTCGCATGCGCCGATCGGCAGCGTTGACAACAGCCCTCGGCCGGGGAAACCCTTGCGCAAGCACGTCACTGGGAGGGCGTCCGACATGACCGACGATCACGGCCACAGCCACGACCACCCGCACGGCTCCGAGTTGTCGGAGGCGCAGCTTCGCGTGCGGGCGCTGGAGACCATCCTGACCGAGAAGGGCTACATCGATCCTGCCGCCCTCGACCTCATCGTCGAGGCGTTCGAGACCAAGATCGGCCCGCACAACGGCGCCCGCATCGTCGCGCGCGCCTGGACCGACGCGGATTTCCGCCGCGCCCTGTTCGAGGATGCGACGGCCGCGGTCAACGCGATGGGCATGGTCAGCCGCGTCGGCAGCCACCTGATCGCGGTGGAGAACACGCCGCAGCGCCACAACATGGTCGTGTGCACGCTCTGCTCCTGCTATCCGTGGGAGGTGCTGGGGCTGCCGCCGGTCTGGTACAAGTCCGCCCCCTACCGGTCGCGCGCGGTGATCGACCCGCGCGGCGTGCTCAAGGACTTCGGCGTCAGCGTGCCGGACGGGACCGAGATCCGCGTTTGGGACTCGACGGCCGAGACGCGGTTCATGGTGGTGCCGATGCGGCCCGCCGGCACCGAGGGATGGAGCGAGGAGCGGCTCGCGGCCCTGATCACCCGCGACAGCATGATCGGCACCGGGCTTGCCCTGCCGCCGGAGGCGGTAGCGCCATGAACTCGATCCACGACATGGGCGGCATGCACGGCTTCGGGCCGGTGGTGGAGGAGGCGGACGAGCCGCCGTTCCACGCGCCGTGGGAAGGGCGCGTGCTCGCGATGCAGCGCACGATGGGCTTCACCGGCCAGTGGACGATCGACGAATCGCGCGCCGCGCAGGAAGCGCTGCCGCCGGCGGTCTACCTCACGCTCTCCTACTACGAGCGCTGGGCGAAGGGGCTGGAGGATTGCCTGGTCGAGCGCGGACTGGTCGGCGCCGACGAGCTGGCGGCGGGCCGGTCCCTGCGGCCGGGCAAGACGCTGCCGCGGGTAATGCATCCCGCACAGGTCGAGTTCGCGCTCAACCGCGGCCGCTACGACCGGCCGACCAACGCGGCGGCGCAGTTCAAGCCGGGCGACCGGGTGCGCGCGAAGAACATCAACCCGGAGACCCACACCCGCCTGCCGCGCTACGCCCGCGGCCGCATCGGGGTGGTGGAGGCGATCCGCGGCTGCCACGTCTTCCCCGACACGGTGGCGACCGGCGGCGGCGAGAACCCGCAATGGCTCTACACCGTGGTGTTCGAGGGCCGCGAGCTGTGGGGCGAGGCGTGCGACCCGGCCCTGAAGGTGTCGATCGAGGCTTTCGAACCGTACCTGGAGCGCGCGTGACCGGCACTGGCGCGGATGCGGCCACCGAGCGCGCGCTCGCGGCGGTGCCGTCGATCCCGCGCGGCCCGGAGGGACCGGTCTTCCGCGAGCCGTGGGAGGCGCAGGCCTTCGCCATCGTGCTGGCGCTGCACGAGCGCGGCCTGTTCACCTGGCCCGAATGGGCGGAGGTCTTCTCGGCCGAGATCAGGCGCGCCCAGGCCGCCGGCGACCCCGACCTCGGCGATACCTACTATCGCCACTGGCTCGCCGCGCTGGAACGCATCGTC
The DNA here is from genome assembly GCA_050249455.1 of Rhodospirillaceae bacterium. Classification (GTDB taxonomy): domain Bacteria; phylum Pseudomonadota; class Alphaproteobacteria; order MPNO01; family VGEU01; genus JBFWQM01. The sequence continues at coordinate 13,770 of JBFWQM010000111.1, read as the reverse complement.
GCCCTGAAGGGGGCGACCGACCCGGCCACCCTGGCGCGCTACCGCGACGCCTGGGACCACGCGGCCGACCGGACGCCGCACGGCGATCCGATCGTGCTGACCGCGGCGGATTTCCGGTGACGGCGTCGGCGTCCGCAATCGAGGACGACGTCTGCGCCATCGAGGCGATCGTCGCGCGGCAGTTCGCCAGCCTGAACTGGAACGCGGCGACCACGGCCGATTGGCCGGCCTTCGCCGCCGATTTCCTGCCCGGCGCCACGCTCTATCCCGCCGCGCGGCCGGCGGCGATGCAGACCGTCGACGGCTTCGTCGAGCGGATGAAGGGATTGGCGCAGACCTCGCTCGGGACCTTCGGCGAACGGGTGCTCGGCACCCGGGTCCGCGTGTTCGGCAACGTGGCGGTCGCGCTCGGCGCCTGCGAGATCACCGAGAACGGGACCAAGGTGGTGCGCGGCGTCGAGGCGATGCTCCTGGTCAAGGACGGCGGCCGGTGGCGCATCGTTTCCCAGGCCTGGGACGTGGAGCGCGATGGCACCAGCGTCCCCGACGACCTGATCGCGCCGACGCGATAGCCGCGCGCGTCGTTGACGCGCCGCCGGGCGACGGACAGACTGCGGCCATGCCCAGTCCCGCCGCGGTCACCGCGACCGCGCTGTCCGCCACCCTTGCCGTCCAGGCGCTCGTCACCATGAGCTCGCTGGCGATGCCGATCATGGCGCCGTCGGCGGCGCCCGACATCGGCAGCCCGCCGTCGGTGGTGGTCGGCGTCTATTCCGCCCTGGTCTATCTCGGCGCCATGACGGCGACGCTGTTCTGCGGCGGCTTCGTGGTGCGCTACGGCGCGATCCTGACCAGCCAGGCGGCGCTCGCGATCTGCGCGGCGGGGCTCGCCATCGCCACCGCGGCGGCGTGGCCGCTGCTCGTGGTGGCGGCGCTGGTGGTCGGGCTCGGCTACGGGCCGACCACGCCGGCCAGCAGCCACGTGCTGTCGCGCCACACCTCGCCGCGGCTGATGTCGCTGGTGTTCTCGATCAAGCAGACCGGCGTGCCGATCGGCGGCATGATCGCCGGCGTCCTGATCCCGGCGCTGGTGGTGACGTGGGGCTGGCAGGGGGCGGCCTACGCGGTCGGCGCCATCGCGCTGGCCGGCGCGCTCGCCATCGCGCCGACCCGGCGGAGGTTCGATGCCGACCGCGAACCCGGCGCGACGATGTTCCGCGGCGGGCTGGTGGAGCCGCTGCGGCTGGTGCTGCGCGACCGCGCGCTGCGCACCCTGGTCATCACCTCGTCGTCGTTCTCGGCGACGCAGCAGTGCCTGACCGCGTTCCTGGTCACCTACCTGGTGTCCGACGTGAAGCTGACCCTGGTGGAGGCGGGCCTCGTGCTCTCGGTGTCGCAGGCCGGCGGCATCGCAGGGCGCATCGTGTGGGGCGCGGTGGCCGACTGGATCGGCCGGGCGAGGGCGGTGCTGGCCGGCCTCGGCCTCGCGATGGCGGTCACCGCCGGCGCCACGGCGCTGTTCGCGCCGTCATGGCCGATGTGGGCGATGTTCGCGGTCGCCGCCGCCTACGGCGCGACCGCGGTCGGCTGGAACGGCGTATTCCTGGCCGAGGTCGCGCGGGTCGCGCCGCGTCACGAGACCAGCCGCGCCACCGGCGGCGCGCTGACCATCACCTTCGCCGGCGTCGTCGTCTCGCCGCCGCTGTTCGGCATCCTGGTGACGCTCACCGGCTCCTACGCCGCCGGCTTCTTCGTGCTCGCCGGGTTCGCGGCGCTGTCGGGGCTGGTCCTGTCCCGCCCGGCGCCCGCCCGTCCGCAGGTCGCCTGACCGTCAGCCCTTGCGGCGAACGAACATGCCGCCGTGGGCATGCATGGTGAGGTACAGCGTGTCGAACGCGCGCTTGAACTCGGGCCAGTCCACCGGCGGCGACAGCGCGGCATGGATCTCGCCCAGGCTGCGCCGGCCGTCGATCAGCGCCACGATCGCCGGCGACAGCGGCGGCAGCGGCAGCCGGATGTCGATGCCGTCGTAGTGCAGGCGCACCACGCGGTTGTCCCGGATCCGCGCAGCGAACGCCGGTCCGTCGCCGTCGCGCATCACCGGCACCGCGTCGGGGCCGTCGGGCTGCGCCACCGTCTCGCTGCGGTTGGCCGCCTTCACGACGTACACCGCATGGGTCTTCATGTTGCCGACCAGGTATTCGGCGAAGGCGCAGCGCTCCAGCGGCTGCAGGTGCGCCAGGCGCGCCAGCAGGTCGCGGTCGGTGAGGTAGGCGGACGGCTCGTAGCGCACCGGATCGACGAAGCCGACGATCCGCAGCCGCGCCGCGCCGATCATGCCGGCCAGCTCCATCACCGTGAATGCGCGGTCCCGGCTGTGCAGCAGCAGGTCGTAGAGGCCGGCATCGCCCAGGTTGGCGTGGTCCTGGACGTGCGGGTTGCGCTTGAACCAGTTGGTCGCCGGAAGCTGGTCGAGCAGCCGCCGCGCCACAGCGACCTGATCGGGCGGCGGCGCGTTGCCGGCGAGCGTGCGCAGCAGCGCCTGCAGCGGGTAGACGCCGGTGCGGCCGAGCGGCGCATAGACCATCAGCCCCATGCCGCCGTCGTCGGCGAGCGCGCCGGCCAGCGCCTTCAGCCCGGCCAGCGGATCGTCGAGATGGTGCAGCACGCCGCAGCAGTCGATGTAGTCGAACGTGCCGAGGCCGAGCGCCGGCAGGTCGAGCAGCGAGCCGCGCACGAACCGCACCCGGTCCAGCCCCCGCGCCGCGGCGCGGGCGCGCGCGACGTCCTGCGCGGCCGCCGCGAGGTCGAGGTGGACGATCTCCGCCGCTGCGCCGCGGTCGGCGAGCTGCTGCGCCAGCATGATCGTGCCGTCGCCGGTGCCGCCGCCGGCGAACAGGGCGCGGAACGGCCGGGAGAAATCCCGCCGTCCCGCGAAGACGTGGTGGTCGATCTCCAGCACGTGGCTGGGGCTGCCGACGATCAGCCGCTTCGCTTCGTCGGCGGGGTCGCGCGGCGGGTAGGGATAGGCCTCGTACTGGGCGCGAACCGAATCATTCATCGCATTCTGCTCGAATTGCCGCCGCGGTCCCGTCAAAGTGACCGCGCAGGGGTTGCGGAACCGGGCCCGCCTTGCGCATCTTAGGGCATGACGCGCGGCTATTTCGGCATCGGCGTGGCCGGCATCGACAAGGCGATGAACCTGGGCAACCTGTTCCGCTCGGCGCACGCCTTCGGGGCCAGCTTCATCTTCACCGTCGGCGAGATGCCGCGGCTGTCGGACGCGAAGTCGGACACCGCGAGCTCCGCCGAGCAGGTGCCGTTCTACCGGTTCGCCGATGTCGAGTCGATGCGGCTGCCGCAGGGCTGCTGCCTGGTCGGGGTGGAGATCGCCGACGATGCGGTCGACCTGCCGAGCTTCCGCCACCCGCGCCAGGCCGCCTACGTGTTCGGCGGCGAACGACTCGGGCTGGCGCCCGACGTGCTTGCGCGTTGCGCGCATGTGGTGAAGATTCCGACGCGGTTCTCGATCAACGTCGGTACAGCGGGGGCCATCGTGATGTATGACAGGTTGCTCTCGACGCGCCGATTCGGCGAACGTCCGGTTTTGCCGGGCGGGCCGGCCCTGCCGCTGCCGCCGCATGTCTTCGGTGCGCCGATCCGGCGCCGGCGCGGCCTTGCGGGGGGCGGCGGACAGGCCTGAACTTGGGGGGTGGAGGACGATGCATTTTGCGACGATCGCCGTGCTGGCTCTGGCTGCGGCGGCCGCACTGCCGCTGCCGGCAACGGCCGCGGTGACCCGGCTCGGGGTGTTCGACGACTGGGCGGCCTACGCCGTCGACGAGGGCAAGGGCAAGATCTGCTACGTCCACGCGGCGCCCAAGAAATCCGAGGGCAAGTACACCCGCCGCGGCGAGGTCTTCCTCCAGGTCACCAATCGTCCGGCCGAGAAGGTTGCGGCGGAGGTCAGCTTCACCGCCGGCTATTCCTTCAAGGACGACGGCACGGCCGAGGTCGCCGTCGACGGCCAGAACTTCAAGATGTTCACCAAGGGCGACACCGCCTGGGCCTACGACGCCCAGGCCGATGCGGCCATCGTCCGTGCCATGGTCGCCGGCCAGAACCTGGTGGTGAACGGCGTGTCCAGCCGCAATACCAAGACTGTCGACACGTTCTCCCTTAAGGGGTTCACCGCGGCCCACCGCGCCAGCCAGCGGGCGTGCTCGGGCAAGTAGGCCGGCGCCGCGGCGTCGTGCCGCTTGGCCACGGCCCCCGGCAGGGGTAGATTCCGGCCCCCTTTCCGCTCGAGGGAGCAGCCCCGATGGCGTCCGCCACGGCAAGGCGCAATGTCGCCTTGCTGACCGTCAGCCAGGCCCTGGCCAACACGACGATGTCGCTGATGATCACCACCGCGCCGCTGGTCGGCGCGATGCTGGCGGTCGACAAGACGATGGCCACCGTGCCGCACGCCTTCCAGTGGATCACCATCATGGCGATGGCGACCCCGGCGTCCTACCTGATGCGCAGCATCGGGCGGCGCAACGGCTTCATCCTCGGCGCGCTGCTGGGCGTCTCCGGCGCGCTGACCGGGGCGGCGGCGATCTGGATCCACTCGTTCTGGCTGTTCTGCCTGGCGACCGCCCAGATGGGCGTGTTCTCGTGCTTCGCCATGTTCTATCGCTTCGCCGCGGCGGAGGCGGCGGAGGAGCCCAAGTTCCGCGCCAAGGCGATTTCCTACGTCATTGGCGGCGGCATCGTCGCCGCGGTGGTCGGGCCGGAGCTCGCCAAGGTATCGAAGGACCTGTTCCTGCCCTACGTGTTCGCCGGCACCTACGCGATCGTGTCGGTCGTGCCGCTGTTCATCATCGCGACGGTATGGCGGCTGGACATGCCGAAGCCGTCGCCGGCCGAGCGCGCCGGCGCGGTGCGGCCGCTGGCGGAGATCGCGCGCCAGCCGGGCTTCGTGATCGCGGTGCTGGCCGGGATGATCGCCTGGGGCGGCATGGTGTTCCTGATGACCTCGACCCCGCTCTCCATGGTCGCCTGCGGCTTCGACTTCTCGACCACGGCGTTCGTCATCCAGTGGCATATCGTCGCGATGTATGCGCCCTCGTTCGTCACCGGCTGGATGATCAACCGGTTCGGGCTGGTCAACGTGATGACCCTGGGGGTGCTGCTGGAGCTCGCCGCCGCGTCGATCGGGCTCGCCGGCATCGGCCAGCACAACTTCCTGCTCGCCAACATCTTCGTCGGGTCGGGGTGGGCGCTGATGTTCGTCGGCGCCACCGAGCTCCTGACCCGCACCTACCGCCCGGCGGAGCGGGCCAAGGTGCAGGGCTTCAACGACATGATGGTGTTCGGCATGGTGACCGTCTCGACCCTGGTGTCGGGTTACGTCACCCAGACCCAGGGCTGGTCCGTGGTGATCTGGCTGGTGCTGCCGTTCATGCTGACGGCGCTGGCGGCGGTGGTCTGGTTCCGCTTCCGGCCGCTGCCGGCCGCCGCGACGACCTGAGGTTCCCGCAACCGACGGCCGCACCTATATTGGGGCGATGGATACCGCCAACGTCATCGAGAAGGCTCCGGTCGCTCAGCCGGTGGAGGACCGCCGCAACCTGGTCGGCCTGTCGCGGGCGGAGCTTGCCGCCGTGCTGGCCGAGCACGGCCTGCCGGCGTTCCGCGCCCGCCAAGTCTGGCACTGGATGTACCACCACGGGGTCGCCGACTTCGCGGCGATGACGACGCTCGCCAAGCCGGTGCGCGACCTGCTGGCCGCGCACTTCGTGGTCGCCCGGCCGGCGGTGGCGCAGCAGCAGGACTCGGTGGATGGCACGCGCAAGTGGCTGCTGCGCTTCGGCGACGGCAAGGAGGCCGAGGCCGTCTTCATCCCGGAGGAGGACCGCGGCGCGCTGTGCATCTCCTCCCAGGTCGGCTGCACCCTGAACTGCCGGTTCTGTCACACCGGCACCCAGCTCTGGGTGCGCAACCTGACGGCGGCGGAGATCGTCGGCCAGATGATGCTGGCGCGCGACTCCTACGCCGAGTGGCCCAGCCCGCAGGACGGCCGGATGCTGTCCAACATCGTCATGATGGGGATGGGCGAGCCGCTCTATAACTATGACAACGTCGCCAAGGCGCTGACCATCATCATGGACGGCGAGGGCATCTCGGTCAGCAAGCGGCGGATCACCTTGTCCACCGCCGGCGTGGTGCCGATGATCCGTCGGGTGGGGGAGGAGCTCGGCGTCCGCCTTGCCATCTCGCTGCACGCGGTGACCGACGAGCTGCGCGACCGCATCGTGCCGATCAACCGCAAGTACCCGATCAAGTCGCTGCTCGCCGCCTGCCGCGACTACCCGACCGCCAGCAACGCCCGGCGCATCACCTTCGAGTACGTGATGCTGAAGGGGGTCAACGATTCCCCGGCCGACGCCCGGGCGCTGGTGAAGCTGATCGCCGGCATCCCGGCCAAGGTCAACCTGATCCCGTTCAACGCCTGGCCCGGCGCGCCGTTCGAGTGCGCGACCGACGCGGCGATCGACGCGTTCGCCGAGATCGTCAACGCCGCCGGCTACTCCTCCCCCGTCCGCCGCCCGCGCGGCCGCGACATCCTGGCCGCCTGCGGCCAGCTCAAGTCGGCCAGCGAGCGGGAACGGCGCGCGGTCTGAAATCGATCGGTAGGGGCGGGTTTCAAACCCGCCCGCGGCGCCAAGGGCGGGTTTGAAACCCGCCCCTACATAGCACCCTTGCAGGCGCGGCATGCCGCCGCCTTCCATTGCCCTCCCTGCCGCAGTGCCTATACTGCGCCGCCGTAACGGACGGAGGAGAGGGCGCAGCCATGGCCGCACCGCATGTGAAAGACGTCAAGAAGGTGGTGCTCGCCTATTCGGGGGGGCTCGACACCTCGGTCATCCTGCGCTGGCTGCAGGACGTCTATGCGTGCGAGGTCGTCACGTTCACCGCCGACCTCGGGCAGGGCGAGGAGCTCGGGCCGGCGCGCGACAAGGCGCGCATGCTCGGGGTGAAGGAGATCTTCGTCGAGGACCTGCGCGAGACCTTCGTGCGCGACTACGTGTTCCCGATGTTCCGCGCCAACGCCCTTTACGAAGGCGTCTATCTGCTCGGCACCTCGATCGCCCGTCCCCTTATCGCCCGCCGCCAGATCGAGATCGCGCGCGAGACCGGCGCCGATGCCGTCGCCCACGGCGCCACCGGCAAGGGCAACGACCAGGTCCGCTTTGAGCTGACTTATTACGCATTGCAGCCAGACATCAAGGTGATCGCGCCATGGCGCGAGTGGGACCTGAATTCCCGCACCCGGCTGATCCAGTACGCCGAGAACCACCAGATCCCGATCGCGCGCGACAAGTACGGCGAGCCGCCTTACTCGATCGACGCCAACCTGCTGCACACCTCCTTCGAGGGCAAGGCGCTGGAGGATCCGTGGGTGTCGCCGGACGAGGCGATGTTCATCCGCACCGTCTCGCCCGAGAAGGCGCCCGACACGCCGACCGTGATCGAGGTCGAGTTCGAGAAGGGCGACGCGGTCGCCATCGACGGCAAGCGGCTCTCGCCGGCGGCGCTGCTGACCCGGCTCAACGAACTCGGCGGCGCCAACGGCGTCGGCCGCCTCGACCTGGTCGAGAACCGCTATGTCGGCATGAAGTCGCGCGGCATCTACGAGACGCCGGGCGGGACGATCCTGCACGCGGCGCACCGCGCGATCGAAAGCCTGACCCTGGACCGCGGCGCGATGCACCTGAAGGACGACATGATGCCGCGCTACGCCGAGCTGATCTACAACGGCTTCTGGTTCTCGCCCGAGCGCGAGATGCTGCAGGCGCTGATCGACGAGAGCCAGCAGACCGTCAACGGCACCGTGCGGCTCAAGCTCTACAAGGGCTCGGTGTCGGTGACCGGGCGCAAGTCGCCCAACAGCCTCTACTCCCAGGCCCACGTCACCTTCGAGCAGGACCAGGTCTACGACCAGCGCGACGCCGAGGGCTTCATCAAGCTCAACGCGTTGCGCCTGCGCCTGCGCGCCGCGGCGAAGAGTGGGAAGCTGGGGTGAGGGGTTCCGTAGGGAGCGAGGTGCGGAGACGCCCCCTCCCCCCAACCCCCTCCCACGAGGGGAGGGGGAGCAGGAAGACCCCCTCCCCTCGTGGGAGGGGGTAGGGGGAGGGGGCGCCGGCCGCCGAACGATGCCGCCGGTAAGCCGCAACAACGTCGTCGCCGGCGCGCTGTGGATGCTGGCGCAGACGGTGTCGTTCGCCGGGCTGGTCGCGGTGGTGCGCTGGCTGTCGCCGACCTTCTCGGCCTACGAGATCGTGTTCTTCCGCTGCATCATCGGCATCGCGCTTCAGCTGCCGTGGCTGATGCGCACCGGCGTGCGCGAGATGACGACGCGCAACCTGCGGCTGGTGCTGCTGCGCGGGCTGTTCGGCTTCGCCGGCATGGCGACGTGGTTCGCCGCGCTCGGCGTGATGGCGCTGTCCGACGCGGTGGCGCTGCAGTTCACCCTGCCGCTGTTCATCATCGTCGGCGCGGCGCTGTTCCTGCACGAGCGGGTCGATGCGCGGCGCGCGGTCGCCACCCTGGTCGGCTTTGCCGGCGCGCTGGTGATCATCCGGCCCGGCTTCGTCGATTTCAGCCCGGCGGCGCTGCTGGTGCTGCTGTCGGCGGTGTTCTACGCCGGCACGCACCTGACCACCAAGCGGCTGGCCGGCACGGTGTCGGGGCCGATGCTGGCGTTCCAGTTCCACGCCATCTCGCTGCCCTTGGCGCTGGGGCCGGCGATCCCGGCATGGGTGTGGCCGTCGGCGGCCGACCTGCCGTGGCTGCTGGCGCTCGGCGCGTTCGGCACCTTGGCGCACGTGTTCATGGGCCGCGCCTATGCGCTGGCCGACATCAGCATCATCGCGCCGATCGATTTTCTGAAGCTGGTCGGCGCCGCGGTGTTCGGCTGGTTCCTGTTCCGCGAGGCTTCCGACGTCTGGACCTGGGTCGGCGCCGCGATCATCTTCGCCTCGACCACCTACATCACCCGGCTGGAGGCGCGGCGCGAGCGCGCCCGCGCCGCCGCCCGCGTCTGACATGGCCGCGCCCGCCGCGGCGACGCGCGCCTCCTTCGTCCGCGGCGCCTTGTGGATGCTCGCGGCGGCGTTCGCCTTCGCCGTGCTGCTGGCCAGCGTGCGCTATCTGTCGCGCACCTTCTCGGCGTTCGAGATCGTGCTGTTCCGCAACGTCATCGGGCTCGCCATCGCCGCGCCGATGATCGCCGGCGCCGGGTTCGCGGCGCTGCGCACCCGGCGCTTCGGCGGCCACGTGCTGCGCGCGACGCTGTCCTACCTCGCGATGGTCACCAATTTCTGGGCGATGAGCTACATCGCGATGTCGGACACCGCGGCGCTCCTGTTCCTGATTCCGCTCATTGCCCTGGTCGTCGCGGCGCTGGTGCTGAAGGAGCGGGTGGATGGGCCGCGCTGGATCGCCGCCTGCATCGGCTTCGGCGGCGCGATGGTGATCGTGCGGCCCGGCATCGCGACGGTCGACCTGCCGGTGATCGTGATGCTGTGCTCGGCAGTGCTCTATGCCGGCGCGTGGATCTCGCTGAAGGCGCTGGCCGGGACCGAGAACGCGGCGGTCACGGTGTGCTACCTCAATTTGCTCAGCCTGCCGCTGACCCTGGTGCCGTCGCTGTTCGTGTGGGTGACGCCGTCGTGGCACCACGCGCCGGCCATCCTCGCGCTCGGCGCCGCCGGCTGGGCGGCGCACTACTGCCAGGCGCGGTCGTTCGCCGCGGCGGACGCCAGCGCCGTCATGCCGATCGACTTCATGCGGCTGCCGTTCTCCGCCGTGCTCGGCTTCGCGCTGTTCGGCGAGCTGTCGGACGCCTGGACCTGGGTCGGCGCGGCGATCATCTTCGCCGCCTCGACCTACATCACCCGGCGCGAATCGCGGCTCAACGCGGCACGACGCTGATGCCAATCACCGCCTCGTGGCCGTACAGCAGGATCAGGTAGAACGCGATCCCGACCGCGATCCGGCTCCAGCCGATGTCCGACAGGCTGATCCGCGCCCGGCCCTGGAGCGCGGCGACGAACGGCACGAAGGACGTGACCGCGACCAGGCGCCGCCAGTTGTCGTCGCCCGAGCGGTTGCGCCGCAGCTCGATATGGAGCATGCCGACCACGGCCAGCAGCGCGAGGCCGCCGAAGAAGATCACGGCGGCCGCGTCGCCGGTCGCGATGGTGTGCGCGACCGCCCACAGCGCGATGGCCCACATGACCGGGTGCCGGGTCACCTTGAAGATGCCGGGCGCCGGGTCGGGCCGGCTCAGCACGCGCTGGCCACCGACCGCCGCCGGGTTCGGCGTCAGGTAGCCGCAGGCGAGCAGGATCGCGGCGACCGGCATCACCGCGAGCGCGAGGTACCACGACCAGTCGCCCGCCACCCACAGCCGCACCATCGGCGCGCGGCTGAACGCCATGTTCATCCATATGAAGGTCGCGATGGCGAACAGCGAATAGCCGATCATGAAGCCGCCGTCGCCCAGCGCGGCAACCAGCCGCGGCCGCACCGCGCCGCTCGACAGCACGAAGTGGCCGCCGACGAACAGGGCGGTCGACAGCCACAGCGACGTCAAGGTCTCGGACATCGTGTCCATGGCGCGGTCTCGCGTCCTTTCATTGCGACGTCGTTAAGCCGTGACCCGTTGAGGATCCGGCGGCCGCCCACCTCACCCTCCCCATCACGTTGCGATGGGTCCCCTCCCTCTCCCCCCATAGTGGGCGGAGAGGGACGCTTCTTACCCTCTCCGCCCATTGGGGGGAGAGGGCGCGAGCGCAGCGAGCGGGTGAGGTGGGAGGCCGCCGGCTTCTCAACGGCGACCAGCTTCCGCCGCCGCTCAGATCTCCGGCGCCGGCAGGCCGCGGCGCCAGCACGCCGCCATCACCGTGTTGCGCAGCAGGCACGCGATGGTCATCGGCCCGACGCCGCCCGGCACCGGCGTGATCGCCCCGGCGACCGCCTTCGCCTCGTCGAACGCGACGTCGCCGACCAGTCGCGACTTGCCGCCGCCGGCGTCAATACGGTTGATGCCGACGTCGATCACCGTCGCGCCGGGCTTGATCCAGTCGCCGCGCACCAGGCCCGGCCGGCCGACCGCGGCGACCAGGATGTCGGCGCCGCGGCAGGCGGCGGCGAGGTCGCGGGTCTTCGAGTGCGCCACCGTCACCGTGCAGTCGGCCTGCAGCAGCAGTTGCGCCATCGGCTTGCCGACGATGTTGGACCGGCCCACCACCACCGCGTCGCGCCCGGCCAGGCGGCCGCAGGTTGCCTCCAGCAGCATCAGGCAGCCGAGCGGCGTGCCGGGCACCAGGGTGCCGTCGCGGCGGCCGGTGGCGAGCCGGCCGACATTGACGGTGTGGAAGCCGTCGACGTCCTTCGCCGGGTCGATGGCGTCGATCACCGCCTCTGAATCGAGCGGGCGGGGCAAAGGGAGCTGGACCAGGATGCCGTCGACCGCTGGGTCTGCGTTCAACTGCCGCACCAGGCCCAGCAGCGTCTCGGCCGAAGTGTCGGCCGGCAGCAGGTGGTTGAACGAGGCGAGGCCGGCTTCCTCCGCCGCCTTGCCCTTGTTGCGGACATAGACCTGGCTCGCCGGGTCGTCGCCGACCAGCACGGCAGCGAGGCCCGGGGTCACGCCATGGCGGGCGCGCAGGTCGGCCGCCGCCGCGGCGACGCGCCCGCGCAGCGCCGCCGCGTGGGCCTTGCCGTCGATCAGCGCCGCGTCAGCCACCGATCCCCTCCCGCCACGCGTCCAGGCGGGCCATCAGCGCCGCCGGGTCGCCCGCGATATGCAGCATCTTGCGCCGGTCCGCCGCGCCCGCGGCGATCCCGATGGCGGACCTCGGCAGCCCCCAGGCGTCGGCCAGCAGGGCGATGACCGCCGCGTTGGCTTTGCCGTCGGCCGGCGGCGCGCCGACCGCGACCTTCACGGCCGGCTCGCCCGCGGCGTCGGCGACCACGCCCTCGATCCGCTCGCGCCGGGCGCGCGGCGTCACCCGCACGGCCACCCGCACGCCGTCCGCGGCCGGCCGGAACGGGGAACGCCGATCGCTCAATAGGCCCCCAGGGCGATGGCCAGCCGGTGCAGCACCTCGCGCAGGAACCACAGCAGCAGGATCAGGATCACCGGCGAGATGTCGATGCCGCCCAGGTTGGGCAGCATGCGGCGGATCGGCGCCAGCGCCGGCTCGGTGACCCGGTTGAGGAAGTCGCCGATCATGTAGACCGCCCGGTTGCGCACGTTCACCACGTTGAACGCGACCAGGAGGCTCAGGATGGCCGAGATGATGACCATCCAGATGTAGAGGTCGATCACCACGTCGAGCAGTCGGAAGAGCGGCCCCAGGATGATTTCCATTGCCCCGCCAGCAGGCTGGTTATCGTGTTAACGCCGGCAAGCTAGCGTTCCCATCCGCGCCGTGCAAGGCGGCCGCCCGAAGCTTGACAGCGCCGCGGCGGTTTCCGCATTATCCCGCCCGCGCGTGGGGCCGTAGCTCAGCTGGGAGAGCGTCGCGTTCGCAATGCGAAGGTCAGGGGTTCGATCCCCCTCGGCTCCACCAAATCCCTTCAGGCTCGATCCGGTCCGGCGGCGCTCTCGGCGCCGTCTTTCGTTTGCGCGCGGAGAGGCCCCTCCCCCCGACCCCCTCCAGCGAGGGGAGGGGGAGAACTTCTAAGCCCCCCTCCCCTCGTGGGAGGGGGTTGGGGAAGGGGGCGTATCCGCCTAGAGATTCAGCGCCCCTCGATCGCCGGCGTGCCGTAGTTCATGAAGCTCTCCGGTAGCGGCTGGCCCCAGTAGACGCCGGGGCCGCGGGTCTCCTCGGTCCAGATCACCGGCTCGAAGTCGGGCGCGTAGACGAAGAAGCCGGAGTTGTAGATCTCCACCCGGTTGCCGCCCGGCTCATAGGCGTAGATGTAGAACGCCTGCGAGTTGTTGTGCCGCGACGGGCCGGCCTCGATCGGGATGCCGTGCTCCATGTAGAGGTCGGCGGCGCGCAGCACGTGGTCGCGCGTCTCGGCGTAGAGCGAGAAGTGGTGCAGCCGGCCGTTCACGTTGGCGCGGTCCTTCACGTAGGCGACCTCGTGGTGGTTGGCGTTGAAGCTCATCCACGAGCCGATTTCCACCGTGCCGTTCTCGTAGCGCACCTGCTCGCGCAGCTGGCAGCCCAGCACCTCGTCCATGAACGCGCGGTTCGGCGCGACCTCCTTGCACAGGAGCGCCAGGTGGTCGGTCTTGCGCACGCCGACGCCGTGCAGCGGGTGCTTCATCGGCATGTTGCCGAGCGTCGACTTCAGCGCGGGCGGCGCAACGTACTTCTCCTCCTCGAAATAGAGCTCCATCAGGTGCCCGTCGGGGTCGCGGAAGCGGTAGTTGGCGCCGTGGCCGAAGTCGCCGTTCGACCAGCCGAGGCCGAGCCCGGTCGGCTCCACCGCGGCGACGCGCCGCTCCAGCGCCTTCTGGCTGATCGCCCGCCACGCGACGTGGCCGACGCCGGCCTGCGGCGCCTCGGTCAGCTTCAGGGTCGTGGTGGCGTAGTCGCCATAGGCGCGCAGGTAGGCCGACTGGCCCTCCTGGTGCACGCACTCCATGCCCAGCAGCTCGGTGAAGAACCACAGGCTCTTGTCCGGCTTCGGCGTCAGCAGTTCGACATGGCCGAGATGCGCCACGTCCCGGATCGGCTCGCGCTCGGTGCTCATCGCTCA
>JBFWQM010000110.1:6854-16182 GCA_050249455.1 Rhodospirillaceae bacterium | reverse complement strand
TTGGCCGAAGGGCCGCTACCGGCCGGACACTTCGAGCAGGCGGGCGTGCGCATCGCTCAGGGCAACGGCGCGCCGGGAATATATGCGTCCGGGCCAAACATGGTGTTGCCTGCCGGCCGGTCGAAGGTGCTCCTCCTCGCGGGCGGGCGCACGACGGCGCTGACATTGGGGTTCGACACGCCGATCAAGCGCTTCGATCTGACGCGCATCGGCACGGCGGGCGGAGCGTCGGTTCCGACATGGACGCTCAAGGCGTTTGACCGAGCCGGCAAGCTCGTCGACTCCACCGGCGAAGCGCATGGCGTGCCGTCGCGGCCTCAGAAGTTTTCAGTCGATGGCGCAGATATCGTCCGCGTGGAGTTGCGCACCGACAACCGCAATGGCGAAAGCACATGGGCGACCTGGAATTCGCTGCCCGTCGCGGAGTTCGCGTTCGAGCGATGAGGTAAGGCGCTGTTCCCCCGCACGGGCGCGGAAAGGCGGGCGTCGCCAGACCATATGCCCGCGCGTGCGACGCCGGCAGACATGGTTGAATTCCGTTGCTGCGCGGCCAGTTCTCGTTGCGCCGTCGGGGGCCAGTCGCATTTCGGGTGGCGGGGGGTGGCTGGACGATGCGACATCCGCATCGGCGAGGCATGCCACGCTCCGCATTCAATGAGGCGGCCCATGGGCTAGGCCGTTGTGCCCCGGCGCACTTGCTTGCTGCCGATTTCGCTGCCATCTACGCCATCGTTGACGGGCAGATTGGGTTGAAGTCTCCCTATATTGAACGCATGGGTCGAGGATTCGCCTGGGTTGGGGGACGATGGGATGACCGAGAAAGCGGGTGCCGACGCTGTGTCCGAACCACCGAGACCGTCCGGCGGCCGGGGATGGAATCCGTTCCGGCACCTGCGCACGCACTTCCTGGCGGGCGTCCTGGTGGTGGCGCCGTTCGGCCTGACGATCTACTTCGTCTGGCTGGTGGTGCATTGGGTCGACCAGCAGATCAATCCGCTGCTGCCGGAGGCCTACAACCCGCAGAACTACCTGCCGTTCTACCTTCCCGGGGTGGGCCTGCTGATCGTCCTGTTCGCGCTGACCCTGATCGGCGCGGTGACGCGCGGCCTGCTGGGCCGGTTCGCGCTGGGAATGGTCGAGCGCCTGTTCGACCGCATGCCGGTGGTGCGCGGCATCTACGGCGCGATCAAGCAGATCTTCGAGACTCTGCTGTCGAACAAGTCGCAGGCGTTCCGCGAGGTGGCGCTGATCGAGTATCCGCGCCACGGGATCTGGACGCTGGGGTTCATCACCAGCAGCTCCGGCGGCGAGATCCAGAACAGGATGGAGGAGGAGATGGTCAACGTCTTCGTCCCCACCACGCCCAACCCGACATCGGGGTTCCTGCTGTTCGTGCCGCGGCGCGACGTCGTGGTGCTGTCGATGACCATCGAGGACGGCTTCAAGATGATCATCTCCGGCGGCATGGTGACCCCGCCCGACCGCCGGCCGGAGACGCTCCAGACCACCCCCACCATCGCCGCGCACCGCCCCCGTGCGGCGCTTGAGGGGTAGAGGCGCTCAGCCCGACCGCAGCGTGCCGGCGACCGCGTCGCGCTCGAAGAGATAGAGCAGGATGCGCAGCGCCTTGCCGCGCGGGGTGGCGAGGTCTGGGTCGCGGTCGATGACCAGCCGCGCGTCGTCCTGCGCGGCGCCGAACAGGTCGGCGTGGGCGGCGTAGTCGACCAGGCGGAACGCGGGCAGGCCGCTCTGGCGGGTGCCCAGCATCTCGCCGGCGCCGCGCAGCCTGAGGTCCTCCTCGGCGATCCTGAAGCCGTCGTCGGTCTCGCGCAGGGTGGCGAGACGGGCGCGCGCCGTCTCGCCGACCGCCTCGGCCCGCAGCAGGATGCAGGTCGACGGCCGGTCGCCTCGGCCGATGCGCCCGCGCAGCTGGTGCAGCTGGGCGAGGCCGAACCGCTCAGCCTGCTCGATCACCATGATGGTCGCCTCCGGCACGTCGACTCCGACCTCGATCACCGTCGTGGCGACCAGGACGGACAGCTCGCCGGCGGTGAAGCGGCGCATCACCGCGTCCTTCTCCGCCGCCTTGAGGCGGCCGTGCAGCAGCCCGACCCGCGGCCCGAACCGGCCCTCGAGCGAGCGATAGCGCTCGGTCGCGGCGGCGAGGTCCACGACCTCCGACTCCTCGACCAGCGGGCAGACCCAGTAGACCCGCGCGCCGCCCTGGATCGCCCTGTCGACGGCCTCGATCACGTCGGCCATGCGCGACAGCGGGACGACGCGGGTGTCGATCGGCCGTCGGCCGGCCGGCTTCTCGTCGAGCCGCGACACGTCGAGGTCGCCGTACGCGCTCATCATCAGCGTGCGCGGGATCGGCGTCGCCGACATCACCAGCACGTCGACCGCGCGCCCCTTCGCCGATAGGCCGACCCGCTGGTTGACGCCGAAGCGGTGCTGCTCGTCCACCACGGCGAGCATCAGGTCGTTGAACGTCACGTCCTCCTGCAGGAGCGCATGGGTGCCGACCGCGATCGGCGTGGCGCCGGTCGCCAGGCCCTCCAGGATCGCGTCGCGGCCGCGGCTGCGTTCGCGGCCGGTCAGCAGGACGACCGGGATTCCGATCTTCTCGGCGAGCGGCGCGATGGTCGCGAAATGCTGGCGCGCGAGCAGCTCCGTCGGCGCCATCAGCGCGGCCTGGCCGCCGGCCTCGACCGCCGTCAGCATGGCAAGGAAGGCGACCACCGTCTTGCCGCTGCCGACGTCGCCCTGCAGCAGCCGCAGCATCCGGCCGTCGGCAGCCATGTCGGCGTCGATGTCGGCCAGCGCCCGCGACTGCGCCCCGGTCAGCGTGTAGGGCAGGCCGGCCACGGCCTGGCGGCGCAGGCGGCCGTCGCCGCGGACGCGCCGCCCGGGCAGCTTGCGCTGGCTCGCGCGCACCAGCGCCAGCGCCAGCTGGTTGGCCAGAAGCTCGTCGTAGGCGAGCCGGCGGCGCGCCGGCGCGTCGGGCGCAAGGTCGGCTGCCGCCGCCGGCGCGTGGGCGGTGCGCACCGCGTCGCGCCAGGCCGTCCACCCCTGGCGGGCAAGCCAGGCCGGCTCCTGCCATTCCGGCAGGTCGGGCGCGCGCGACACCGACTCGCGCACCGCGCGCGCCAGCACCCGCGGCGGCAGGCCTCCGGTCAGCGGGTAGATTGGCTCGACCGCAGCAAGCGCCGCCAGCTCCGCCGGCTCGGCGATGTGGTCGGGATGGGTGATCTGCGGCGCACCGCCGTAGTGCTCCACCTTACCGCTCACCACCCGCGTCGCGCCGACCGGCAGGGTCTTCTGCAGGTAATCGATGCGCGGATGGAAGAACACGAGCTCGATCGCGCCGGTGTCGTCGCTGCAGATCACCTTGTAGGGCGCGCGCGGGCTGCGCGGCGCGACGTGCGCCTCGACCCGCACGGTGATGGTGGCCACGACGCCGTCCGGGGCCTGCGCGACCTTGGGCGCAAACCGCCGGTCGATCAGGCCGGACGGCAGGTGCCAGAGCAGGTTCACGACGTGCGGCCCGGCAAGCCTCTCGACCAGCTTGCCCAGCCGCGGGCCGACGCCGGGCAGGGCGGTGACCGGTGCGAACAGGGGGAACAGGACTTGCGGGCGCATGGGCGCGGAAAGGTCCGGCGAAGGGGCTGACAGCAAAGCGGCGAGGCTTTATATCCTAGGCGAAGCGGAGGGGCTGGCAATGGCGGACGGTCTGGCGGGACGGCGCAAGCGCGCGTTGTTCCGCAGCCTGCGGCGTGGCACGCGCGAGAGCGACATGGTTCTCGGCGGCTTCGCAAGAGCGCACATGGACCGTCTGACCGAGGACCAGGTGGCCCGCTTCGAGGCCCTGCTGGAGCGCAACGACAACGAGCTGTTGAGCTGGATCGGCGGCTGGGAACCCGTGCCTGCCGAGTTCGACCACGACGTCATGACGTTGCTCAAAAACTTCAAAATCGCGCAGCGAAAACATTGAGTCCGCTGGATAATCTGTCGAATTTCGAGGGCCGCGCGGCGCTTGCCGGCGTGCCCGAAGGCTACGATGCCCTGGTGATCGCGCGACTCGCGACGGGGGTGGCGCGGGCCACCGGCCTGGTCCACGTCGCGCGCGACGACGCGCGGCTGGCGCGGCTCGCAGAGAACATCCAGTTCTTCGCGCCGGAAGTTGAAATCCTTCGATTTCCGGCGTGGGATTGCCTGCCCTACGACCGCGTCTCCCCGAACCCGGAGATCGTCGGCGAGCGGGTGAGCACGCTGGTCCGCCTGGCGGCGGCGCCGGTGCCGGCGGGGCCGCGGGTGCTCCTGACCACGATCAACGCCATCCTGCAGCGGGTGCCGCGCCGCAGCGCCTTCGCCGAGGCGACGCTGACCCTGCGCCCCGGCGCCATCGTGGACGTGGAGCAGCTGACCCGCTTCCTCGCCGCCAACGGCTACGGGCGCACCGGCACGGTGCGCGAGCCCGGCGAATACGCCATCCGCGGCGACATCATCGACATCTTCCCGCCGGTCAGCGAGGAACCGGTGCGCGTCGACCTGTTCGGCGATACGGTCGAGCGCATTCGGACGTTCGACGCCGGCACGCAGCGATCCACCGCCGACCGCGAAACCGTGGTGCTGGAACCGGTGTCGGAGATCAGCCTCGACGCCGAGTCGATCGAACGCTTCCGCGTCGGCTACCGCGAGCTTTTCGGCTCGGTCACCGACGACCCGATCTACGTCGCGGTGTCGGAAGGCCGCAAGCACCTTGGCATGGAGCACTGGCTGCCACTGTTCCACCCCGGCCTTGAGATGCTGCTCGACTACGTGCCCGGCGCGCCGGTGACGCTCGACGCGCAGGTCGAGGAGGCGCGCGATGCGCGCTTCGAAACGATCGCGGACTACTACCAGGCCCGGCTTACGTTCATGGAGGCGAAGCCCGCCGGCCGCGACGCCGCCGACCTCGCGCCGCCGTACCGGCCGCTGCCGCCGGCGAAGCTCTATCTCGACCGCAATGCCTGGGACCAGATGCTGGGCAAGCGGACGGTGGGCCAATTCTCGCCGTTCGCCGAAGCTTCGGCGCAGGCAGGGCCGGCGACCGACTTCGGCGGCCGCCGCGTCGCCGACTTCGCCGCGATCCGCGCGCAGGCCAAGAGCGAGTGGGCGGAGAAGTCCGGCGACGGCAACGTGTTCGACGCGCTGCGCGACTACATCGACGCGGAGCGGGCCAAGGCGCGGCGCGTGGTCGTCGCCGCCTACACGCCCGGCTCGCGCGAACGGCTGAGCCATCTCCTGGCCGAGCACGGCGTGGTCGACCTCGCCGTCGTGGACGACTGGCGGGCGGTCGAGGCGCTGCCGCGCCACACCGCGGCGCTCGCCGTCCTGGGCCTGGAGCACGGCTTCACCGATGCCGAGCTCACGGTGATCGGCGAGCAGGACATCCTGGGCGACCGGATGGTCCGTCCGGCCCGCCGCAGGCGCAAGGCGGAGAACTTCATCGCCGACGTGTCCGACCTCGCCGCCGGTGATTTCGTCGTCCATATGGACCACGGCATCGGCCGCTACGAGGGGCTGGAGGCGGTCTCGGTGTCCGGCGCGGCGCACGACTGCCTGCGGCTGACCTATGCCGGCGGCGACCGGCTGTTCGTGCCGGTCGAGAACATCGAGATGCTGACCCGCTACGGCTCGGCCGACGCCGGGGCGGCGCTCGACAAGCTGGGCGGCGTCGCTTGGCAGTCGCGCAAGGCCAAGCTGAAGCAGCGGCTGCGCGACATGGCCGACCAGCTCATCAAGGTCGCGGCGGCGCGCGCGGTGCGGCCCGCCGCCCACGTCTCGGCGACGGCCGCGGCGTTTGAGGAATTCTGCGCCCGCTTCCCCTACTCGGAGACCGAGGACCAGCTCAAGGCGATCACCGACGTTGTGTCCGACCTCGACTCCGGGCGCGCGATGGACCGGCTGATCTGCGGCGACGTCGGCTTCGGCAAGACCGAGGTGGCGGTGCGCGCCGCCTTCCTGGCCGTGATGGCTGGCTTCCAGGTCGCCGTCGTGGTGCCGACGACGTTGCTGTGCCGCCAGCACTTCGCGCTGTTCCGCGACCGCTTCCGCGGCCTGCCGGTGCGCGTCGAACAGCTCTCGCGGCTGTCGTCGGCCAAGGAGGCGGCGCAGACCAAGAGCGACCTGACCGCCGGGCGGGTCGATATCGTGGTCGGCACCCACGCCATCCTGGGCAAGGGAGTCGGCTTCCGCAGCCTCGGGCTCCTGATCGTGGACGAGGAGCAGCACTTCGGCGTCGCGCAGAAGGAGCGGCTGAAGCAGCTCAAGGCCGACGTCCACGTGCTGACCCTGACCGCGACGCCGATCCCGCGCACGCTCCAGATGGCGATGACCGGCGTCAAGGACATGAGTCTGATCGCCACGCCGCCGGTGGACCGGCTGGCGGTGCGCACCTTCGTGCTGCCGTTCGACCCCGTGGTGATCCGCGAGGCGATCATGCGCGAGCAGTTCCGCGGCGGCCAGACGTTCTATGTCTGCCCGCGCATCGAGGACCTGCCGCAGGTGACCGAGCGGCTGCGCGAGCTGGTGCCGGAGATCAAGGTCGGCGTCGCCCACGGCCGCATGCCGACGCGGACGCTGGAAAACGTGATGAACGCCTTCTACGACCACTCGATCGACCTCCTGCTGTCGACCCAAATCGTGGAATCCGGCCTCGACATCCCGACCGCCAACACGCTGATCGTCCACCGCGCCGACATGTTCGGCCTGGCGCAGCTTTACCAGCTGCGCGGCCGCGTCGGGCGGTCGAAGCTGCGCGCCTACTGCTACCTCACCGTGCCGCCGGGCCAGGTGCTGACGCCGGCCGCCTCGAAGCGGCTGGAGGTGCTGCAGGCGCTCGACACCCTGGGCGCCGGCTTCACACTGGCGAGCCACGACCTCGACATCCGCGGCGCCGGCAACCTCCTTGGCGAGGAGCAGTCGGGCCACATCCGCGAGGTCGGCGTGGAGCTCTACCAGCAGATGCTGGAGGAGGCGATCGCCGCCGCCCGCGGCGCGGCGGTCGAGGAGGACAGCTGGAGCCCGCACATCAACATCGACATCGCGGTGCTGATCCCGGAAGCCTACGTCGCCGACCTCGGCGTCCGGCTCGGCCTCTACCGCCGGCTGGCGACGCTGGAGAGCGAGGCGGAGATCGAGGCCTTCGCCGCCGAGCTGATCGACCGCTTCGGGCCGCTGCCGGGAGAGGTCGACAACCTGCTCAAGATCGTCACGCTGAAGCGGCCGTGCCGCACCGCCGGCATCGAGAAGCTCGACGTCGGGCCGAAGGGCGCGGTGGTCAGCTTCCGCGGCAACACGTTCCCCAATCCCGCCGGCCTGGTCGAGTTCATCACCGCCGAGGTCGGGCGCACGCGGGTCCGGCCGGACCACAAGGTGGTCTACCAGCGCGACTGGCCGAACGCCGAAGCGCGGCTGAAGGGGGCCGCGCAGGTCGCCCGCAAGCTGGCGGAGATCGCCACGTCGCCCGCCAAGGGCGGCGCGGCTCCCGCACCGGTGCAGCCGCGCCGCGGCGAACCCGCGATGACCACCGCCGCCCGCCCGCCCGCCCGCCGCGGCCGTTGAAGAACCGCGCGGCGGGCGCCGCGGCCCCCTTGACGCCTCGGCGGCAAATCCCCACTTGACGTTCGCTGATCCGGGCCCCTCTGGCGGCCGTCCACGCGACGCCGCGATGTCGGATCGACGCTTGATTGGAAACATCAAGGGGGTCCGGCATGGAACTCGTCCCGACATTCCTGTTCGCTGAGTGGCTGACCAAGCCCGTCTGGATGTGGCTGGGCTTCCTCGGGGTCGTCCTGACATTGCTGACGCTCGACCTCGGCGTCCTGCACCGCAAGAGCCGCGAGATCGGGGTGCGGGAAAGCCTGCTCCTGTCCGCCGGCTATATCGGCCTGGGCCTGCTGTTCGGCGGCTGGGTGTGGTGGCAACTCGGCGCGCAGGCGGGGATGAACTACCTGACCGGCTTCGCCGTCGAGAAGGCGCTCGCGATGGACAACGTGTTCGTCATCGCGATGATCTTCACCTACCTCGCCATTCCGCGCATCCACCAGCACCGGGTGCTGTTCTGGGGCATCCTGGGCGTCATCGTGCTGCGGGCGGTCATGATCGGGCTCGGCGCGACGGTGGTCGCGCAGTATTCCTGGGTGCTCTACGTCTTCGCCGCGTTCCTGATCGCGACCGGCGTCAAGATGCTGGTCTTCGCCGACAAGGCCTACGACGTCGCCGGCAACCCGCTGCTGCGGCTGATGCGCCGGCGTCTCAACGTCACGGACCGCCTGCACGGCGACCGCTTCTTCGTGCGCGAGGCCTGCGCGGAGACCGGCAGGTCGCGCCTGTTCGTCACGCCGATGCTGCTGGCGCTGGTGCTGATCGAGATCGCCGACGTGATCTTCGCGGTGGACTCCGTGCCGGCCATCTTCGCCATCACCACCGACCCGTTCATCGTCTATACGTCGAACATCTTCGCGATCCTGGGGCTGCGCGCGCTCTACTTCGCGCTCGCGGCGATGGTGCACCGGTTCCACTACCTGAAATATGCGTTGTCGGCCGTCCTGATCTTCATCGGCGCGAAGATCTTCCTGGCCGACATGATGGGCGTGGCAAAGCTGCCGCCGGCGGCGACCTTGACGATCACCTTCGGCATCCTGGCGGCGGGCGTGGTCTACAGCCTGGCCAAGACCCGGCGGAACGGCGCGGCGGCGCATCGCGGCGCCGCGCGCGCCGACTAGGCGCGCCGGCGCTCGGCGTGGCGGCTGTGCCACGCCCATGCGGTCTCGACGATCTGGTCGATCTCGGTGAAGCGCGGCCGGAAGTCGAGCAGCGTGCGCGCGCGGGACGGGTCGGCGATCAGCATCGCGGGATCGCCGGGACGGCGCGGGCCATAGGTCGCCGGCACCTTGCGTCCGGTGACGCGTTCCACCGAGTCCAGGATCTCGCGCACCGAGAATCCGCGGCCGACGCCGAGGCTGATCGGCAGGCTGTCGCCGCCGTCGGCGAGGTAGCGCAGCGCCGCGACGTGCGCGTCGGCGAGGTCGCTGACGTGGATGTAGTCGCGAATGCAGGTGCCGTCGGGGGTGGGGTAGTCGGTGCCGAACACCTGGAAGTCGCGCAGCGTGCCTTCGGCGGCCATCAGCGCGCGCGGGATGAGGTGCGGCTCGGGGTCGTGCGCCTCGCCGGTTTCGCCGTCGGGGTCTCCTCCGCTCGCGTTGAAATAGCGCAGCGCCGTCCACTGCAGCCCATGCGCGGCGCCGCAATCGGCCAGGATTCGCTCGACCATCAGCTTGCT
>JBFWQM010000110.1:0-6754 GCA_050249455.1 Rhodospirillaceae bacterium | reverse complement strand
GCGGCGAGATCGGCGAGGACGTCGATATCCCCGATGTCGAGACCGTCGGTGAAGTAGCCGCGGAAGACGGCATCGAGCGCCTCGGTCTGCACGCCGTGGCGGCCGGCCAGCAGCAGCAGGCGGTGCGAATTGATCGTGTTGGGGGTTCGATCGATGCGGTTGAAGCGAAAATCGATGTGCTCGGCCGCGCCGGCCTCCGCGATCGCGGCGTTGCGCTGGCGGGCGCGATCGAGACCGCCGAATTTCTGCGCCAGATAGAGCCGGCGGTCGCGGCCCTCCGGCGGCATGTCCGGATTGAGCTGGAACGGCCGCCAGCCGATCTCGACGGCAATGTGCGGCCGGGCCTGGAGCGCGCGGTCAAGCCGCCGCTTGCCGATATAGCACCAGGGACAGATCGTATCGACGATGACGTCGATCCTCATCGCGACCGCCTTCGCTACCGCCGGCCGGGCCGGGCGGCAACGATGTCACGTGACGCGAAGGAAGTGCAAGCTGAAAAGCCCCCGCTCGTCGGTCCAGGTCTCGACCGGCCGGAAGCCGGCCGCCGCGGCGAGGGAATGGAATTCGCCGATGCCGTATTTGTAGGAATTCTCGGTATGGATGGTCTCGCCGGCGCGGAAAGCGAAGCGGCGGCCGCGCACCTTGACCTCCTGGTCGATGCGCGAGCGCAAGTGCATTTCGATGCGCCCCGGCTCAGCGTTGTAGAACGCCTCGTGCGCGAAGCGGCGCAGATCGAAGGTGCCGCCAAGCTCGCGATTGATCCGCGCCAGGAGATTGAGGTTGAACGCCGCGGTCACGCCGCGGGCGTCGTTGTAGGCCGCGTGCAGGATGGCGGGATCCTTCTTCAGGTCCACGCCGATCAGGAGTCCGCTGCCCGAGCCCAGGAGCTCCGCCGCGCCCGCCAGGAACGCCTGTGCGTCCTCGGGGTCGAAATTGCCGATCGTCGAGCCGGGAAAGAAGCCGAGACGCGGGGCGTCCGGGCTGCGTTGCGGCCGCGGAACCGTGAACGGCTTCGTGTAGTCGGCGCAGACCGCGATGATCTCGACCTTGGGAAATTCGCGCGCCAGGGTCATCGTCGCCGCCAGCAGATGCTCGCGCGAGATCTCCACGGCGGCATAGGCGGCGGGGCGTTCGAGCGCGCCGAGGAGGAGGCGCGCCTTCGTGCTGGCGCCGCTGCCGAACTCCACCACCTGCACGCCGGGCCCGGCAAGCCGGGCGACATCGGGGCGGCGGCGCTGCAGCAGGGCAAGTTCCGTCCGGGTGGGATAATATTCCTCCAGCCCGCAGATCTCGTCGAACAGACGCGATCCGCGCGGGTCGTAGAAGAACTTGCACGGGATGGACTTGCGGGGCTGGGACAGTCCCTCCAGTACCGCGGATTCGAAATCGGCGACTTCGGGCTCGAAGTCGCGGAACGCCGCGAGCGGCGCAAACGGCTGGCCCGACACGGATATCTCCCTCACGACCGTTGGCGCGAGCACAGAGGCTGCCCCCCGCTTGCTCGCGGTCGTGCCCCGATCCCCTGGCGCCAGGCGCTCTGTTCTTGTCCTGAAGTTAGGGTCCGACCGGGGCGGGTGCAACCCCGGTCGTTTGCGGACCCCGGTGTCGGGCGGCGAAGGCAGTCTAGTTGAGCTGCGACAACGCCCCGAAGCGCGGCCGATAGAACGCGGAATGGTAGACGCGCCGGTCCGCCATGACGCCGCCGAAAATCAGCGGCGTATAGTCGAAATAGACCTCGGCGATGATCGCCGTGTCGCCGTCGACCAAGGCAAAGCCCGTCGGCAACGTGGCCGTGTTGTTGGGGCTGCCGACCTTGCTGGCGGCGCCGGTGAGCGAGCCGGTTGTGCGTTGCCAGTTGACCAGGGAGGTGCCGCCGCTCTGCCCGGTGACCGATGAAAGGATCACCCGGCCGGTGGCCGCCAGGGTGAACGGCTTGGCGACTTCCTCTACGGCGTCGAACAGATCGTCGACCTGCGCCGCGGTCAGCGTGTCGTCGGACTGCGACACGAGGTCGGCCATGGTCGAGGCGACGCGGTCGAGGCGCTGGTTGAGCAGCACGTAGCGCGCGACCTCCGCCCCGCCTGTCAGCATGAGGATCAGGACCGGCAGGATGAACGCCATCTCGACGAAGATCGCACCGGCGTCATCGCGACGCAGCCGGCGCAGGCGGCGGACGAGTCGCATCATCACGGCATCTCCGGATAGGGCTCGTTGCGAACGGCGAGGCTGGCCTTGATCGTCACCTTGCCGTCATGGCCGAACAGCGGGGCGACCATCGGGGTGATCAGCGCCCAGTCGGCCGAGATGGTGTAGAGGACGACGGCGCCGGCATCGCCCAGGCCCGACGAACCCATGTCGGCATCCCACTGGCCGTTGCCGTTGATGTCGGTGTAGGTCTCGCCGGCGTCGTACTTGCCGTTGAGCGGCGGCGCGTCGATGAACGGCTCGTGTTGGCCGACGTCGCCGAACGACGGGTAGGTCTTGTAGGTGATGGTGACCTTGTTCATCGGGATCAGGCCCATCAGGTTGTCCTGGACGATCTCGGCAATGCGATCCTCGCGCGTCATGCCCTGAGGGACGTCGCCGGTGATGCCGTAGCGCGAGGCCTCGCGCAGTCCGCCTTCGACCAGCGACTGCATGAACATCACCATCGACAGCTCGATGATGGCCGACAGCGTCAGGAACAGCACGGTTGCCGCCATGCCGAACTCGATCGCCGCGGTGCCGGCTTCGCACGATCGCAGCCGCCGCCAGAATGGACGCTTTGCCGTGGTCGACGCCATCGGTTTACCCTTTGGTAAGCAAGGCGGGCGAGTATCCGGCTGAACCGGGGTGATTTACCAAATGTCCAGCCGAATGACCTATCTGCGCGCATTGAAGTCGGGCACTGCAGCGGCGGCGCTTGCGTTGACCTTGGGGGCCTGCGCCACCGACCGCACGGTCGGCAACGTGCGCACCGGCGTCACCGAGTCGGGCGACTCGGAGGCCAAGTCTGCAGCGATCATGCGCATTGCCGCATCCACCCTGGCGGCCGGCGACGCGGCGACCGCGGCCGGCCTCTATCGCCGCGCCCACGACCTGCAGCCGAGCGCGCTCGCGCCGCTGCTGGGCCTCGGGCGCGCCTTCGCGATGCTGGGCGCCAACGACGAGGCGGTGGTCGCCTATCGCGCGGCGCTCGCCATCGATCCCAACGACATCGAGGCGCTGCGCGGCATGGGCGGCGCGCTGCTGGCCCTCGACCAGCCGCGCCAGGCGATCACCCACCTCGAGGTGGTCCTGGACCGCGCCGGCGACGCCCGCACGCACAACGCGCTGGGCCTCGCGCACGACATGCTCGGCGAGCACAAGTCGGCCCAGGCCTGCTACCGGACCGGCCTCAACACGGAGCCGGGCAACTTCGCGCTCCGCAACAACCTCGGCCTGTCGCTGGTCCTGTCCGGCGACTTCCGCGAGGGCATCGCCATCCTTCGCCAGGTCGCCGAGATGCCGGGCGCCAACGCGCGCCAGCGTCTCAACCTGGCGCTGGCTTACGGGCTGGCCGGCGAGACCGAGCAGGCCATGCAGGTCGCCCGCATGGACCTCGACGAGCAGGCGGTGCGCAGCAACGTCGCGTTCTACCGCATGCTTCGCAGCATGGACGACCCCAAGGCGGTCATGAAGGCGATCGGCGCCTACCACGCCGGCGGCGGCCAGGTCGATCTGGCCCAGATGCAGAAGCGCTGAGACGCGCGCTTCCCGTACGCCACTCTTCCGCACGACGCCCTTCCCTCAGAACTTCGACAGCATGTCGATGGTCCTGACGATCGCCGGCCCGATCAGCACGATGAACAGGGCCGGCAGGATGAAGATGATCATCGGCACCGTCAGGATCGCCGGCAGCCGCGCCGCCTTCTCCTCGGCGCGCATCAGCCGGTTGTGGCGGTACTCGGCCGCCAGCACCCGCAGCGACTGGGCAAGCGGCGTGCCGTAGCGCTCGGTCTGCAGCAGCGCGTTCACCACGCCGCGCAGCTCGGGCATGTCGGTACGCTTGTTCAGGTTGTCGAGCGCCTCGCGCCGGTCCGGCATCAGCCCCAGCTCGATCGCGGTCAGGCTCAGCTCTTCCGCAAGCTCGGGCGCCGAGATGGCGATCTCGCGCGCGACGCGGTTGAGCGCGGCGTCCAGGCTCTGGCCCGCCTCGGCGCAGATCACCATCAGGTCGAGCCCGTCGGGCAGCCCCTTGAGGATCTTCTGGCGCCGCTTGGTGATGGCGTTCTTGACGAAGACGTCGGGCGCATAGGCGCCGGCAACGACCGCGCTCATCGCGATGAGGTAGCGCATCATCTCCGACATCTTGGCCAAGCCGCCGACCGCTATCCAGCCCAGCACCAGCGCGCCGAAGACGAAGGGCATGCAGAGCTTGCAGAAGAAGTAGATCGACAGCGCGTCCTTGGAGCGCCAGCCGGCCTGGGTGAGCCGCAGGCCGGCCTTCCTGGCCTGGCTGGTGCGCAGCAGGTTGAGCTTGCGCACGATCGTGCGGATGGTGCCCATGCTGATGGCGCGGCGATCGCGCCGCCGCGGCGCCAGGGCGCGCACGCGCAGCGCGTCGCGCCGCGCCTGCAGGCCCTTCATTCGCGCCGCCAGCGGGTCGCGGATCAAGAGTGCGCGGTAGACCAGCATAACCGTGACGAAGGCCGCGAAGCCGGCGATCGCGACGACGACGTCCGCGCTCAGGTTCTGCAGCTGGAAGAGCTGGGCGGTCTCGTTCATATCTCGAACTTCACCATCTTCGCCATGACGGCGACGCCCAGGGCCATGCTGGTTAGCCCGATGATCACCATCATCACGCCGCGCGGATCGTTGAACAGGGTCATGATGTAGCCCTTGTTCAGCAGGTACATGATCGTGAACATGATGAACGGCAGCGAACCCAGGATCATGGCGCTGGCGCGGGCTTCCGACGACATCGCCTTGATCTTGAGCACCATCTGGCGCCGCTTGCGCAGGAGGTCGGCGAGGTTCTCCAGCGTCTCGGCAAGGTTGCCGCCCGTCTCGCGCTGCACCGAGATCGAGATCACGAAGAACTTGAACTCAGGCGTGCCGATGCGGTGCGCGGCGTCGAGCAGCGCCTGCTCCAGGGGTTGGCCGAGCTTGAGCTTGTCGGCGACGGTGCGGAACTCCTGGCCGACCGGGCCGGGCAGCTCCGAGGCGACGGTACGGATCGATTCCGGCACCGGCAGGCCGGAACGGACGCCGCGGATGATCAGCTCGATCGCGTCGGGGAACACCGCGAGGAACGCCTTGATCCGCTTCTTGATCATCAGGCTGACGTAGAGGTGAGGCAGGCCGACGCCGACGATGATGCCGACGAAGGTTGCCGGCAGCGTGGGCAGCGGCAGGACGAAGCCGCGCAGGTAGCTGACGATGGCGCCCAGCGCGAGGCAAGCCAGCACGTACTCGCCGATCGAGATGTTCTTGCCGGTCCGCATCAGGCGCTGGCGCAGCACCTCCGGGCGGGGAAGGAACCTCTTGATGAAGGTGTCGAAGTGCTTGAACGAGCTGTCGCGGCTGCGCCGGCGCAGGCTGGGCGCCGCGGCCGCCGCCTGGGCCGCGTAGTTGTGGCGTTCCTGCACCGTCTGGATGCGCGTGACGATGCGCCGTCGCGTTGTGTTGCCGAACGCCGAGAGGAGCAGCAGCACCACCACGGTGGCCGCGAGCCCGACGGCGACGACAGGGAGGAGCGTGGGGTCCATCGCCGCGCTCAGATCGCGTCGAGGAGGGTCCGCTCCAGGCCGAAATATTCCGCCTTCGGCGTGAAGTGGGGCCGCAGGCCGGACGAGCGGAAGTTCCCCTTCAGGCGGCCGGCGTTGTCCTCACCCTCGAAATCGTAGTGGAACAGCTCCTGCGTGATGATTACGTCGCCTTCCATGCCGACTACCTCGGTCACGCTGGTGACGCGGCGGATGCCGTCGCGCATGCGGCTGATCTGGACGATCATGTCGATCGCGTCCGAGATCTGGGTGCGCACGGCCTTGCTCGGCAGGTTGATGCCGGCCATGCCCACCATGTTTTCCAGGCGGGTCAGCGCCTCGCGCGGCCGGTTGGCGTGGATGGTGGACATCGACCCTTCGTGGCCGGTGTTCATCGCCTGCAGCATGTCGATCGCCTCGCTGCCGCGCACCTCGCCCAGGATGATGCGGTCGGGGCGCATTCGCAGCGCATTCTTGACGAGTTCGCGCATGGTGATCTCGCCGTGGCCCTCCAGGTTGGCCGGCCGGGTCTCCAGGCGGACGACGTGCGGCTGCTGGAGCTGAAGCTCCGCGGCGTCCTCGATGGTCACGATCCGCTCGCCGTGGTCGATCAGCTGCGACATGGCGTTGAGCAGGGTGGTCTTGCCCGACCCTGTGCCGCCCGAGATCAGGATGTTGAGCCGGGACCGCGAGGCGACCTTGAGCAGCGTCGCCATCTGCGCCGAGATGTTCTGCTGGCGCGCCATGACGTCGAGGGTGATCGACTTCTTGGAGAATTTCCGGATCGAGATCGACGGGCCGTCGATCGCCAGCGGCGGGATGATGATGTTGACGCGGCTGCCGTCGGCGAGACGGGCATCGACCAGCGGCGTCGATTCATCGACCCGCCGGCCGATGAAGGTGACGATGCGGGTCGCGATGTTCATGACGTGCGCGTCGTCGCGGAAGCGCACGCCGGTGACCTCCAGCTTGCCGCCGCGCTCGACATAGACCTGGTTGGCGCCGTTGACCATGATGTCGGTGATCGC
>JBFWQM010000109.1:0-16512 GCA_050249455.1 Rhodospirillaceae bacterium | reverse complement strand
GTGACGATCGCGTAGTTGCGCAACCCGCCCATCACGCGCCCGCGGCCAGCACGATGTCGGCCAGGTCGACCATGCGGCAGGCGTAGCCCATCTCGTTGTCGTACCAGGCGTAGACCTTCAGCATCGTACCGTCGGTGACCAGGGTGCTCGGCGCATCGACGATCGAGCTCCGGCTGTCGTTGGCGTAGTCCACCGACACCAGCGGCCGTGTCTCGATGCCCAGGATGCCGGCCAGCGGGCCGGCCGCCGCGGCGGTGAACATCGCGTTGACCTCGGCGGCGTCGGTCGGCCGGTTGAGCTCGAACACGCAGTCGGTCAGGCTGGCGTTGAGCACCGGCGCGCGCACCGCATGGCCGTTCAGCCGGCCCTTGAGCTCGGGGTAGATCAGGGCGATGGCGGTCGCGCTGCCGGTGGTCGTGGGCTGCAGCGAATTGAGGGCGGAGCGGGCGCGCCGCAGGTCCTTGTGCGGCGCGTCGACCACGACGTTGGTGTTGGTCGGATCGTGAATCGTGGTGATCTGGCCGTGCCGTATGCCGATGTTCTCATGCACCACCTTCACGACCGGGGCGAGGCAGTTGGTCGTGCACGACGCAGCGGTCAGAATCCGATGCTTTCCAGGGTCGTAGGCGCTGTCGTTGACGCCGACCACGACGTTGAGCGCGCGCTCGTCCTTGACTGGCGCGGCGACGATCACCCGCTTCACGCCCTGGTCGAAATAGCCCTGGAGATCGTCCGGCTTCAGGAACTTACCGGTGCATTCGAGGACGACGTGGCAGCCGAGGTCGCCCCACGGCACTTCGCCCGGCCGGGCGGCGGCGGTGAAGCCGAGCCGCCGGTTGCCAACTGTGATCGCGCTGTCGTTTTCCACCGCGAACGCGGTGCGCCAGCGGCCGTGGATGCTGTCGAACTCCAGGAGATGCGCGGTCGCCGCGGCGCCGCCCTTCAGCTCGTTGACGTGCCGGACCTCGAGCCGCGCGCCGGCGCGCGGGTCGGCCTCGTCGCGCACCACGCCGCCGAGCGCGGCGCGCAGCGCCAGCCTGCCGATGCGGCCCATGCCGTTGATCCCGACGCCCATCGTTAACTCCCCTTTCAGGCCGCGACCCGCGCCCCGCCGGCAAGCGCGTCCACCCGCGCCTGGGCGGTCATGCGATCCAGGGCGGCGAAGGGCAGGGCGCAGAACGTCTCGAGCCGACGGCGGATGCCGTCATAGATCTGGTCGAACAGGACGCCGCGCTCGACCGCGCTGCCGGTAAAGCGTGCCGGGTCGGGCAGCGGCCAGTCGGCGGCGATGGCGCGGTCGCCGAAGTCCGGCGGCGTCTGTCCCTCCGGCGGGGCGCACAGGGTGATGACGAAATCCATCCGCGGCGCGTCCCGCCCGGTGAACTCGTACCACGACTTGCTGCGCAGATGGTCCACCGGGTGGCCGAGCGCCTGCAGGCGGTGGAGCACGGCGGCGTCCGGCTGCGGCAGCGGCGCCGAGCCGGCGGAATAGGCGCGGAAGCCCGCCCCGCCCATCGCTTCCAGGATCGCCTGCGCCATGATCGAGCGGGCGGCGTTGTGGGTGCACAGGAACAGCACGTTGAAGGACGGTGTCAGTCCGGCGGGCGCGGCCTCCGGCGGCGGCAACGGGGCAAGGGCGTCGTTGCCGAAGGTCGCCGCGACGAACGATCCCAGCTCGCGCCCGCCCGGCGGGCGTATGGCGTAGATCACCTCGCGTCCGCGCCGGACCCCCTGGACAAGGCCCGCCTGTTCCAGCGCCGCAAGATGGAACGACAGGGTGGAGGCCGGTATCCCGACGAGCGCGCGCAGCGCCTTCACCGGCAACCCGGCCGGCCCCTCGGCCGCCAGCGCCTGGATGAGACGAACCCGGACTTCCTGCGACAAGGCGGCAAACGCCACCGCAAGGCGATCTGATTCCATAAAACCAGAATAGCGGAATTTATCGGCAGGTCAAGCGCCGGTTTGCACCGCGTTATAATTCCTGGGAAGCAGAAAAAATATCGATCATATAGATGGTTTCTGAGGTTTCTGTCATTCAGCTGTCATCGTTCAGTATGCCAATATAACTAGAAACATGGAATAAATCGCTCGAGGGTACTCATGAGGCGAAAGCTGCTTTCGAGATTGGCGCTCACGTTGGCGATGGGCCTTGCCCTGCCGGCGAATCCGATGGCGCAGACCATCCAGATCGACGGCTCCAGCACCGTCTTCCCCCTCACCGAGGCGGTCGGCATCGAATACCGCAAGGCAAAGGGCGAGGCGGCGCAGTTCTCGGTTGCGTTCTCCGGCACCACCGGCGGCTTCCGCAAGTTTTGCCGCGGCGAGACGGCGATCTCGAATGCCTCCCGCCCGATCTCGCGGCAGGAGATGGCGACCTGCAAGGCGGCGGGCATCGACTACATCGAGCTGCCGGTCGCCTACGACGCGCTCTCCATCGCGGTCAACCCGGCGAACAACATGCTGGAGTGCATCAGCGTGGCGGAGCTGCGGCGACTGTGGCAGCCGGGGGCGCAGGGCACGATCACGCGTTGGCGCCAGCTCAACTCGGCCTGGTCCGACGTGCCCATCGCGCTGTACGGCGCTGGCGGCGATTCAGGCACCTTCGACTTCTTCACCGAAGTCGTGGTCGGCAAGGCGCGGTCGCAGCGCGCCGACTATGCCGGCAGCGAGGATGACGACGTGATCGTGCGCGGCATCGCCAACGACCCGCACAGCCTGGGCTACCTGCCGTTCGCCTATGTCGCGAAGAACCGCGAACGGCTGAAGGTCCTCAAGGTCAGCTACACGACGCCCGAATGCGTCGAGCCGTCGGAGGCCAACGTGCTGAGCGGCCGCTACCGGCCGCTGTCGCGCGTGCTCTTCATGTATGTCTCAAAAAAATGGGCACAGAAGGCTGAAATAAAGGATTTTATAGAATTCTTTCTGACCTACGCAGGCACCGCCGCGCACAACGTCGCGTACGTGCCGCTTTCGGACGACGCCTATACGCGGGCGCGCGACCGGTTCCGCGCCGGTAAGACCGGCACCGCGTTCGACGGCGCGCCAGGCGACGGGCTGCGCCTGAAGGACCTGTTCAAGCGCGAGCCGCAAGGCTGACGCGACCCGTCGCCCGTGCGCCCTATATCCTGACCTGGCGGCCCGCCGTGGCCGCCGGCGATCAGGAGACTCCGCCATGACCGACCCGTTCCGGCGCGCCACCCTGGGCTCGGCCGTCTACTACAAGGACCCTGCCGCGGCACTCGGCTGGCTGGAGAAGGCTTTCGGTTTCGAGCGCGTCATGGTCATCACCGACGCGGACGGCAACCTGGTCCATTCCGAGATGCGGTTCGACGCCGGCTACATCATGGTCGGGCCCGAATGGGCCGACCATGTCGGCAGCCCGCGCACCATCGGCGGACGCAACACCCAGTCGATCCACGCCATGCTGAAGGAGGGCCTCGACGCGCACTGCGCGCGGGCGCGCGCCGCCGGCGCCGAGATCCTGCGCCCGCCCGAGGACCAGTTCTACGGCGACCGCACCTATTCCGCGCGCGATCCGGAAGGCCATGTCTGGACGTTCGCGCAGACGGTGCGCGCGGTGTCGCGTGAGGAGGCGGAGCGGGCGAGCGGCCTGAAGATCGACGGCTGGTGGCCGTGATCCCTGCGCCGCCGTGCGCGGCGGCGTTCTCCTCCTCCTTATCCGTAATACTGCGTATGGCGGTTGCAAGGCTGCCACCGCTGGCGGCGTGCGCTATCATGACCGGTCGCCGCGGGTGTTTCCATTTGACCCGCCGTCATGGCCGCCGCCATGATCGCGATTGGAATTGATGTTTTGGATTAGGCGTTTGGACGAAAGGAGACGGCCGGAATGGCGAGTTCCAGCCAGCAGTCGATCACGGTTTCCGGCTGCAAGGTGAATCTCTACCGGGGCGGCGAGGGGCCGCCGCTCCTGTTCCTCCACGGCGGGGCCGGCAACGCGGCCTGGATGCCGTTCATGTCCCGGCTGTCCGACCGGTTCGACGTGATCGCCCCCAGCCACCCCGGCTTCGACGCGTCCGACACGCCCGACTGGCTGGACAGCATGTCCGACCTCGCGATGTTCTACCTCGACTTCCTCGAGGCGATGGACCTGCGCGGCGTCCATCTCGTCGGTCACTCGCTGGGCGGCTGGCTCGCCGCCGAGGTCGCCGTGCGGTCGTCAGAGCGGCTGAAGACGCTCACCCTGGTCTCCGCCGCCGGCATCCATGTGCAGGGCGTCCCGAAGGGCGACGTCTTCCTGTGGACGCCGGAGCAGGTCGTGCGCAACCTGTTCTTCGACAAGGCGCGCGCCGAGGCGCTGCTGGGCATGCCGCAGACGTCCGAGCAGCTCGACGTCGCCCTGAAGAACCGGTTCGCGACCGCTAAGCTGGCGTGGAATCCGCGCTTCTTCAGCCCGGACCTGCGCAAGTGGCTGCACCGCATCCGGATGCCGACCCTGATCCTGTGGGGCGACAGCGACATGATCCTGCCGGCGGCCTATGGCGAGGCGTGGCACGGCCTGATCGCCGGGTCGTCGCTGCGGATCTACGACCGCTGCGGCCACCTTCCGCACGTCGAGCGGCTCGACGACTTCGTCGCCGACGTCACCGCCCACATCAACGGAGCCGCGCGATGAAGTTCTTCTTCTTCCATCTGATGCCCTACGGCGCGCTCGACCTGAGCTGGACGGACCATCACGAGTCGGCCTGGGTCACGCTGCCCAACAGCTATTACGACCCCAAGGAAGGCTACAGGCTCTACAACCGATACATGGACGAGCTGGTCCATGCCGACGTGCTCGGCTTCGACGGCGTGTGCGTCAACGAGCATCACCAGACCGCCTACGGCATGATGCCGGCGCCCAACGTGCTGGCCGGGGCGCTGGCCCGCCAGACCAAGAACGCCAAGATCTGCGTGCTCGGCCGCGCCTTGCCGCTGATCGAGAACCCGATCTACATCGCGGAGGAGTTCGCGATGCTCGACAACCTGTCGGGCGGGCGGCTGATCACCGGGTTCGTGCGCGGCATCGGCTGCGAGTACCACGCCAGCATGGCGAACCCCGGCTTCTCGCACGAGCGCTTCCACGAGGCGCACGACCTGATCGTCGCGGCGTGGACCAAGACCGGTCCGTTCGAGTTCGCCGGCAAGCACTTCTATTTCCAGTACGTCAACCTGTGGCCGCGGCCGTACCAGACGCCGCACCCGCCGATCTGGGTGCCGTCGCAGGGCTCGACCGAGACCATTGACTGGGCCTCGCACCCCGACCACCGCTACACCTATCTGCAGACCTTCAGCCCGATCGACTCGGTCTCGAAGTACATGACCCAGTACCGGGACACCGCGGCGCGCTACGGCTACCAGTCGACCCCCGACCAGCTCGGCTGGGCGCTGCCCATCTACGTGGCGGAGACCGACGCCATCGCCCAGCGCGAGGCCAAGGAGCACGCCGAGAACTTCTACGCCAAGTTCATCAAGTCGCCGATCGAGTACAGGCTGCCGCCCGGCTACACCTCGATGGCCTCGATGAAGGGCATGATCGAGTCCAAGTTCAAGTATTCGCTCGCCTCGCCCGACTTCGACACCCTGCAGAGCCGCGGCATGTTCGTGTGCGGCAGCCCGGCGACTGTGATCGAGAAGATCACCGCCTACCAGGAGCGCCTCGGCTTCGGCAACTTGATCACCATGCTGCAATTCGCCACCTTGCCGGCGGAGCTGACCCGGAAGAATATGAACATGTTCGCTTCCGAGGTCATGCCGCACCTCCGTCCGGTCGGCGCCAGCCCGGCGCGGGCGACGGCGGCGGCGGAATGACCGCCGGCCGGGAACGCCAATAACGACGAAGAACAGGAAAAGCGCCGGGAGCCGCGCGATGCCCAACAGCAAAGAACGGCCGGTCAGGCCGTCCCGTCATGAGTGACCTCCGGTGACGCGCTGCCGTCTCGCGCGCCTCGCGGCGGCCGTCGCCTTCGCCGTCGCGGCGCCTGCCGCCGTCACGGCGGAGCCGCTGGAGCTCAAGGCCTTCATCGCGCCGCCGCCGACCGCGGCCATGGCCAACACCTATGACCGGGCCTTCAAGCGCTGGGTGGAGAAGGTGAACGGGGCGACCGCGGGCCAGCTGCGTCTCGTCCCGGTGGACGACATCGACGCGCCGCCGAACAAGGCTGCGGC
Source organism: Rhodospirillaceae bacterium (assembly GCA_050249455.1). GTDB lineage: Bacteria > Pseudomonadota > Alphaproteobacteria > MPNO01 > VGEU01 > JBFWQM01. The sequence continues at coordinate 10,347 of JBFWQM010000109.1, read as the reverse complement.
GGTGCTCGGTCGCGGCGGCGTGGACGTGCTGCACTCACCGGCGCGCTACTACCTCGGCGCGGTGCCCGAGGCCGACGCGCTGGTCGCCTGCAACCGCTCGGTGGAGGAGGTGCGCGCCAACGGCGGCCTCGATCTGCTCAACGAGATCTGGCACGAGCGGCTGAACGCCCACATCCTTGCCTGGTTCGAGTCCAACATCACCTACAGCATCTACCTGACCCGGCGGCCGAGCATCGCCGAGGGCCGTCTCCATCTCGGCGGCCTGACGATCCGGGCCAACGCCACCTTGCGCGACTTCTTCTCCGCGCTCGGGGCCGACCTGACGGCGACCTCCGCCAGCCAGATCGCCGCCAAGCTCGAGAAGGGCGTGCTCCAGGGCTTCGGCTTTCCCACCATCGCGGTGAGCGGCCTGGGCGTGCTCGGCCACGTCAAGTACCGGCTCGAGCCCAGCTTCTATCGCGGCAACAACCTGCTGCTGGTGAACCTGGACACCTGGCAGCGACTGCCGGTGCGGCTGCGCGGGACGCTGGCACAGTTCGCGATCGACGCGGAGGGCTATTCCCGCGATTTCATCGCCGCCACGGCGGACCGGGAGGCACGGGCGCAGGCGGCCGCCGGCGTCGAGAGCATCGTCCTCGACGGGGCGGCGCGGCGCGATTTCCTGGCGCGCGCCAACGACATTGTGTGGGAACGCCTGGCGGAGCGGGCACCGGAAAAGGTCGATTCACTCAAAGAGAAATTCTACGCCCGGTAGGGGGTTGCCGGGCGAATTACGGGGGAGTGGAGGGTATATGGATTCGGTTGAGATCGCCGACGATTTCGGGCGGGCGCCGCAGCAGGGGCGCAGTCGGCGTACCATGGAGCGGATCATCGAGGCGGCGGAGGAGCTGTTCGGCGAGCACGGCTACGACGGCGCGTCCGTGGCGGAGATCGTCCGCCGCGCGCAGTCCTCGGTCGGCGCTTTCTATTCCCGGTTCAAGGACAAGGAGGGGCTGTTCCTGCACCTCCATGCCCGGCAGTGCCACCTCGTCATCACCGAGATCGACCGGCTCGCCGAGCTCGACCAGTGGCGCGACAGCTCGCTCGACGCCATCCTCGCCGAGGTGATCGCGGCGCAGCTCGCATTCATCCGCGGACGCCGGCAGATCACCCGCGTGTTCATCCTGCGATGCGCGGTCGATCGCGCCTTCCGCGACCGCTACACCGCCGCCTGGGCCCAGGCGCGCGACAAGCTGCGCGGCGTCCTGCTGTCGCGCCGCGACGAGATCGGCCACCCCGAACCCGACCGGGCGGTCGATTTCGTCCTCGAGGTGCTGCACGGCCTGTGGGCCAACGACGCCCTGCATCACGACTCGCCCGAGGTCACCGGCCACATGGACGACGGCGAGCGTCAGCACGAGATGGTGCGGCTGTGCGCCGCCTACCTGGCGATCGTGCCGCGGCGGACGAACTGACGGAAAAGTTCAGCTCGCCTTAGCGCGTGCCGGGGCGTCGGCGACGCGGTTCGCCCAGCGCTCGATCGTCTCGATCAATCGCGCGATGTCGAGCGGCTTGGCGATGTAATCGTCCATCCCGGCCGCGTGACAGGTCTCGCGGTCGCCGGGCATCGCGTTGGCGGTCAGCGCGATGATGGGGACGCGGCCCGCCGCGCCGCCGAGGGCGCGGATGCGCCGGGTCGCCTCAAGCCCGTCCATTTCGGGCATGTGCACGTCCATCAGCACGACGTCGTAGCGGCGCGCGACGACTGCCGCCACCGCCTCGGCCCCGTTCGCCACGGCGTCGACCTTGTGGCCGACCTTCGTCAGGATCGCCACCGCGAGCATCTGGTTCACGTGGTTGTCTTCGGCGAGCAGCACGTTCAACGCGTTCGCCGGTGCGGGCGGCGACGCGGCGACCGGGCGCGGCGGCGGCGCGACCCCGGCTCCGTCGCCCAGCGCGGCCTCGAGCGCGGGACAGAGCGTCTCCGGCAGCACCGGCGCCGGGACGGCAGCGGCGATCGGCAGCGACGGATCGGGGGACGCGGCGTCGCGCTGCAGCCAGATGACTCTCGCCGCGGCGCCCCCCGGCGTTTCGCGCGCGCTGCGGCACAGAAGCGCGGATTCATGGCCCGAGAGGCCCTGCTCGATCAGCATGGCTTCGTACGGGCCGGCGCCGGCGCCCGGCCGGCGCAGCAGGCGGAGCGCCGCCGGCACGCCGGCAACCGCATCGACCCTCATGCCCCAGTCGGCGAGCTGGCGCGCAAGGACCCGGCGGCACAAGTCGGCCTCGTGGACGACCAGCACGCGGCGGCCGTCCCATCGACGGCGCTGCGGCGCGGTGCCGTCGTGCGCCAGCCGCACGGTGAACCAGAACCGGCTGCCGCTGCCGGGGCGGCTCTCCACGTCGATCTCGCCGCCCATGCGCGTCACCAGCTCGCGGCTGATCGCGAGGCCCAGCCCGGTGCCGCCGAACCGACGCGCGATGGATGCATCGCCCTGGTTGAAGCGGGCGAACAGATGGCTGCGTTCATCCGGCCCGATGCCGACGCCGGTGTCGGACACGTCAAGGCGCAGGCGCACCTCGTTGACGCCGCACTCGACGGCCTCGGCCTCGACCGCGATGCTGCCGGTATCGGTGAACTTGACGGCGTTGCCGACCAGGTTCAGCAGGATCTGACGCAGCCGGCCGGCATCGCCGCGCAGGCGCAGCGGCACGCCGGCGCCGATCCGGCTCGCCGAGGTCAGGCCCTTCGCCGCGATGCGCGGCTGCATGAGCTGCAGCACCCCGCCGATCAGCGGGTCGAGCTCGAACGGCGCATCCTCGAGTTCCAGCTTGCCGGCTTCGAGCTTCGAGTAGTCGAGGATGTCGTTGATGATGTCGATCAGCGCGGTGGCGGATTCGCGCACGGTCTCGGCATAGCGGGTCTGCTCCGCGTCCAGGCCGGTGCCGAGCAGGAGCCCCGTCATCCCGACGATTCCATTCATCGGGGTGCGGATCTCGTGGCTCATGGTGGCAAGGAAGGCGGACTTCGCGCGGTTCGCGGCTTCCGCTGCATTGCGCGCCGCGTGCAACTCCTCGGCGCGTACCGTCAGCTCGCACCCTTGCGTCTCCAGGAGCGACTTGGTGCGCTCCAGCTCTTGCAGGTTTTGCCGCAGCGCGGCCTGACCCGCGGCCAGCGCCTGCTCGGTCGCCACCCGGTCGGAGATGTCGAGCATCAGCGCGTCCCACAGGATGGTGCCGTCGCCGAGCATGCGCGGTTGCGAGATCGAGCGGACCCATCTCTCGCCGCCGCCGCTGCGGCGTACGCGCAGGTCGATGCTCACCGGCGTCAGGGTCTCGGCCGACGCCTCGAACGCGCTGGCGAGGCGCGGCGCGTCGTCGGGGTGGATCGCGCCGGCGAATGCTTCCGGGTCGCCCTGGATGGTTTCGGCGTCGACGCCGCACAGGTCGCGCACGCCGTCGTTGATGAACGGGATCGAAGTCCGGCCGTCGGGATGGAGCGCATACTGGTACACCACGCCTGGCAGGTTGGCGGTCAGGCAGCGGAAGCGCTCCTCGCTTTCCTTCAGGGCGTCGAGCGCCGCCTTGGTGACCGAGATATCGCGCAGGACGATCAGCGCGCCGCGGCCGCCGTCCCACGTGATCGGCGCGATGACCGCTTCCACCCAATAGGGGGAGCCGTCGACCCGCAGGCGTCGGAATGTCTTCGGGCCGCAGGCGCGCTGTTCCTCGATCACCTGCTGCATCTGCGCGTAGGCGATGTCGAGGTAGTCCGGGTGGATGAAGTCGAGGGTGTGGCGACCGACCAGCTCCTCGGCACTGCGCCCGCCGAACATCGCCACGCCGGCGGCGTTGATCATCGCGATGCGGCCCTTGCGGACCACGAGGATGGCGTGCGGGGAAATGTCGAACAGCCGCTGGTAGCGGTCGGACGTCTCGCGCAGCGCGGCCAGCTCCGCGGCCTGCGCTGCGCTCGCCAGCAAGCTGGCGCGGCGCGGGCCGATGACAAAAACGCCGCTCACCGCGACGATGGCCGCCGCGCTGCCATACGCCGCCCAAGAGCCGGCGCCGAAGGCATGGGCCAGCGCGCCGACCGCCGCGCACACTGCGACGACGGCCGGATAGACGCTCACCCAGGCCGGACGTGTCGGGTCTCGCTTGACCGCAGCACCATCGGACCGGCGCATCGGGCTCTCCAGCGGGCCTGGCGACGACATGGCCGTTAATCATCTAGGCCGCAGATGCCAACGAGTCGTTAACGCCGCTAACCGAATATTCATCCTGATCGGTTCGGCGCCGCCGCCGTCCGGTCAGCCGGGCGCCGGCTCCGGCTTCTCCGCTCCGGCGGCCGGCGGAGTGCCGCCGGCGATATAGACCGTCCGGTGGGGGAACGGGATCTCGATTCCCTCGGCGTCGAACCGCTTCTTCATGCGGCGGTTGAACTCGCGGCCGACGCTCCATTGCTGGATGGGGCGGGTCTTGATGCGCGCCTTGATGACGACCGCGGAATCGCCGAACGAGTCGACGCCCAGCACCTCCAGCGGCTCCAGGATGCGGTCGCGCCATGCGTCCTCGGTCTGCATCTGCGCGCCGATCTCGCCGATCACCGCGACGACGCGGTCGGTGTCCTCGCGGTAGTCCACCGAAATGTCGAAGACGTAGTAGGAGTACTCCCGCGTCATGTTCTGGACGCTGGTGATCTCGCCGAACGGGATGGTGTGGACGCTGCCCGCCTGGTCGCGCAGACGCACGGTTCGGATGGTGATCGCCTCCACCAGGCCGCTGCGGTTGGCGACCTGGACCACGTCGCCGACCGCGATCTGGTCTTCCATCAGGATGAAGAAGCCGGTGATGACGTCCTTCACCAGCGCCTGCGAGCCGAAGCCGATGGCGAGGCCGATCACGCCGGCGCCGGCCAGCAGCGGCGTGATGTCGATGCCCAGCGTCGACAGCGCGACCAGCCCGACGATGATGACCAGGAAGACCTTGATGGTGGTATGCAGCAGCGGCAGCAGGGTGCGCGCGCGCATGCCGAGCGCGCCGCCCGTCATGCGGCGCTCGATCAGCGAATTGGCAAGCTCCCACAGGATGATCGCGATGACGCCGACCACGAGCGTGCTGAACAGCACCGACAGCAGATGCTGGCCGCCGCGCGAGACCAGCCAGTCGATCGATGGCACGCCCCACGCCTCGGCCAGCAGGAACGCCGCGACCAGCCACACCACGATCCGGAACACGGTGTCGAGCACCACCCGGTAGCGGCTGACGCGCGCTTGCAGCCCGGGATAGGTCGCCTCCAGCTCGTCGGAGACGTGCAGGATGCTGTCGACCAGCCGGCGCGCCCCCCGCTCCAGCACCCAGGCGCCGAACAGGATCGCGATGCTCAATGCCAGGCTGCCGGCGATGAAGGAGAACCCGTTGCGCACGCCGAGCGCCCACACCAGGTAGATGCCCGTGATGGCGATCAGGGCGAGCACGTGCCACAACTCGGACAGCCGGTTGCGCAGCGTCCAGAACCCGCCCTCGCGCTCGGGCGCACCCGGCGGCGCGGCGCGCATCGCCGCGGCCGCCGCCGTCCGATTCTGCAGCACGAGGATCGCCAGCATCGCCGCGATGGCGAGCCCCAGCACGCGCAAGTAGATGTCGTGCGCGCCCTGGGACAGCCCGAGCATGAGCGCCGCCTGGCCGGCGAAATAGCCGTAGCCGGCGGTGGCGGCGATCCGCGCGACCCAGACGCAGGCATAGTTGGCCGTGTCGTCGCGAACCGGCAGGACGCGCAGCGCCGGGGAGTCGGGCTGGAACATGAACCGCGCCACCACGCTCACCCCCTGGACCATCAGGTTGACGGCGATCAGCGCCATCGCGACGAGGTGGGTGACGCGGTGCGGTCCGACCAGCAGGATCGTCGCGTAGGCGGCGCCGGCGAAGCCGGCGACGGGCACCAGCTCGACGACCGCCCGCAGCAGGCCGAGCACCAGCCGCGTGGTCAGGCCAGCGCCGCCGCGCGACTCGAGCGACCGCCGCACCGGGCGCAGCAGCGCGCTCAGGAGCCGGGCCGCCATAAGGCCGGCGACGGCGACGGCGAGCATGGTCGCCAGGAAACGCAGCCAGGCGAGGCGGATCGCCGGGTCGGCGAGATCGTCGTACACGCGATCGAGCAGTGCGGGCAGGCCGCGGAACATGTCGATCGCCTCGATGAAGTCGCGGCTCGCGGTCTGCGCGCCCGCGGTCAGTCCAGACAGCAGCCGCTGGCCGATGCCGGGCTCCGCCGCCGGTGCCGCCGCCTGCCGGCGCGCCTCGATCAGGCCGCGCAGCTGCACCAGCAGCTTTTCTCGATCCGCCTGGTTCTCGATCGTGCGGACCAGGGCCTCGAGCTCGGCCACGGTCGCGCCCTCGGCGGGCGCCGTCGTCTGCGCCGCGGCCATGGCCGGGCCGCCGGCGAGCAACGCCAGGATGAGGAACAGTCGACCGAACGCGGACGCCAGTGCGGCAAGTCGAGGAGGCATCATCCGGTCTTGAGGCGGTAGCGGCCGTCGTCGTCGCGCTCGATGCGCCCGGCGGCGGCGAGCGATTCGATCTCGCGCACGATTTCGCGCCCGTCGTCGCTGCCCGCCGCCTCCATCAGGGCGCGGAAGGTCTGCGGCCCGGCGGCCAGCGCCTCGGCGGCGGTCCGCCGCGGCACCTGCCGGTAGACCGGCGGCTCGGGCACCGCATACTCGCGCTCGCGCGCGCCGGGCGGCATCGTCAGGTCGAACCCCGCTTTGGCGCCGGTGCGCGCGCCGCCGAGCGACGGGTCGAGCGGCACCGCGCGGTAGCCCGACGAGACGACGAGGTCGCGGTCGGCCTGGAACCGGGTGGCGAGCGCCCAGTCCATCTGGTCGTGCGAGAACACGTCGATGTCGTCGTCGACCACGAAGACGTGCTTGGCGTCGGCGGTGGAGCCGAACGCGGCGGCGATGGCGTTGCGCGCCTCCCCCGGGTAGCGGGGCCGCATCGATATCCGCACGTTGTACATGCCGCCGCAGGCCGGCGTCGCATGCACCGCCACCGGCTCGCGGATGGCCGATTCGAGCGCCTGCCACACCGACAGCTCGGTGCGCAGGCCGGAAAGCTGCGCGGTGTCGGTCAGCGCCAGGGTCCGGCCGCTGATCGTCATGGTCTGGAACAGGGCGTCGCGGCGGTGGGTGACGGCGGTCAGGTGGAACACCGGATTGCGCTTCAGCCGGCCGTAATACCCGACATACTCGCCGTAGGGCCCCTCCGGCTCGACCCAGCCGCGGGCGTCGAAATAGCCTTCCAGCACGTACTCGGCGTCGGCCGGCACCAGCAGGTCGCAGGTCACCGCCCTGACCACCGGCACCGGCGCGCCGCGCAGCGCGCCCAGGATCGCGTACTCGTCCATCGGCGGCATCTGGGCCATCGCCGCGACGTAGTCGGCCGGGTGCGCGCCGATCGCGAAGGCGACCGGGATGCGGTCGCTGTCCTCGCGGGCGCGGCCGTAGATGGCGCGCAGGTCGCTGGGCGCGTTGAGGTCGACGCCCGCCTCGCGCCGGCCGCGCAGCATCATGCGGCGGATGCCGACATTGGTGCCGCCGTGCTGGGGGTCGCGCGCGAAATCGAGCGAGGCGGAGATGTAGGGCGCGCCGTCGGCGTCGTGCTGCAGGTGGGCTGGCAGGGCGGTCAGGTCGGCGTCGTCGCCGGTCTTCACCACCGCCTGAACCGGCGCCGCCGACGCCGGCACCTCGACCGGCGGGATCGGGTCGGCGAGCCGCCGGCGGAACTCGGCGGTCAGGCCGCGCTCGTCGGTGCCGAAGGCGCGCGCGACGCGGGCACGGCTGCCCATCACGTTGCCGACGACCTCGGCGCCTTCCGGCCCGGCGCGGCGGAACAGCACCGTCCTGGGGTTGCCGTCGAGCCTGGCCGCCAGCCGCGACAGCGGGGTCGGCTCATCCACGATCTCGACCTCGCCGGCGGCGACGAGGTCGTCGACGAAGCCGCGCAGGCGGAACCGTTCGCAATCTGCCGTCGTGTCGAGGTCGGCGCGTCTGGTGGCGGCCATGGCGGAGACTCCCCGTTTCAGCCCCGGTTCATGCCGGCGGCGCGTATCTGACGACCGTCTGCTCGATCGCGCCGAAGATGCTGTGGCCGTCGGGCCCGAGCATCTCGACGCTGACCTTGTCGCCGAACGACATGAACGGCGTCGCTGGCTTGCCGGTCTCGATCGTCTCGATCGTGCGCTTCTCGGCGAGGCAGGACGAGCCTCGGCCGGGCGCGCGGTTGGATACCGTGCCAGAGCCGACGATGGTGCCGGCGCCGAGCCGGCGCGTCCGCGCGGCGTGCGCGATCAGGGTGGGGAAGTCGAACGTCATGTCCTCACCCGCGTTGGGCTGCCCGAATATCTCGCCGTTCAGCCGGGTGACCAGCGGCAGGCTCAGCTTGCGGCCGTCCCACGCCTGGCCCAGCTCGTCGGGCGTGACGAACACCGGCGCGAAGGCGCTGGCCGGCTTGCCCTGAAGGAAGCCGAAGCCCTTTGCCAGCTCGCCCGGGATCAGGTTGCGCAAGGACACGTCGTTGAGGATCGTCACCAGCTTGATATGGGCGGCGGCGGCGGCGGGGGCGATTCCCATCGGCACGTCATCGGTGATCACCGCGACCTCGGATTCGAAGTCGATGCCCCACGCCTCCTCGGCGACCTCGATCGCGTCGCGCGGGCCGCTCATGCAGTCCGACACCCCCTGGTACATCAGCGGGTCGACCAGCAGGTTGGGCGGCAACTCGGCGCCGCGCGCCTTGCGCACCAGCTCGACGTGGTACATGTAGGCGCTGCCGTCGACCCACTGGTAGGCGCGCGGCAGCGGTGCGGCGCACATCGCCGGGTCGAACCGGACCGCATCGCCGATCGTGCCCTTGTTCAGGAGATCGTAGAGCATCGCGAGCTTGGGCGACACGCGGTCCCACTCGTCCAGCGCCGCCTGCATCGTCGGCGCGACCGATGGCACCGCGGCGCACGTCTCCAGCGCGCGGTCGACGATCACCAGCGTGCCGTCGCGGCCGCCCTGCCTGAACGTGGCGAGCTTCATCCCCCGGCCCTCCGTCTGCTGCGGGTCCACTTTAGCGGCGGTGCCGCTTGATGCAACCGCGGCGGCGGCCCACAGTGCAGGGCAGGGGAGCACACCGATGAGCGCCAGCCAGAACCCGGAAGTGGGCAAGACCGTCGCGGCCGCCGGCATCGCGACGAACTATCACGATGTCGGCGCCGGTCCGCCGGTCGTGCTGCTGCACGGCTCCGGCCCCGGGGTCACGGCGTGGGCCAACTGGCGGCTGGTGCTGCCCAAGCTGTCGCCGCAGTTCCGCGTGCTGGCCCCCGACATCGTCGGCTTCGGCTACACCGGGCGGCCGGCCGGCGCGCGCTACGACATGGACCTGTGGGTGCGCCACGCCGTGGGTTTCCTCGACGCGCTCGAGCTGGATCGCGTCCATCTGGTCGGCAACTCGTTCGGCGGCGGGCTGGCGTTGCGGCTTGCCCTTGAGCATCCCGACCGCGTCGGCCGGCTGGTGCTGATGGGCTCCTCCGGCCTCGACTTCCCGATCACGCCGGGGCTCGACGCGGTGTGGGGCTACGAGCCGTCGTTCGAGGCGATGAAGCGGCTGGCGGAGCTGTTCGCCTATGACCGGCGCATCGTCACCGACGACCTCGTCCGCTCGCGCTACGAGGCCAGCGTGCGGCCCGGCTACCACGAATCCTACGCCGCGATGTTCCCGGCGCCGCGCCAGCGCCACGTCGCGGCGCTGGCCAGCCCGGAGGCGGCGCTCGCCGCACTGCCCAACGAGGTGCTGATCGTCCACGGCCGCGAGGACCAGGTGATCCCGATGGAGTCCAGCGCCCGCCTGCACCGGCTGATCCCGCGCTCGCAGCTCCACGTCTTCGGCCACTGCGGCCACTGGACCCAGATCGAGCAGAACGCGCGGTTCTGCCGGCTGGTCGCGGATTTCTTCGCGGAGGAAAGCGCGTAGCCACTTTTTTTCATTTGTCGTCCTCCGGCTTGACCGGAGGACCCATGCCACCGCGCATCGTCGCGGGCAGATAAATGGGTCCTCCGGTCAAGCCGGAGGACGACCAAAAAGAAAAATAGGGTGCCGCTACGGCAGCAGAACCGTCGAGCCGGTCGTTGCGCGGCTTTCCAGCGCGCGGTGCGCGTCGGCGGCGTCGGCCAGCTTGTAGCGGTGGTTGACCTCGATCTTCACCTTGCCGTGCAGGACGAGGTCGAACAGGCGGCCGGCGCCGGTGGCCAGCATCTCGGCCGTCGCGGTGTGGTCGCCCAGGCTCGGCTTGGCGAAGAACTTCGAGCCCGCCAGCAGGTTGGTGTC
>JBFWQM010000108.1:2804-16548 GCA_050249455.1 Rhodospirillaceae bacterium | reverse complement strand
TCGCCACCGGCAAGGACGACCTCACCAAGGCGGCGCCGTTCATGGCCGACTTCGACGTCGCCAACATGTCGGTCGCCTCGCCGATGCCGACCCATCCCGGCGCGATCAAGTACTTCACCGAAACCGGTCAGTGGCCGCCGAAGGAGTGAGGCAAAAAGAGGGGGGCTCGAGTGGTGGATCGGCCGGCGGCTGCCCACCTCACCCGCTCGCTTCGCTCGCACCCCTCCCCCCAAATGGGCGGAGAGGGTAAGACGAAGGCCCTCTCCGCCCACATTGGGGGGAGAGGGAGGGGACCCGTCGCGTCAGCGATGGGGAGGTGAAGTGGGTGTCTCCGGCCCTTGATGTTGGTCAGCCGACAACTGACAGAGCGTTGCCGCAATGGTGGTGTCTTACGCCGCCGCCGTCGCGAATTCCGCCGGGGCCGTCAGCTCGAACAGCTCCAGGTCGGCCGACCACGCGAGCACGTCGTGGGCGATGCCGGGCGGCTGGTTGACGCAGTCGCCCGGGCCCAGGGTCATCTCGCCGTGGCCCTCGTAGAAAAAGCGCACCCAGCCGCTCATCACGTAGACCATCTGGAAGTCGAGCGCGTGGCGGTGCATGCCGATGGGTGCCGTGCCGGCACCCGTCGCGCGCAGGAGGTGCGCCTGCCAGGCGCCGCCGGTGGCGGCCCGCACGCCGAGGTCGCGGTAGGCGAACTGCGGCCGCAGCCCGTCGCGCGTGTAGACGCTCTGGCCGGTGCCGACGATCGACAGCCGCGGGATGCCGTCGATCCCGGTGCGCGGCGCCTCGTCCGGCTTCAGCGCATCGGTGCGGAAGTCCGCCGGCGCGATGATCTCCAGGAGCTCGAGGTCGTTCGACCAGCCTTCCACGTCGTGGGCGATCATCGGCGGCTGGTAGATCGCCGTGCCCGCGGTGGTCGCGAACCGTCCGGCGCCTTCGAAATAGAGGTCGAGCCGGCCCTTGAGCAGGAACAGGAGCTCGAAGCCGAGGTCGTGGCGGTGCAGGCCGAACGGCGCCGTGCACGGCTGCACCGCCCGCATGATGTAGGCGTCGACCGCGCCACCGGTCGCCGCGGCGACGCCGAGGTCGCGGTAGGCGAACTGCGGGCGGAAGCCGGGCCGGTCGAAGGCCGAATCGCGCGCAAGCACGCATGAGAATGCCGAGGCCGCCATCGCTCCCTCCCGATCGTCTGGCACCGCATCATACCGCGCCGGGACGCGGCCGGCGACGTACTCCTGTCGGCGGCGGGGCGGTTCGCCTATGCTTGCCCCATGCCGCTCGACCGCTCCCGCCGCGACGTCCTCCTGCTCGCCGCCGCCCAGGCGCTCTACATGACCTCGATCGGCGCGACATTCATCGTGATCGCGCTGGTCGGCAACGTGCTGGCGGAGGACAAGTCACTCTCCACCGTGCCCGTCGCGCTGCATTTCGCGGCGGCGATGGTCACGACCATGCCGGCCTCGTTCTACATGAAGCGGGTCGGCCGCCAGGCCGGCTTCATGACCGGCGCGGTCGCGGCCGCCCTGGGCGCCATCGTCTGCGCGCACGCCATCTTCACGGGGTCGTTCGTGCTGTTCTGCGTCGGCACCGCTTTGGTCGGCACGTTCAACGGGTTCGCCCAGTACCTGCGCTTCGCCGCCGCCGACGCCGCCGACGCGGCGTTCCGGCCCCGCGCCATCTCGCTGGTGATCGCCGGCGGCGTGGTGGCTGCGGTGACCGGCCCCTATCTCGCCCGTGTCACCAAGGATTGGTTCGCACCGATCGAGTTCGCCGGGGCCTATGTCAGCATCGCGGTGCTCTTCCTCGCCATCGTCGTCTTGATGCTGTTCGTGCGCATCCCGCGCCTGACGGCGGCGGAGCGGCGCGTAGTCGGCCGGCCGCTGCGCCAGATCGCGGCGCAGCCCGAGTTCCTGGTCGCGGCGCTCGCCGCGACGGCGGCCTACGCGACGATGATGCTGCTGATGACGGTGGCGCCGCTCGCCATGATCGCGTGCGGCCTCACCTTCGCGGACTCGGCCTCGATGATGCTGGTGCACATGCTCGGCATGTTCGCCCCGTCGTTCGTCACGGGCCACCTGATCAAGCGCTTCGGCGTGCTGGACGTGATGCTGGCCGGGGCGGTGCTGTTCGTCGCGACGCTCGCGGTCGACCTCGCCGGGCTGACCCTGGGCCACTTCCTGGTCGGGATGACCCTGCTCGGGATCGGCTGGAATTTCCTGTTCGTCGGCGGCACGACCATGCTGACCCAGACCCACACGCCGGCGGAAGCGGCCAAGGTGCAGGGCTTCAACGACTTCCTGATCTGGAGCAGCGTGACCCTCGCCGTCCTGCTGTCGGGCGTGCTGCAGACCGGGCTCGGCTGGAGCTATGTGAACCTCGGCGTCGTCCCGGTGGTCGCGGTGGCGCTGGGCCTGACGGCCTGGCTGCGGTTCGCCGGGCGCCGGCTGCGCCCGGCCGAATAGGCCTCACGCCGTCGCGGCCTGCCGGTAGGTGCGCGAGACCAGCCAGACGCCGAGCAGGATCACCGCCGTGCCGAGCACGTGGTACGGCCGGAACGCCTCGTCGAAGAAGATCATGCCCAGCGCCGCGCCGAACACCGGGTGCAGCGACATGAACGACGACGCGCGGTTCGGCCCGATGCGCATCATGCCGCTGTTCCAGCACGCCCAGGCGACGACGGTGGAGAACAGCGCGACGTAGAGGACGCTCGCCGCCGTCAGCCACGTCCACGCCATCCCGAAGCCGAGCGCGATCTCGACGCCGTAGGCCGGCACCAGCCACAGCGTGCTGCCCGCCGACAGCACGAACAGCAGCGTCCACGGCGACACCCGCAGGCCGGTCCGCTTGAGCAGCACCATGTAGAGCGCCCAGCACATGATGGCGAGCAGCATGAAGAGGTCGCCCCAGCCCGATTCCAGCCGCAGCAGAACGCCGACGTCGGCGCGGGTCACCACCACTAAGATGCCGCCGAAGCACAGCGCGATGCCGGACGCCTGCCAGCGGTTGACCAGATCGCCCAGGATCGCCCAGGAGAAGAACACCGCCATCACCGGCAGCCCGGCATTGATCAGCGCCGCGTTGGTCACGCTGGTGTGGAGGACGCTGTAGTAGACCAGCGTGTTGCCGGTGACGAAGAGGAAGGTGAGTCCCGCCAGGGTGGCGAGCCGCGGCCGCACCGTCTTCCAGTCGCGCCGCAGCGCCGGCACGACGAAGGGCAGCACCATCGCCGCGGCGAACAGGTGGCGCCAGAACGACAGCGCGACCGGCGGCACGTCCAGGTTGGCCAGCCGGCCGACTACGAAGTTGCCGCCCCAAAGCAGGATGGCGAAGGACAGCAGGGTGTAGGGTACCGCCAGCGGGGCGGCGCGGGCATGGCCCTCGGTCATCGGCACGGGTCCGTCTACTGCCAGGATCGCACAAGCGCACGCGCGATCTCGACGACCGGCCGCACGAGGGCCGGATCAGCGCCCAGATGCAAAGCCGTGTCAAGTCGGGGCGCCCGCGCAAAAATTCGACGCTTGATGTCGGGATCGCGGCTGACCGATCGTCCTGGGGACGACGTACCCCGATAGAGGAGGCAATCTTGCCCTATGTAGACGGATTCTTGCTGGCGGTACCCAGGGACAAGCTCGAGGCCTACAAGGCGCTCGCGCGCACCGCCGGCGAGGTGTGGAAGGAACACGGCGCGCTCGCCTACGTCGAATGCACCGGCGACGACGTGCCCTACGGCGAGCTGACGTCTTTCCCGCGCGCGGTCCAGGCCAAGGACGACGAGGTCGTGATTTTCGCCTGGATCGTCTACGAGTCGCGCGCCCGGCGCGATGCGATCAACGCCAAGGTGATGGCCGACCCGCGGCTCAAGTGCGAGATGGACAGCATGCCGTTCGACGGCAAGCGGATGATCTACGGCGGCTTCGAGACGTTCATACAGCTCTAGCCACGCCGTTCGCGGCTCCTATTTCTACAAGCGCCGCGGCGGCCTGCCGCAACAGGGAGTTCCCGCATGCACTACGCCATCCTGTGCTACCACCGCGAGGACGTCGTCTGCGCCTGGTCGAAGGAGGAGGACGACGCCGTCCTCGCCAAGCTCGCCGTCGTCCATGAGAAGATCGCGCGCCAGGGCAAGCTCGGGCCGGTGGTGCGGCTGATGCCGACCACGGCGGCCACCACCCTGCGCAAGGACCGCGAGCCGCCGCTGGTGCTCGACGGCCCGTTCGCGGAGACCAAGGAGCAGCTCCTCGGCTTCTACATCGTGGACTGCGCCTCGCTGCAGGAGGTGCTCGACTACGCCGCCGAGCTCGGCCGCGCCAACCCTGGCGGCGCCTACGAGATCCGACCGGTCGCGCTGTTCCACCCCGGCCAGACGGGCAACTGAAAAACCGGCCGCATCTGTCGGGATCGGGCGCGCCGGCGCGTCCTGAGGGAAACGGCAATCGGCGTCACCGGCCTCCGGCGCGCCGGCGCCGGGTTCAGCAAGGGGAGACCGCCGATGATCGCCGCGGACCGACCGAAGCCCACCATCGTCTCGCGCGCCGCCTGGCTCGACGCCCGCAGGGCGCTGCTCGCAAAGGAGCGCGAGCTGACGCACCTGCGCGACCGCATCGCCGCCGAACGCCGCGCGCTGCCGTGGGTGCGGCTCGACGCCGACTACGTCTTCGACGCGCCGGGCGGCCGGCTCTCGCTGGCCGACCTGTTCGACGGTCGCAGCCAGCTCGCCGTCTACCACTTTATGCTGCCGCCGGATTCCGATCACATCTGCGACGGCTGCGCGCTGGTCGCCGACCACATCGACGCTGCGCGGCAGCATTTCGAGCACGCCGATCTCGCGTTCGCCGCGGTGTCGCGCGCGGCGGTCGCGCGGATCGAGCAGGTGCGGCGGCGTTTCGGCTGGCGCTTCGCCTGGGTGTCGTCGGGTGGCAACAGCTTCAACTACGACTTCGGTGTCTCCTTCACGCCGGACCAGGTTGCCCGGCGGGACACCGGCTACAACTACGGCACCACCGACTACGCCGCGCCCGACCTGCCCGGCATCAGCATCTTCGCGAAGGATGCGGCCGGCCAGGTCTGCCACACCTATTCGGCCTACACCCGTGGCGTCGAAATGGTGGTCGGCGCGTTCAACTGGCTCGACCTGACGCCGAAGGGGCGGAACGAGGGCGGCACGATGAGCTGGGTACGCCTGCACGACGAATATGAGGCCGCCCCCGGCGCGCACGACTGCTGCGCCGGCTGAACAAGGCAACCCTAAAGGACACGCTCCATGCCCAGGAAGATCTTCGTCAACCTGCCGGTGGTCGACCTCGACCGCTCGATGTCGTTCTTCGCCGCGGTCGGCTTCAGCTTCAACAAGCAGTTCACCGATGCAACGGCGGCCTGCATGGTGATCGACGAGCACATCTACGCCATGCTGCTCACCCGCGCGCGGGCGAAGGACTTCACCCCGAAGGAGATAGCCGACGCGACGAAGACGACCGAGGTGCTGATCGCCCTGTCGGCGGACAGCCGCGCCGAGGTCGACGACCTCCTCGACAAGGCGCTGAAGGCGGGCGGCACCGCGACGCGTCCGCCGGCCGACCACGGCTTCATGTACGAGCGCAGCTTCAACGATCCTGACGGCCACATCTGGGAAATCTTCTGGATGGACCCGGCTATGATCCCGCAGGCCTGACGCGGTCGCCCGGCGCGCAAGCCGCTTGCAATCGCCGGGTCGCGCCGCCACCCTGGCGCGAAAGGCTGTGGCGGCGCGGAGGCCGGACCATGCTGTTTCGCGCCGCGTCGGCCGACCGGCCGTTCCATCTCGGACCCTTCCCGCTGGAGACGCTGCCGCGCGACGACAGCGTCGCGGCGGCGGAGGCGGCGCGCCCGCCGCTCGATGCCGGGCTGGCGCCGCGCGGCGGAGGCCTGCTCGGCGCCGCCGCCGACAAGTACCGCGAGATCTACGCCCGCTTCGCCGAAGGCGCGCCGGCACCCGCTCGCGCGCCGGTGCCCGACGACCTGGAACGGCGCGCCGCCGACGCCAAGGGGTTCGCCTACTTCATGGACGCGAGCCAGGTCGGGGTCTGCCGCATCCCCGACAACGCCTGGCGCAGCCATGCCGAGCGCGCGCCGCTCGGCTATGCGCTGGTCATCCTGGTCGAGCATGCGAAGCCGCCGGAGGCGGGCAATCTCGCGCACGCCTGGGCCGCGCCGGCGGTCGGCGCCGTCGCCGACATGCGTGCGGCCGAGATCGCGGCCGCGGTCGCAGGCCATATCCGCCAGATGGGCTGGGCCGCACGCGCTCATGTCGCCGGCCACGAATTCCTCGATGCCGAACGACTCGCCGTGCTGGCCGGCCTCGGCGTCCGCCGCGGCGACCGGTTGCTGAACCCCTATCTCGGCACGGCGTTCTCGATCGCCGTCGTCGCCACCGACTACGATCTGCCGGTCGACCGGCCGCTCGCCGCCGCGGCGCTCGGCGCCAAGGGGCTGCGCTACTGGTGGGGCATCAACGGCGCGCAGTCGGGGCGCGAGCGCAACCGGCGGGCGCGGCGGGCCTCGCACGACAGCCGCTACCCGATGGAGACGGTCCGCCGCGTCGACCGCCCGACGACGCTGATCCTCGACGACGAGGTGCCGCGGGTGCCCAAGCGCGCCGCGTTCTTCGAGCGCGCATTGCAGGGCGACCTCGGCGAGCGCAGCCAGAAGGAGCGCAGCCGCTTCTCGGTGAAGCACACCACGTCGCAGAGCCTGCTGAAATCGATCCGCGCGCTGGTGCCGTTCCAGGACGGCCCGGTCGCCGACACGGACCGCAGCCGCTTCGGCGACCCGGCCGCCAACGCGCGCGCGGTGAAGGCGCTGTCCTATTTCCTCGGCGCCGACCTGACCGGCATCTGCGAGATCCCGCGCTACGCCTGGAACTCGCACAAGGAGGACGGCGCGACGATCGACATGGTCCACCGCTACGCCGTCGTCATGCTGATCGATCAGGGCTTCGACACGATGGAGGGCGCCTCGGGCGACGACTGGATCTCCGGCACCCAGTCGATGCGCGGCTACCTGCGCGGCGCCGAGATCGCGGGCATCATGGGCGAGATCCTGCGCGCCGAAGGCTTTCCGTCGAAGTCGCACACCAATGCCGACAGCGACGTGATGCATATCCCGCTGATCCTGTGGGCGGGGCTGGGCGAGCTCAGCCGGATCGGCGAGCTGGTGCTCAACCCGTTCGTCGGGCCGCGCTTCAAGTCGGTGGTGCTGACCACCGACCTGCCGATGGAATGCGACAAGCCGATCGACTTCGGGCTGCAGACGTTCTGTTCCGGCTGCCTCAAATGCGCCCGCGAATGCCCTTGCGACGCGATCCCGTGGGGCGACAAGGTGATGTTCAACGGCTACGAGATCTGGAAGCCGGATGTCGAGCGCTGCACGCGCTACCGATTGACCAACATCAAGGGTTCGGCGTGCGGGCGCTGCATGAAGACCTGCCCCTTGAACAAGGTGGTCGACCTCGACGGGCCGATCGCGACGCGGGTGGCGAGCTGGCTCGGCGTCAATGCGATGTGGCTCAAGCCGGCGATGGTGCCCCTCGCCACCTGGCTCGACGACCGGCTCGGCAACGGCAAGCGCAACCCGGTCAAGAAATGGTGGTTCGACCACGAGGTCGTCGACGGCGTCGCGACCGCGGCGAAGGGAACCAACCAGCGCGACATCGACCCGGCGCGCACGCTCGACCCGTCGAAGCAGAAGATGGCCTACTACCACGCCGACATGATGCCGCCGCCCGACGCGCCGGGCCCGGTGCCGGTCGACCGCAAAGCCGCGCTGGCCGCCAAGGACGTGATCGAGACGCCGGACCATGCGCGCGCCCGCGCCGCCCGCGGCGATCCGCCGCCGGCCCATTACCGCCCGACGCCGCCGGTCGGCTCCGGGCCGGTGACGTCGCGAGCCGAGGGGCCGTACAAGGACCGGTGACGGCCGGCCCTACCCGCGCAGGAGCGCCGTCAGCCCGCGCACGAAGGACTGCGTCTCCAGCCCGTTGACCGCGTCGATCACCGAATCGATGCGCGAAGCGGGCAGGCGGGCGGCGGCGTAGGTGCGGAACTTGTCCTCGATCTGCCGGCGGCTCATCGGGTTCTCCGCCGCGCCGCGCGGCTGCGCGATGCGGGTCGCGTGCACGGTACCGTCGGCCATTTCGATCTCGGCGGCCGTCTCGCTGCCGGACAGCGCCGGGTCGTGACGCACGGCGACCTTCTCGGCGGCGAAGCGGCGCAGGGCAGGCGCGTCGTAGCGCTCGGGCTCGTACTGGGCGAGCGTCAGCGTCCGGTCGTGCAGGATCACCGCCGCGGCGTAGTGCGCCGACAGCAGCGCCTCGAACTTGCCCTTGTAGGTCGCGAATCCGCCGTGCATGTCGAACGGCACCTTGGCGACGGCGAGCCGCACCGCGCGCACCGCCGCCGGGTCGATCGCGTGGCGCTCCACTAGGTCGAACAGCGCCGTCACCGCGCCCTGGATGTTGGAGGCGGCCGGCCACGGCCGCAGCGCGATCGTCTCCAGCTCCCAGCGCTCGCCCAGGCCGTCGAGCGCGAGGTCGGGGCGGCCGCCATCGGCATAGGTGTTGTAGAGGCCGCCGTCGGGCGCGGTCAGGAACTCGGGGTTGGCGACGAAGCCGGTCTCGGCCAGCAGCGCCGCCATCAGACCGGACAGCGCGCCGCGGCACTGGTGCCACTTCACGGTTGGCGTGCCCCAGGCGGCGAAGGTGCCGGCCGACTGGCTGCCCGCCAGGCCGAAAGCGCGCGCCATCGTGTCGTCGTCGAAGCCGCGCAGCCGCCCGACGGCGGCGGCGGCGCCGAACGGGCCCAGCACGCCGGGGCCGTGCCAGCCCTTCCTGCGGAACACTGGGTAGTCGAGGCCGAGGCCGATCCGGGTCGTGACCTCCGCCCCTGCCGCCAGCGCGACCAGGAGGTCGCGCCCCGACAGCCCGTCGCGCTCGGCGATCGCCAGCGCCGGCGGCAGCACCTCCGGCATCACGTGGGTCAGCGTGGCGCGGTGGGTGTCGCACATCGTCACCGCGGTGACCAGGAAGCCGTTCAGCACCGTCGCGGCGGCCAGCGACATGCGGCCGCTGCCGATCACGCTGACATCCGGCGCGGTGCCCAGCGCCCCGGCCAGCAGCGAGACCTGCGGCGTCTCCTCGCCCTGGTGGCCGGCCAGCGCGCAGGCGAGCGCGTCCAGCAGCATCGCCTTCACCGCCGCCTGCGTGCGCGGCGGGATCGCCTCCAGGGTCAGCCCGGCGGCGAAGGACGCGAGTGCGCGCGTGGGCTCGGTCGCGGTGTCCGGCATGGTTCCTCCCCGCGGCGCACCGTGCGCCGCGGCGGCAGGATTCGGCCGGCCCGTCGCAGGTGTCAAGCGACCGCGGCGGCGGCTTTCACGGTGCGTACACGGTGCGCCTGTAGCTTCGGCAGCACCTCGGTGCCGAAGCGGCGGATCTGCGCCAGGAACTGGGCGTGCGGCATCGCCCCCAGGTTCATGTTGAGCAGCAGCGAATCGCAGCCGGTCTGCTCGCCGGCGGCGATCAGCCGCTCGGCCACCTCGTCGGCCGGACCCCAGGCGAGCTGGCCGCTGTCGATGCGGCCCGCGACGTCGGCAATCGTCATGTTGCGGATCTTGCCGCGGTCCATGCGCGCGAACGGCCGGTTCTCCGGCCGCACGTAGTCGTAGGACGACGACGCGACGTAGCCGGGGCCTTCCTCGCGGTGCGTGCCCTCGGCGCTGATGCTGCCGTGATGCCACAGCATCTGCGTGAAGTAGAGGTAGCTGTCCTTGTATTCCTCGACCGCGGCGGCGCGGCTGTCGGCGACGTAGGCGTCGGTGAACAGGCACAGGTGGTCGGGCGTGATGCGGTGGCCGTGGCCCGCCAGCGACTTCGCATAATAGCCGACGATGTCCTCCATCAGCCCCGGCGCGGTCTGCACCATCACCGCCGGCAGGTCGTGGCGCGCCGCGAACTCGATCGTCTCCTTGCTGCCGGTGAACGGGATCCACACCGGCGGGTGCGGCCGCTGGTACGGGCGCGGCCAGATCGCGATGTCCTTGTACGACCAGAACTTGCCGTCGAAGGAGAAGACCTCCTCCGTCCACGCCCGGGTGATGATCTCGTAGGCCTCCTCGTAGCGGGCGCGCGATTCCTGCATCGGGATGCCGTAGACGCCGTATTCGCGCGCGATGCCGCGGGCGAAGCCGGCGATCACCCGGCCGCGCGACATGCAGTCGGCCATCGCGATCTCCTCCGCCACGCGCAGCGGGTTGTTCAGCGGCGTCAGGTTGCCGAGCTGCAGGAACTTGAGCTTCCTGGTGTGCTGCGCGCCGACCGCCGCCA
The DNA here is from genome assembly GCA_050249455.1 of Rhodospirillaceae bacterium. GTDB lineage: Bacteria > Pseudomonadota > Alphaproteobacteria > MPNO01 > VGEU01 > JBFWQM01. Next base: position 6,197 of record JBFWQM010000108.1, on the reverse strand, counting down.
TCATGTTGGGCGAGTTCATCAGCCCGTGCGGCGTCGTGTGATGCTCGTTCAGCCCGACGCCGTCGTAGCCCAGGCGGTCCATCTCGCGCCAGATCTCGAGGTGCTCCTCATAGGTCCGCGCCGCGACCTCGGGGTCGAAGTGCTTTCCCGACAGGGGATAAGGCAGATAGCGGTCCGCCTTGTACTGGTCGAAATGGGCGCCATACGCGAGCAGATCGAACACAAAGACCTTCATCGACGAAAACTCCTCAGCGTTTGGGCGCGGCAGGCCGGAAATGGTCGGGAGAGGCCGGCAGGGCAGGGTGTTGCGGCTTCCGCCACGCTAGCCTTGCCGGCTCGGCGTGCGCAAGTGCGGCGGTCCTTCGCGACTGTCACATGGATTACACCCGCGCCACATAGGTTCGCCCCAGGCAAAGGCAAGAATTCCCGGGGGCAAGGATGAGCAGGATTTCGGCGGCGGCGGTCGCGGCGGTATTTGCGGCAGGCTTTCTGCAGGCGGCGGCGGCGCAGGAGCTGACCGTCTACACGGCGCTCGAGGCCGACCAGATCAAGGAATACAAGGCGGCTTTCGAGAAGGCGACGCCTGGCGTCACCATCCGCTGGGTCCGCGATTCGACCGGCATCGTCACCGCCAAGCTGCTGGCGGAAAAGAGCAATCCTCAGGCCGACATCGTCATGGGCCTGGCCGCGACCTCGCTGATGCTGCTGGAGAAGGAAGGCATGCTGATGGCTTACGCCCCCGCCGGCCTCGACAAGGTCAAGGCGACCATGCGCGATGCGAAGAACCCGCCGGTGTGGGTGGGCATGGACGTGTGGGCCTCGGCGATGTGCTTCAACACCGTGGAGGCGGGCAAGAGGAACCTGCCCAAGCCGGCCGGCTGGGCCGACCTCACCAACCCCGCCTACAAGGGCCAGATCGCGATGCCGCACCCGGCGTCGTCGGGCACCGGCTACCTGATGGTGTCGAACTGGCTGCAGATGATGGGCGAGGAGAAGGGCTGGGCCTACATGGACGCCTTGCACCAGAACGTCGCCAGCTACACCCATTCCGGCTCCAAGCCGTGCCGCCAGGCCGGCGCCGGCGAGTACGCGGTCGGCCTGTCGTTCGAATACCGCGCCAATTCGACCAAGAAAGCCGGCGCGCCGATCGACGTGGTGATGCCGAAGGAAGGCCTCGGCTGGGACATGGAGGCCTCGGCCATCCTCGCCACGACCAAAAAGGCCGATGCCGCCAAGAAGCTGATGGACTGGTCGGTGACGCCGGAGGCCAACCAGCTCTATGCCAAGAACTTCGCGATCGTCGCGCTGCCCGGCATCCAGTCGAAGCTCGAGTTCGTGCAGGGCAACGTCGAGGCGATGCTGTCCAAGAACGACTTCGCCTGGGCCGCGGCCAACCGCGAGCGCGTGCTGGCGGAGTGGTCGAAGCGCTACGAGGGCAAGGCCGAGCCGAAGTAAGGCGCGGGCCGTGAGGCGGGCGATGACCACGCGTGCCGGGCGCGAGCCCTATCTCAGCATCCGCGGGCTCAACAAGCGGTTCGGCGCGTTCACTGCCCTCAGCGACGTGGACCTCGACATCTGGGAAGGGGAGTTCGTCTCCTTCCTGGGCCCGTCCGGCTGCGGCAAGACCACCTTGTTGCGTGCCATCTCCGGCCTCGACGTGCAGAGCGAGGGGCGCATCCACCAGGGCGGCAAGGACATCTCCGAGCTTCCGGTGAGCCACCGCGATTTCGGCATCGTGTTCCAGTCCTACGCGCTGTTCCCCAACCTCCGGATCAAGGACAACGTGGGCTACGGCCTGGCGTCGGCCGGCAAGCCGCGGGCCGAGGTGGAGCGCCGGTCGAAGGAGCTGCTGGAGCTCGTCGGCCTCGCCGACCAGGCCGATAAATACCCGGCGCAGCTTTCGGGCGGGCAGCAGCAGCGGGTGGCGCTGGCCCGCGCGCTCGCCCTCTCGCCGGGGCTTCTCCTCCTGGACGAGCCGCTGTCTGCGCTCGATGCGCGGGTGCGCGCGCGGTTGCGCGGCGAGATCCGCGACCTCCAGCGCCGGCTCAAGATCACCACGGTCATGGTGACGCACGACCAGGAGGAGGCGCTTACCATGTCCGACCGGATCGTGGTGATGAGCAAGGGCCGCATCGAGCAGGTCGGCACGCCGGACGAGATCTACCGCCGGCCGTCGTCCCCCTTCGTCGCCGACTTCGTCGGCAAGATGAACTTCCTGCCCGGCCGGCTGACCGGCCCGACCACGGCGGAGGTCCAGGGCGCGGCGCTGCGCTTCGCCGAGCCGCTCGACTTCGGCGCCGGGACGGCGCTGACCATCTGCATGCGGCCGGAGGACGTCGTTGTGCGCGGCGCGGCCGAGGCGCCGGTCAACCGGCTCGAGGTGAGCGTCGGCGTGATGGAATTCCTCGGCAACCACTTCTCGACCACGCTGCATGCCAACGGCACCAGCCTGAACCTCTCGGCCGACCTATCGATGAACGACGTGCGCGACCTCGGCATCGCGCCCGGCGGGACGATCGCGGTGGAGCTGCCGCCTGACCGCTTGCGCGTCTTCGCCCAGCCGCAAGCCCGGAGCTGACGGCAGCCGCCGTCGGGAGCGCCCATGTTCGGGATCACCATCGCGCGACAGGCGGAAGCGGTTGCGCCGGCCGCCCCGGTCCGCCAGCGGATGAGCCGCGACGACATCGTCATGCGGCTGCTCCTGTTCGTGGTCGCGGCGTGGCTCGTGGTCACCGTGGTGCTGCCGCTGTGGGCGCTTCTGACCCAGGCGTTCGAGGGCCGCGACGGCGCGTTCGTGGGCCTGCGCAACTTCCAGCAGTATTTCGACAACCCGGCGCTCAGCGCCTCGATCCTGAACAGCCTGTGGATCGCGGCGCTCAGCACGGCGATCTGCGTGCTGCTCGCGTTCCTCTACGCCTACGGGGTGATGCGCACGTGCATGCCCGGCCGCGGCGTCTTCAAGGCGATCGCGCAAATCCCGATCCTGGCGCCGTCGCTGCTGCCGGCGATCAGCGTCGTCTACCTGTTCGGCAACCAGGGCATCGCCAAGGAGCTGCTGTTCGGCGCCTCGATCTACGGGCCGATCGGCATGGTGATGGGCAAAGTGTTCTGGACCTTCCCGCATGCGCTGATCATCATCGTCACCGCGCTGTCGATCTCCGACGCCCGGCTCTACGAGGCCGCCGCCTCGCTCAAGGCCGGCAACTGGCGTACCTTCACCTCGGTGACCCTGCCGGGCGCGCGCTACGGGCTGATCAGCGCGACGTTCGTCGTCTTCACCCTGGTGATCACCGACTTCGGTGTGCCCAAGGTGGTCGGCGGCCAGTACAACGTGCTGGCGACCGACATCTACAAGCAGGTGGTCGGCCAGCAGAACTTCCAGATGGGCGCGGT
>JBFWQM010000108.1:0-2704 GCA_050249455.1 Rhodospirillaceae bacterium | reverse complement strand
CGCGTGCCGGTCTACCGCACCTTCTGGCGGGTCACCGTGCCGGTGTGCCTGCCGGCCGTGCTCGACATCGCGATGTACCTGTTCGTCAACGCGATGACGACGGTGTCGGCGGTGGTGTTCCTCTATTCGCCGCAGACGACCCTGGCCGCGATCGCCGTGCTCAACATGGACGATGCGGGCGACGTCGCGCCCGCCGCGGCGATGGCGATGATGATCTTCTTCACCGCCGCCGCCGTGCGCATCGCCTATGCCGGATTCACGCGCGGCTTCCTGTCGCGCGCGCAGGCCTGGCGCCGGCGCTGAGGGCGCCGATGGGCCGCAGCTTCGACGTCGCGATCGTGGGCGCCGGGATCGTCGGTCTCGCCCACGCGCTTGCCGCCGCCCGAATCGGCAAGCGCGTCGTGGTGATCGACCGCGACGCGCAGGCGAACGGCGCGTCGGTGCGCAATTTCGGCTTCGTCACCGTCACTGGCCAGGCCGCCGGCGCATGCTGGCTGCGCGCGATGCGCTCGCGCGCGGTGTGGGCCGACGTCGCGCCGCAGGCCGGAATCGCGGTCGAGCACGAAGGGCTGGCGGTCGCCGCTTCGAGCCCGGAGGCCGTCGCGGTGCTCGAGGCGTTCCTCGCGACGGAAATGGGCCGCGACTGCGCGCTGCTGAACCCGGCGCAGGCGGCGGCGCGCGTGCCGGGCCTGCGCGCCGATGCGGTCCAGGCGGTCCTGTGGTCGCCGCATGAGCTGCGCGTTGAGAGCCGCGATGCCGTCCCGAAGCTCGCCGACTGGCTGGCGGCGGCGCATGGCGTGCGTTTCATCCGCTCCGCCGCCGTGCGCGCGGTCGCGCCGCCGGCGATCGAGACGAGCGAGGGCCGCATCGAGGCGGAGACCGCCATCGTCTGCCCCGGCGACGACCTCGTCTCGCTGTTCCCCGAGCGCATCCGCCGCTACGGCGTGGTGCGCTGCAAGCTGCAGATGCTGCGCGTGGTGCCGAACGGCGCCCGGCCGCGGCTCGGCGCGGCGGTGATGTCCGACCTCGGGCTGATCCGCTACCAGGGCTATTCGACGCTGGCGGAGACGGCGGCGCTGCGCGCCCGCCTGACGCGCGAGCGGCCGGGCGCCGTCGCCAACGGCGTGCACCTGATCGCGGTGCAGTCCGCCGACGGCAGCCTCGTCGTCGGCGACAGCCACCACTACGGCGACACGCCGGATCCGTTCGCGTCCGCCGCGGTCGAAGGGCTGATCCTGGAGGCGCTCGACGCCGTGCTCGCGCTGCCCGGCCGCCGCGTGGCGGAGCGCTGGATCGGCACCTATTCGTCCTGCGCCGACCGGCTGATGTTCGTCGACAGCCCGTCGGATGCGGTGCGGCTGGTCATGGTGACCAGCGGCACCGGCGCCTCGACCGCCTTCGCCATCGCGGAGGAAGTCGTGGCGGAGCTCTACGGCCGCGCCGCGGCATGAGGAGAAGGACATGCTGAAGGCCGTCGTTTTCGACTGGGCGGGTACCGTCGTCGATTTCGGCTCACTCGCGCCGATGGGTGCGTTCGTCGAGGTATTCCGCCGCTTCGGCGTCGCGATCGACGTGGCTGAGGCTCGCAAGCCGATGGGCCTGCCCAAGCGCGACCACATCGCCGCGCTGCTCGCCGACCCGGCGATCGCGGCGCGCTGGCAGGCCGCCACCGGCGCGCCGCCGGACGACGCCGCGATCGATGCGATCTACGACATCTTCGTGCCGTTGAACGCGGAGGTCGTCACCGACCACGCGGCGCTGGTGCCCGGAACCGTGTCGGTCGTCGCCGCGCTGCGCGACCGCGGCCTGCGCATCGGCTCAACCACCGGCTACACCCGTGACATCATGGAACGGCTGGCGCCGCGCGCCGCCGCGGCCGGCTTCGAGCCCGACAACATGGTCTGCGCCGGCGACCTGCCGAGCGGCCGGCCGGGGCCGATGGCGATGTACCGCTGCTTCCTCGACCTCGACGTCGCACCGGCCGCGAGGGTGGTGAAGGTGGACGACACCGCGCCCGGAATCGCGGAGGGGCTGGCGGCCGGCACCTGGACGGTGGCGGTCGCGCTGTCGGGCAACGCGATGGGCCTGTCGCCGGACGAGCTCGATACGCTGTCGCCGGCCAAGCGGGCCGCGCGCCGCGCCGACGCCGTCGCCGCGCTGACCCGCACCGGCGCCCACTACGTCATCGACACCGTCGCCGACCTGCTGCCGGTGATCGACCACATCGAAGGCCGCCTCGCCCGCGGCGAACGGCCGGTCTGAGCCGCGTTCAGCGCCGCACGGTGGCGGCGGACTGGCCGAACAGGATCTTCTTCGATTCCTCCGACACCGTCGGCTGGGTGTTGATCGTCTTGGCGAGCGCGTAGGCCTTCTGCACCGCCGGGCGCGCCCCGACCGTATCGAACCAGCGCTTCAGGTTGGGGAAGTCGTCGAGGCGCTGGCCATGGCGCTCGTAGGGCACGATCCACGGGTACGACGCCATGTCGGCGATCGAGTAGGCGCCGGCGATGAACTCGCGGTCGGCGAGCCGTTTGTCGAGCACGCCGTAGAGCCGGCCGGTCTCCTTCACGTAGCGGTCGATCGCGTAGGGGATCTTCTCCGGCGCGTAGTTCGTGAAGTGCCCGTTCTGCCCGGCCATCGGGCCGAGCCCGCCCATCTGCCAGAACAGCCACTGCAGCGTGTCGGCGCGCCCGCGCAGGTCCTT
>JBFWQM010000107.1:0-16723 GCA_050249455.1 Rhodospirillaceae bacterium | reverse complement strand
CGCTCGTCGATTCGCGCGCCCATGATCGCGAAGTCGGCCGGGTGGTAAACGCTGTTGACGAGGCCGGCCAGCGTCATCAGCGCCATGACCTGCCAGTACGAATCCGTCAGCCCGATCAGGCCAAGCGAGACGCCCTGCAGCATCAGCCCCAGCACCAGGGCGCGGCGGCCGCCGAAGCGGTCGACGACCATGCCGACCGGTGTCTGCGCCACCGCGGTCGCCACCGCGTAGGCGGTGACGAGGCCGCCCAGCGCCGCGAAGCCGACGCCGAGGTCGTCCTTCATCATCAGGAACAGCGGCGGCAGCGCCAGGACGGTGAAGTGGCTGTAGGTGTGCCCGGCGCAGATCAGCCCGACGATGCGGTTGCGCTGACCGGCGGCCGAGATTGCTGTGGCGGCCATGTGCGGTACCGGCCCTCCGTACTACCAAGCGTTACTTGACGTCCGCGGCGACCTGCATCCGCACGATGCGGTCGGGGTCGGACACCTCGCCGTTGCGGCTGGAGGAGCCCTTCTTGATGCGGTCGACGAATTCCATGCCGCTGACCACCTTGCCCCAGACGGTGTACTGGCCGTCGAGGTGCGGCGCCGAGGCGAGGACGATGAAGAACTGGCTGTCGGCGCTGTCAGGCGAGGCCGCGCGCGCCATCGAGGTGACGCCGCGGACGTGGCGTTCGCGCGAGAACTCCGCCTTCAGCTTCTTGCCCGACCCGCCGGTGCCGTTGCCCAGGGGGTCGCCGGTCTGCGCCATGAAGCCGTCGATCACGCGGTGGAACTTGAGGCCGTCGTAGAAGCCCTGGCGCGCCAGCTCCTTGATCCGCGCCACGTGGGTGGGCGCAAGGTCCGGGCGCATCTCGATCACCACGCGGCCGTAGTCGAGGTCGAGGTAGAGCGTGTTCTCGAGGTCGGCGCCGGTCGCCGCGCCGGTGGTGCCGAGCGCCAGCGCCATGCCGACGAGCGAGGATACGATGTCGCGCTTGGCCATGTGGTCCCTTCCTGCCTACATCATGGGCAATCTAGTGTAGAACATCCGGCGGCAAAATGGGCGATTCCGCCGCGGTCGTCAGTGGTCGGCGCCGTGCAGGATCATGTCGCGCAGCCCGGTCTCGTAGTCCACCCCGGCGGGGGTCAGCGCCAGCCCGACCGGCATCACCGGCCTGGCCAGCCCCTTGCGGATCAGCGCCGCCCAGACGCCGCTGTTGTGCAGCCCCGTCGCGTCGCTCGACATCACCACGCGGCGGCCGATGTGGAAATGGTTGCCGTGCGCGTGCGGGATCATGGTGATCACCGTGTCGCCCGATTCCGCATCACGGGTCGAGGTTTCCGGGTTGCGCGCCAGCTCCTGGAACAGGGTCAGGGTCTTGAGCTGCAGCGGGTTGAGGTTGAGCGGGTTGCGCTTGGGCGCCATCGCCGGGCTCAGATCCGGAACACCGACTGGACCTCGCGCGGGTAGAGTTCCTCCGGCGCGAGCCTGCGGTGGCACACCCCCTGCTCGTGGCAGAACTGCAGGAAGGCCTCGATGGTGACCCGGTTCGGCTCGATGCCGTAGGGCCAGTAGTCGGTGCCGCCGAACACCATCTTGCCGGCGCGCTCGGCATGCTCCCAGCCCCACGGCACCGGGATCTGCGACATGGTGATCGCCTTCACCCGCTCCATGCTGCGGTTCTTCGCCTCCTCGAACGCGGTCAGCAGGTTCATCGCGACCCACGGGTGGCGCTGGAACACGTCGCCGCGGATCGCCACCGTGTGCATGATCGGGAACACCCCGGTTTCCTTGAAGTACGCCTCCTCCACCGGGCGGTAGTCGGGGAACAGGCGCTGGATGCGCGGGTCGCCCTGGCGGAATGCGCGCGGCGGGTTGGCCGAGATGAAGCCGTCGATCTCCTTGTCGAACAGCATCTGGGTCAGCGACTTTTCCTGCACGACGTTGATGTGCACGCCCTCGGGCAGCTTCAGCTTCGCCATCTCGACCCGGCCCGGCTCGTTGACGCCGGCCTGCACCCAGGTGACGTCCTTCAGCGGGATGCCGACCTGGTGGACCATCCAGCCGCGGGCGTAGATGGTCGCGGTCTGCGACCATTCGGGGATGCCGATGCGCTTGCCCTTCATGTCCTCCGGCCGCTTCACCGACCCGTCGGAGCGGACGTAGAACGCCGACTGGCGGAAGATGCGCGAGATGAACACCGGGATGCCGGTGAACGGCGGGTTGGGCTGCGACTGGACCGAGCAGAACTTGCCGAACGACAGCTCCGAGACGTCCCATTCCATCGCGTTGGAGAACCGGTAGAAGATTTCCTCGACCGAGTAGCGCAGGTGGGTGATGTCGATGCCGTTGGCCCGCACGACGCCGGTCGCGATGTCGCGGATGTGGTCGTAGTCCTCGGTCGCGAGCGTAAGGTGGATGTTGGCCATGCCGGCGGATCCCTGTCGCTAAGGTCTGGGCGGCCTTCGTGGCGGGTCGGATGCCCGCCTGTCAAGCGCCAAGGCCGGCCTCAGGCGGCGTCGGCCCGATCCGCGGCCGGCCGCTGCGCCGCCGCCGTCCCGCCGTCGGGCCCCGCGCCGGTGATCAAGCGGGCGCCGCGCTGGAACGTCAGATACGCCCAAGCCCAGTTCAGCGCGACGCTGAGCCGGTTGCGGAAGCCGATCAGGAAGTAGATGTGGGCGATCGACCACAGGACCCAGGCGGGGAAGCCGGTCAGCCGCAGCCACCCGAAATCGGCCACCGCCGCCTTGCGCCCGATGGTGGCGAGGTTGCCGGCGTCGCGGTAGCAGAACGGCGCCGGCGCCCCCCTGCCCCGGACCCGGCCGGCGATCAGCCGCCCCACATACCGCCCCTGCTGCTTGGCGACCGGCGCGATCCCGGGCAGTGGGCGGCCGTCCGGCCCGGCGATCAGCGCGGTGTCGCCGATCGCGAAGACCGTGTCGTGTCCGGGCACCGACAGGTCGGTACCGACCATGATGCGCCCGGTCCGGTCGGCATCGGCGCCGAGCCAGCGCGCGGCGGGCGAGGCGGCAACGCCGGCCGCCCACAGGACGTTGGCGGCCGCGAGGCGCACCCCGCCGGCGACCGCGCCCCCGGCATCGACCGCCGTCACCGGGGCGCCCATCATGACCTCGACCCCCAGCCGCTCCAGCGAACGCGCGGCGTGTGCCGACAGGGCTTCCGGGAAGCCCGCCAGCACCCGCGGGCCGGCCTCGACCAGGACGATGCGCGACTGCCGCGGGTCGATGTGTCGGAAGTCGCGGGCCAGCGCGCGGCGCGCCAGTTCGGCCAGCGCGCCGGCCAGCTCGACCCCGGTCGGCCCGCCGCCGACGATCACGAAGCTCAGCAGCCGGCGGCGCGCCCCCGGGTCGGTCTCCGCCTCCGCCCGCTCGAAGGCGAGCAGGATGCGCCGGCGCAGCGCCGTGGCGTCGTCGATCGTCTTCAGCCCCGGCGCGTAGGGCTCCCATTCGTCGTGGCCGAAATAGGCGTGGCGCGCGCCGGTGGCGAGGATCAGGTAGTCGTAGCCGATGCGCCGGTCGGCGGTGACCACCGCGCGCGCCGCCGCATCGACGCCGGTGACGGTGGCGAGCACGACTTCGACGTTGCGGTCGTCGCGCAGGACGGAGCGGATCGGCGCGGCGATGTCGGCCGGCGACAGGCCCGCGGTCGCGACCTGATAGAGCAGCGGCTGGAACAGGTGATGGTTGCGCGCATCGATCACGGTCACCCGGACCGGCTGCCCGGACAGCGCCTTGGCCGCCTCCAGGCCGCCGAAGCCGGCGCCGACGATCACCACGCGGGGCTCGTCATCGCGGACGGACATGATCTCCACCTGCCATCGCATCTGATATAGTTCGGCACCGGCGACCGAGGCAGAGGAAAAAGGCATGGCAGACATCGAGCGGAACATCCTGCGCTTCGCCGAGCTGGCCGGCCACGAATCGCCGTGGCAGCCCGCCGACATGGCGGTCGCAAAATACGACCGCAAGCGCTACGGCGTGGTCGGGCGGCCGAACGAGAGTGCCAAGCCCGGCTCCGGCCTCGACGACGTCAAGGCGTTCAACATCACCTACCTGCGCTGCGACCCCGGCAAGGGGCTGGGCACCCACGGCCATGCGACGCCGGAGGTGTTCATCGTGATGGCCGGCACGTGGCGCATCACCATGGGCCCGAACGGCGAGGACGAGACGATCCTGAAGCCGTTCGACATCATCTCGGTGCCGCCCGATGCGATGCACGGGGCGATGAACATCGGCGACGACGTGGGCTGGATCATGACCGTCAACGCCGGCCACGGAGGGGCGAAGATCGTCTGGGGGCCGGACGTCATGGCGGAGCTCGCCGCGCTGGGAACGCACGCCGCGGCGGCCGAACAGCCCGGCGCGCCGAAGGCGTAGCCGCGCGCCGGCCGTCAGGCTCGGTTCGAGCGGGTTTCCTCGTCCAGCTTGCGCTCGATGATGCGGCGCGCCGCGGCGCCGGCGCGGTCGATCCCGAAGCTCGCCAGCGGCACGCCGGACCGATCGGTCTCGATGCGGTCCTGCTGCGCCTCGATGATGCGCGCGTCCTCGTCGAAGGCGAACGTGATCAGGTCCGAGAACATCTTCGACACCTGCGCGTCGTCGGTCTTCCACGAGCGCACGACCGACCAGAAGTAGTGCGTGCTGCGCGCGGTCTCGGGCGTGAAGCTGTTGAAGATGATGTGGCTCGGCTGCGCCAAGGTCTCGCACGCGCCCGGCAACTCGGCGCCGAGCGTCGCGACCATATAGATCGGCGGCTGGAAATCCATGATCTGCCAGCGGTCGATCCGGTCGGTCAGCCCCTTCGCCGCGGCGAAGATCGGCGCCGTCGCGACGTTGCGCATGACGCGCTCGGCGTGGACGCGGTCGTCGTCCACCGTGACCGCCAGCGGGCTGTCGGTCACGCCGCCGCCGGCCAGCGTGGTCTTGTGGACGAAGACCACGTGCGTCAGGTCGAGCACGTTGTCGAGGAAGAGCTGGTAGTGGCCCCTGGCGTAGGTGTAGCCATGCACCGCCGCCCAGCCCGGCGCGGTGTTGAGGCTGAAATCGGGGATCAGCGCCGGATCCTCCGTGCCGGGCGCCCCGAACCACAGGAACACCAGGTCGTGCCGTTCCACCGCCGGGTAGGCGCGAACACGGAAGCCGGCGGGGATGCGGTCTTCCCCCGGAATCCGCGCACAGGTCCCGTCGCCCGCGAAGCGCATGCCGTGATAGCCGCACTGCAGCGTGCCGTCGACGACCTCGCCGCGCGACAGCGGGGCCTTGCGGTGCGGGCAGCGGTCCTCCAGCGCCGCGACCGTCCCGTCGCCGCGGCGGAACAGCACCAGCGGCTCGTCGCAGATGCGGCGCGCGAGCGGCGCCGCGCCGACCTCCGCCGCCGTCGCGGCGACGTACCACTGGTTCCTGAGAAACCGGCCGCCCGGCGCCGCGGCGTTCACGGCTCAGGCCTTCACGAAGTCACGCACGGCGTTCATGAAGCCGGCCAGGTCGTCGAACGGGATCATGTGGCCGACGCGTTCGACGCGCACCTTGCGGCAGTCCTTGATCAGGCTCACCACCTCGTCGGCATCCTTTTCGCCGATCGTGCCGCCGAGCTCGGCATAGACCAGCAGCGCCGGGCAGCGGATCCGCGGCATCTCGGCGTGGATGTCCTCGAGCTGGAAGTTGCGGTAGGACTGCACGACGGCTTCGAGCGAGCAGGTCGGCAGCCACTCGCAGCGCAGCGCGTGCTGCTCGTCGGAGTAGCCGGGCCGGCGCTCGATCGGCTCGCCTCGGCTCGCCGCCAGCAGGCCGTCGATATAAGGCTGCAGCGGCGGCGGATAGGGCCGGCGGCCGGGACCGCTGACCGGCGGGTCGACCATCACGACCTTCGACAGCAACTCCGGATAGTCGGCCGCGAACTTGACCGCGATGCGTCCGCCCATCGAATGGCCGACGATCACCGGCCTCTTCAGCCCCAGCTCGCCGATCAGCCCGGCGGTGTCGGCGGCGTAGTCCTCCAGCCGGTAGCGCAGGCCGGGCCGCTGGTCGGACAGGCCGCGGCCGCGATTGTCGAGCACGTAGACGTGGTTGGTCTTGGCCAGCTCGGCCCCGACGAAGCCCCAGTTGGCGGCCGGGCTGGTGATGCCGGGCAGAAGCACCAGCGGCGGCCCGTCGCCGGGAAACTCCAGGTAGTGCAGGCGAACGCCGCCGGTCACCACGTAGAAGCGCGTCTGCTTGCTGCTCATGAGGGCCTTCCCCCTTGCCGCCGCGGTCAGTGCATCAACCCGGGCAGGTATAGCGCGATCTGCGGGAACGCGACCAGCGCGACCACCACGATGAGGTCGCAGACCAGGAACCAGCCGACGCCGCGGAAGATGGTCTCCAGCGGGATGCGGTCGCCGACCACCGTCTTGATCGCATAGACGTTGAGCCCGACCGGCGGCGTCAGCATGCCGATCTCGAGGAACTTGACCACCAGGATGCCGAACCACACCAGGTCGAAGCCGTAGGACCGGTAGAGCGGCAGGAACAGCGGCAGGGTGATCAGCATCAGCCCGATGCCGTCGAGGAACATCCCCAGGATCACGTAGATCACCGTCGTCGCGACGATCAGCAGGATCGGGTCGGTCGCAAAACCCTTCATCGACGCGTCGAGGAAGCGCGGCAGGCCGGTCAGCGTCACGAAGCGCGCGAACAGCACGGCGCCGACGGCGACGAAGAACAGCGAGGCGGTGCCGATCAGCGCCTCGCGGATGCTGTCGCGGATCACCGTGCGGTTGAGGCGTCCGAGCGCGAGCGCGATCAGGAACGCGGCGAAGGCGCCGACCGCGCCCGCTTCCGTCGGCGTGAACGCCCCGGTGTAGAGCCCGCCGATGATGGCGAGGATCAGCACCAGCAGCGGCCACACATGCGCGAGCGACCGCCAGCGGTCGCGCGCCGACACCGTCTCCGCGATGCGCGGCGCGAGCTCGGGGCGCAGGCCGCAGCGCAAGATGATCATGCCGGTGTAGACCGCAGCGGTCAGCAGGCCGGGCAGGATGCCGGCGATCAGCAGCGCGGTGATCGACTGCTCGGCGAAGATGCCATAGAGCACGAGCAGGATGCTGGGCGGGATCATCGATCCCAAGGTGCCGGCGGAGGCGACGACGCCCGTGGCGAGCCCGGGATGGTAGCCGTAGCGCAGCATCTCCGGGATCGCGAGCCGGCCCATCGCCGCCGCCGTCGCGAGGCTCGACCCCGACGCCGCGGAGAAGCCGGCGCAGGCGAGGTTGGCCGCCACGGCGAGCCCGCCGGGCAGCCGCGCCAGCCACAGCCGGGCGGCGTGGAACAGCTGCGCGCTGATGCCCGAATGGTGCGCCACCGCGCCCATCAGCAGGAACATCGGCACCGCGCTGAGGCTCCAGTTGGCGGTGAACTCGTAGGGGATCGTCTTGAGCTGGCCGAGGCCGACGTCGATGCCGCGCAGCGCCGCGATGCCGGCGACCGACACCATGATCAGCACCACGGCGATGGGGATCCGCAATGCGATCAGGACCAGGACCGCGGCGAGGCCGATCAGCCCGATCGCCAGCGGCGTCACGGCCGCGGCTCCGTGCGCTCGCGCCCGGCCACGAACGCCGACAGGGCGACGTGCAGCGCCATCGCCGCGGCGCCGATCGGGATGAACCAGCGGCTCGGCCACACCGGCAGCAGCACGTTGCCGGCGTCGCGGATCTCGCCCTGGTCGGTGCGGAACAGCGCCTCGTCGACCGTGTAGACGACCAGCAGCGCGAGGACGACGAACACCACCGCCCGGACGGTCTGGTCCAGCCACCGCGAGGCGCGCGGCGACAGGCGGTTGGTGAACAAGGTCACCGTGATATGCGCGTCCGCCCGCGTGACATAGGCCAGCGGCAGGAACGCGACCGCCACCATCGCGTAGGCCGAGATCATTTCCACCGTGGCGTCGATCGGCGCGTTGAACGTGTAGCGCAGCAGCGCGTCGGCCGTCACCTGGAGCATCATCCAGACGAGCGCCGCCCCGCCGATCCAGCACAGCAGGTCGGCGAGGCGGCGGTTCAGCGCCGCGATCAGGCGCATGGTCGGTCCCTGGCCGTGCGGCGGTTCATGGCGCGTGCGAGGTCGCCCGCCTCACCCCGACCCTCTCCTCCCTCAGAGGGAGGAGAGGGAGAACAGGAAAGCCCCCTCCTCCCAGTTTGGGAGGAGAGGGTTGGGTGAGGTGGGCGGACGCCGGCCTGTCCACCGTCAAAACCCTCCAGCCGCCGGTTCAGATCTTACCCGGGTCGACCTTCGAGTAGACCTCGTCCCACAGCGCCTTGGACAGCTTCTCCATGTCGTGCCCGGTGGCGGCGACGATCTTCTCCCACTTGGCGAGGTCGCGCAGGTGGGCGGCCATCAGGCCTTCCGGGTCCTTGACGCCGCGCTTCTTGGCGTCGTCGATCATCACCAGACGATCCTTCTCGACGTGCTGGCGGCGCAGGGCGTCGATGTCGCGCGCGCCGCCGAACTTGATCCCCTTGGCCTCGCCTTCCTTGCGCACCACCTCGTCGAAATCGACGTAGCCCTTGAGGGTCGGGCGCATGGTGGCCATGGGCGCGCGCTTGAGCACCGCCGCCTTCTCCGCCGCGGAGAAGCCGTTCCAGGTGTCGCGGTTCATCACCAGGACGCCCATCGTGCGGAACACGCCCATGATCGCGTCCGGCACGTACTTGACGGTGTCGTAGAGGCCATAGGCCTTTATGAAGGCAATCGGCCCGATCATGCAGTCGATCGTCTTGCGCTCGATCGCCACCACGGCGTCGGGCATTGTCATGTTGAGGTGGACGCCGCCCATCGCGGTGATCCAGCGCGCCTCGACGCCGCCCGTGCCCTTGATCTTGCGGCCCTTGACGTCGGCCAGGCTCTCGACGGGTCGGGCGCACAGCAGGCGGCTGGGGCTGAGGCCGGTGCCGATGAGCCATACCGTCTTGTTGCGCTTGAACTCCTCGATGCACTGCGGGCAGTTGAGCAGGATCGTCTCGGTCGTCGCGCCGGCGACCGCCGCGGCGTCCTCGCCGAACTGGAACAGGTCGTAGACGAAGTTGGTGTTGGGCAGGTCGCTGCGCGAATATGGCGTGATCAGATAGCCGCCGTCGGCGATGCGGTCGCGCAGGCCCGGCAGCGTGCCCTCGCCGGTCAGGATCTGGCCGTTCGGCACGATCTTCCAGTCGAGCGATCCGTTGGTGTCGGCCTTGAGCTGCTCGAACAACGGCCCGACGCCTTCGGCCGCGACCGGGTGCGTCATAGGCGCCAGGATGCCGTAGACGAGCTCGCGCGCATTGGCCGCGGCGGTTGCGTACAGGCCGGATACGGCCAATGCGATGGCGGCGGCGAAGGCGCCCCGCCTGGCGTTGGATATCATCATCGCGTCTCTCCCCGCGTTTCTTGGTTTCGTGTCTGCGTCGTCAGTCCTAGACGCCGGACTGGCCCTTGGCCGACCAGTCCCAGCGGATCTTGTAGTCCACCTCGCGCTGGCGTCCGGCCGGGCCGAGCCCGATGAAGCTGCGGCAGGCATCCGCCATGTCCTGCACCGGGTACTCGCGGAACAGCCGCTCCTTGAGGAACGGCAGGTTCTGGGCGTTGGCGACCTCGAACAGCTTCACCCGCTGCGCGGTGCCGCTGCACGTCACGTCCCACACCAGGTCCATCACCTTGTCCTTGTCGCGCGCCGAGACGTCCTTCTGGTCGAGGAACCACGACAGCGGCTTGCCGAACGCCACCGGCACGTCGAGGTCCTTATCGCTGAGCCGCACCATCAGGCCCATGCCGGACAGGTCCTGCAGGGTCGCCAGCACCATCGGCATGGTCTCCAGCGCATAGGCGCGCGCGGCGGTGACCAGGTTTGCGTTGGGCGAGAACACGTCGCCCGGCAGCATCTCGCCCATCTCCTCCGAGGCGATCACCATGCCGCGCAGGATCTGCGCCACCTGGTAGAGGTCGGCGATGCGCTGGCGCACCGCCGGCACCGGGACGAGGTCGAGCGTGTCGCACAGCACGCGCCCGAGCCCGGCATACATCTCCGCCTTCACCGCCATACGGGTCAGCGTGTACCAGTGCTCGTGCCGCGCCAGCGTGTTGAACAGGTTGGTGTCGTGCAGCGCCGTGGACTTCATCGCGAAGATGCGCTCGCGCGGCACGAACACCTCGTCCATCGCGAGCAGGCCGTCGGTCTCCTCGCCGAACGCGGTGACCGGGTGCTCGTCAGGCGAAGAATCAGGATTGCCGGTGAGCTCGCGGCAGAACTGCTTCACGCCGGGCGCGTTGGCCGGAATCGCCACCCAGAAGCATTCCTCCAGGTTCGGCGTCGGGTAGACGCGGCCGATGGTGATGTCGTGCGCCTGCGCGCCGGCGGTGGCGACCGCCTTGACGCCCGAGATCCAGATGCCCTTCGACGACTCGCGCACGATGCGCGCCACCGCGCGGTCGGGCAGCGGCGTGTCGGGCGGCGTGCCCGCCGTGCGGCCGCGCACGCCCTGCGGCTCGGCGACGATCTCGGCGAGGTGGAGGTTCCGCTCCTCCGCGTAGTCGCGATAGGCGACCAGGTTCTCGGCGTATTCCGGGCAGTGCTTGCGGAAGGTCGGCAGCACGCCGAGCATGCCGACGTGCACCATCGCGATCATGTCGATGCCGCGGCCGTAGAAGCCGAAGGTCTCGCGGCTGATGTGCTCGATGGCGCGCCGGCGCCGGCGCAGGTCCTCCTTGGTGCGCGGCACCATGAACGACATCGACGCGCGCTCGCCGTCGGAGCGCAGGTAGGTCATCGCGTCCTGGTGCGCGGGGTCGTGCTGGTGGTCGTACAGCCGCGCGATGGTGCGGATGCCGCCGCCGGTCGCGGGATGGGTGGTGACGTCCTCGATCACCTCGCCCTTGTAGTAGACGACGCGGCCGTCGCGCTGCGACTCGAGATACTGCTCGCCGGTCATCAGGAACTTGTGGCGGTTCGGCGTCGGTCGCGCGGGTTCCGTCGAACCTTCGCCCATCATCGGTCCCTTCGTAAACTCAGTAAGCAACTTAGCGAGTCTGCCGTCGATCCGCCATGCGCCAAAGCAAAATCATTCGATGGCGAACGAATTCGGCAGGGCTGTCTCCAAGGCTCACGCAGGGGCGGGCTTGAAACCCGCGCCTACCGAACGCCGAGGCGATGCGCGCCCGTCACATCCCCGGCGCGCGCAGCTCCTTCGGCGCCAGCATGCCGTCCTTCACGACCGTCTTGCCGTCGAGCATGAGCGTGGCGCCGCGCAGCGGGATGTCCATGTGGCACGGTGTGTCGTTGGCGCCGCCGAGCTCCAGGTTGGGGCCGGTGGAGAACAGCACGTTGCCGTAATAGGCGCGCCCGTCGCAGCCCGAGCACTGCATCGCGTTGGGACCGGTGCCGAGGAAGTCCCACTGCGCCGTCTCGTCCATGCCCCAGCCGATGTGCGACACCGCGAACGCGCGCGGGTCGTTGTAGCGGGCCATGAACGCCTTGAGCAGCTCCGCCTCGACGCCCTTGCCCTCGATGCGGGTGACCATGCCGCGCTCGATTGTCATCTTCACCGGGTCGGCGAGGTAACGCTTGAACGGGAACAGGATGTCGCCGGTGTTGATCACCACCGTGCCGTCGACGCCGTCGTCATGCGCGCCGGTGTACAGGAAGCCGCCGGCGAAATGGTCCCAGCGGCCCGGCGTGTCGGTGTAGCCGTACTGGGTCAGCACCGGGTAGGCGCCGAGCCGGTAGGTCACGTCGGTGCCGGCAGGCGAGGTGATGCGCAGCTCCTTCGCCGACTTCAGCATCTCCTGCGCCGCCTCCACGCGCCGGCGCAGGTCGGGGCGCGGGAACATGCGGCTCAGCACCTCGAACGGTTCGCGCACCATCAGCATGCGCGCGCCGGCGTCGGTGATCTCCTTCTGCTCGGCCGACCACAGGAGGCCGAGCAGGTCGACCACGATGTCCGCTTCCTTCAGCGCCGCGATGGCGCCGTTGTTGCCGGTGATCGAGGTGGTCTTGCGCGTCTCGCCAGGCGCCGGCGCCTTCCGGGCCAGGTTGACCTGGAACGCGGCCGCGCCGATCTCGGCCGCCGCCTCGAGGAACGCGTCGGCGTAGTCGCGCTTGTCGTCGCCTTCGGTCAGAACCGCCAGCGTCTCGTCCGGCGTTACCTTGCACAGGTCGAGCTCGGCCTTGAACAGCCGGACCATCTCGGGATTGGCAGCCATCGCGCCCTCTCCTGTATCGGGGCTTTCGGAACGGTGATTCTTTTGCTTCCCGCACCGTCCGTCAAGCCGCGTTCGCCCGCGTGGCGCGGATTTGGGCGCGGCTGCCGCCGGCCTATGCGGCGCCCGCCAGCGCCGTGCAGGCGGCGGCGAACGGTGCCAGCGGCGGCCGGTAGAGGCCGGCGCCGAGCCCGCCGTCGGTGCCGCCCTTGTGCACCAGCCCGAGCTCCACCACCGGGGTCACGCCGGCCGCCGTCACGGTTCGGACCGAGAGTCCGGCGCGCGCCCGCGACTTCGGGAACGCCGGGTGGTCGGCCAGCAAGAGCTTCGCCGGCAGCCCGGCGAGGTCAGCCGGGGTGAAGTCCTGGTGCAGCGCGCGCATGTCGGGGCAGTAGGAATGCGCCATGGCGCCGAGGCCGAAGCCTTCGGCCAGCGCGCTGTCGCCGTAAGCGCCGGTGCAATCGTCCAGGGTGAAGGGCTCGCGCACCTTGCCGACCGGCGGCGTCGCCGGCACGGTGAACCAGCGGCCGGGCAGCCCGCTGACCTGCAGCCCGAACTGCGCGCCGTTGCCGCCGAACGCGGTGACGAAGCCGCTGCCCTTCACCCCGGCGCCACCGAGCAGCGCGCAGCGCGCGCACGCCATCCAGAAGTTGAGGTGGAAGATTGCGAACTGGCCGACGAACTCCCCCACCTTGCTGCCCGCGAAGCCGGCGCCCAGCCGTTCGTGCAGCAGCGCGACCAGCAGCTTGTGCGCCTCCGCATGCCGCAGGTGCGCGTCGTCGCCCAGGGTCAGCGCGGCATCGACGATGCCGTACCACAGCACCGGCTCTGCCGCGGCGGGTGCGATCGCCGGCGCCACGTCGTCGTTGAGGAAGCGCAGCAGGTCGATCGCCTCCTGCGACCGGCGGCCATAGCGCGGCGCGTGCGCGGCGCCGGTGCCGCCGCCGTTGAGCGGGGCGCAGGTCCGCAAGTCGAGGTTGTGCGCGTCGGCGAACGTCAGCACGCGCATCGACGGCGACACCACGGCGGCCAGCGGCGTCGCGGTGCGGTGGTCCTGCGCCGGCAGGAAGCGCACGCCGCCCGAAGCGATCAGCGCGTCCGCCTCGTCCAGCGACTTCGCCCAGCCCTCGTAGACGCAGGCGACCGCCGCCGAATGCAGCGTCGGCCGGACCAGCGGGTAGTCCGCGGTCGCCGGCGGGCCGCTGTGCAGCAGCACGCGGTCGCCGATGCCGGTCACCTCGCGCGCCTGCGCGATGCCGGTCCACACCGGCGCCACCGCCAGGAACCGGTCCAGCGCATCCCTGTCTTCGGTCGTGATCGCCATCCTCCGCTCCCTCGCGATGTTGCGTCGCCGGCATTGATAGCCGGAACCGAGGTGGATCGCATGTGCGGCGTGTGCCCACCTCACCCAACCCTCTCCTCCCAAAATGGGAGGAGAGGGCTTTCACGGCCCCCCCTCCCCCCCTTGGGGGAGGAGAGGGTCGGGGTGAGGTGGGCAGCCTCAGGCCTCGATGAAGACGGAACGCAGCGCCTTTGCTATCAATCCGTCCGGGATCCGCCGCACCGGAGCGCCGCCATGACCGTGAGCCCCGCCGACCTCGACGCCTTCTGGCGCGCCCGCTTCGGGCTGGACGCGCCGGACGGCCTGGGCGCGGCGGTGCCGGCGGCGGCGGCCGGCACGCTGGCCGGCATCCTGGGCCGGCGCACCATCCGGCGCTATGCGGCGCGGGCGGTGGACGACGGCCTGCGCGCGGCGCTGCTCGCCTGCGCCCAGTCGGCGCCGGCCAAGTCCGACCTGCAGCAATACGCGATCGTCGACCTGCACGATGCGGCGAAGAAGGCTGCGCTCGCCAAGGCGTGCGACACCGCGTTCATGGCGGATGCGCCGGTGCTGCTGGTGTTCTGCGGCGACCTGCGCCGCGCCCGGCGGATGGGCGAGCTGCGCGGCCACCCGTGGGCGCAGAACACGCTCGACAGCTTCATGAACGCCGTGACCGACGCCGCGCTGGCCATGCAGGCGTTCATCGTGGCGGCCGAGTCGGTCGGCCTCGGCACCTGCTGCGTCAGCCAGGTGCGGAAGCGCCTGCCCGAGGTCGCGTCGATCCTGGGCCTGCCCGACGGCGTGTTCCCGCTGTCCGGCCTCGCCGCCGGCTGGCCGGACGAGGCGCGCGACGTCACCCTGCGCCTGCCGCCGGCCATCGTCGTCCACCGCGACGGCTACGACGATTCCGCCCTGGCCGCCGAGCTCGACGGCTACGACCGCCGCCGCCACGCCGCGCGGCCGATGCCGGCGCAGCACAAGCCGGACAAGTTCGGCACGGCGGACTTCTACGGCTGGTCCGAGAACTCGAGCCGCCGCCTCGCCGAGCCGAGCGACCTCGCCGGCCTGCGCGCGTTCCTGGCAGCGCGCGGGTTTGCGCTCGACTGAGCGGCGTCAGGCGATGGCCTGGCGCACCGACGCCATCACCGCGATCGTGTTCATCTGCCGGATGATCGCCGGGCCCGGGCAAGCGAGCTTGGGGTTGCTCACCTTGCCGACGATCTCGACGAAGCTGTGGCCGGTGATGCCGAGCTGCTTCTTGTCTCCCGGGTTGCCGTTGCCGGTGCCGACCGCGACCAGGCGCACCTTGGGGTGCTCCGACGCGATCCAGGCCATCAGGCCGGCGCCGTAGTGGAGCTGGTCGTTGGTCAAGGGCTGGTCCTTGGACGCGAACTCGATGTGGATCGAGTTGTAGGCGTAGTCGCGGGTGCCCTTGGCGCCGTCGTCGGTGTCGACGTGCTGGAAAATGCGCCCGTCCGCCTCGACGGTGAAGTGGGCCGAGACGCCGAACTGGGTCGACGGGTTCTTCTTGTGCGCCTCGTGGGTCTGTCGGGTCCAGAAGCCGTAGTTGATCTCGGCCTGGTTGGTGATCGACTGCGATGCCCAGGTCTGGTGCATGATGATGCGCACGACGTCGCTGTTGCGCCCGGCTACGTAGCTGCCGGGCTCGGTAAGCATGTACTCGCCGTCACGATCAGGAAACATCGCCATGACGCCCCTCCCTCTGAATTTCGACGATGCGCAATGTTGCGGCCGCCTTGTCGCCGCGCGCAGTGGCGTCCGTCACACCCGCGCGAACGGCTCTCGCCTGCCGCAGCCTTCCACCTGACGGCGACGAGGACAGCGGCGGCCGGTTCGGCACGCCGAACGACCGCGCCTGATCCGTCATACGCTGGGGCGCGTAAGACCAAGAGCCCCACCGCAACCGGAGCCGCCGATGCCCGTCGCCGTCACGCCGGCCTATGCCGGCCTGCTGACCCTGCTCTACCTCGTGCTGAGCCTGCGCGTGATCGGCCGGCGCCATGCATTGCGCGTCGCGCTGGGCGACGGCGGCGACGAGGTGCTGATGCGCCGCCAGCGGGCGCACGCGAACTTCGTCGAGTACGCGCCGCTCGGCCTCGTCCTGCTGGCGCTCGCCGAGCTGAACGGCGTCGCGGCCTGGGGCCTGCACGCGATCGGCGCGGCGCTGCTGGCCGGCCGCGCGCTCCACGGCTACGGCATCAGCCGCACGCCGGAGCGGCTCGCCTTCCGGTCGGCCGGCATGGTGCTGACGTTCGGCGCGCTGCTCGCCGCCGCCGCGGTCAACCTCGCGCCGGCCTGGGCGTAGCTACCGGCGCACGAACAGGTAGTCGCCGCCGTCGTGGCCGGCGTGGCGGATGTCGGCATATTGCGGCGTCTGATCGGCGTTGAGCGCGAGCGGGCGCTTGATGCGCTCGAACACCGCCTGACCGTCCAGCACGCCGAGGTTCTCGTTGAGCGCGGCGAGGAACTCGCGGGCGAACACCGAGTGCTTGCCGCCGCCGCCGCCGTCCACCACCGGCTCCAGCCCGCCGGAGACCAGCGCCGTGCGGGCCCGCTTGCTTGCCATGCGCTCCAGCCAGGCGCGGCGCGGCGTCGCCGTCTTGATCTGGGCATCGGCGGCACGCACCAGGGTGCCGGAATAGCACGAGTCGGCGACGATCATGACGTGGTTGGCGCGGATCGCGCGCAACAGGGTGGTCAGGTCGGCGGTCGAGATCCAGTTGGTCGGCACGTCCGGCTCGGCGTCCACCGGCAGCCAGTAGCCCTGCTCCGCCACCGCATCGAGCGTGCCGTGGCCGGCGTAGTAGATCAGCAGGTTGTCGTCGGGCGTCAGCGTGCCGCGCAGCCGGGTCAGCGCCGCGATGACCTGCGCCCGCGTCGCGTTGAGGATCAGCTCGACCTTGTGCCCGTAGGCCGATTCCAGCACCGCCGCCACCGCGCGCGCGTCGTTCTCCGCGCTCTTGAGCTTGTTCAGCTTGCGGTAGGCGTTGTTGCCGATCACCAGCGCGTGGTGGTTGCCGAAGTGGATGTCGTCGAACCGCTCCGGCGGCGGCGCCGCGGGCCGTGCCGGCGCGGCCCGCGCGGCGGCGACGGCCGGCGCCCCGAGCTCCGCGACCCGCGGGCCGACGGTGCGGATCGCCCAGTCGGCGAGGCGGGTGCCGTTGCTGGGATG
>JBFWQM010000106.1:0-16732 GCA_050249455.1 Rhodospirillaceae bacterium | reverse complement strand
CGACGTCGTGGAAGGTCCGCCCCTTGCCCGACTGCGCGCGCCGGCGTCCGGTCATCCCGTCGTGGATCGCGAGCAGGCCGACCTGCGAGCCGCTGACCACCAGCGACTCCGTCACCGGGTCGTAGTCCGACTGCAGCCAGTCGCCCCACACGTTCTCGATCCGCTCCCAGCGCCGCGTCCTGGGGTCGAACAGGAACGCCTGCGGCGTGCCCCAGCCAACCTGGTAGGCCGACCCGCCGCCGACCCACAGCTTGCCGGCCTTGGGCAGCCATTCGATGCCGTCATAGGAATGGACCGAGGTGGGCGTGCCGTCCGTGGTGTTGCACATAGTCCCCGAGCTGCAGTCGGCGGTGTAGCGGCTGGGGTCGGTCAGCCGCGACCACGTCAGGGTGGCGAGGTCGAAGGCGTACATCTCGTTGCCGCCGTAGTCGTGGTGGCCGCCGCCCCACACGAACAGCTTGCCGTCGCCGACCGCGCCGCCGCCCCACGCCCGCACCACCCCCATCGGCCCCAAGACCCCCCAGGCGGGGTGTCCGTTCCCCGAAGGATAGACGTCCGAGATGCGGTTCTTCGCCGGCAGCTCCAGCCACGTCCCCGGCGGCATCGCGGCCACCAGGCGGCCGAGCGGCGTGTCTCGGACGGCCGGCGCCTGGGCGGCCGCGGCCGTGGAGATGAGCGCGGCGACGGCGATCGTGGCGGCGCGGAGCGTGGCCCTCATCGTTCCCCCGGATCGGTGCGTGAAGGCGCCAGCCTAGCGGCGGGCGCCGCCCGCGCCAACCCGGCTTGCCGCCCCGCCGCGGCGACGATAAACCTGCGGCAGCAACCAGGGACCCGCGATGAAACCGACACTGACCCCCGGCATGACCGTCACCCGCCGCTACACGGTGGACCGCGACCGCACCATCGGCTTCATGGGCGAGGCGATGCGGGTCTATGCCACGCCGATGATGCTGCGCGACATCGAGCGCACCTGCCGCGACTTCCTGGAGGAGCACCTCGATGCCGGCGAGAACTCGGTCGGCGCGCGGGTCGAGCTCGACCACCTCGGCGCCACCCTCCTGGATTCCTGGGTCGAGGTGACCGCCACCGTGGCCGGGATCGAGGGCCGCCGCGTCAGCTTCGACTGCGCGGTGCGCGACCCGATCGACACGGTCGGCAAGTGCACCCACGTCCGCTTCGTCGTCGACCTCGACCGCCAGAAGCAGCGCCTGGAGGCCAAGGCCGCGAAGCTCGCCGCCCTGCCCAAGGGCTGAGGCGGCACAACTTGCCGGTCCGGTTTGTCCCGGGCCGGCAGGAACGCGGCGGCAAAGGCTGCCGGCATTCCCCTCAAGTTATTGATAAATCACGCCGATGCTGTTGGCATCCGGCGTGCTTTGTCTGTGGCGGGTTCTTCAAGCCACGAGGAGAGGAAGATGGCCACCGCAACCGCCGACATCATGGGCCGCAGCCAGGCCGAGCCGCCGATCGCCGACGCCGACCAGTTCATGGCCGAGGTGCGCGGCGGCGCCGAGAAGCTCGTCAAGATGTCGCCGGAGGAGCTGCGTACGCTGATCGCGCGCCGGGTCGAGCTCCTGGAGACGACCCTGAAGGAGCGCGAGCAGCGCCGCAAGGCGCTGGAGGAGGCCAGCATGGCGTCCAAGATCCTCGACCTCCGCCGCGAGCGCGCCAGGCGCATCCACCACAAGGTCAACGTCGGCTCCGCCATCGCCGCGGTGGCGAGCTCGCTGCTGATCGTCGCGATGTTCGTCTAGGCCCTCGTCCCCGACAACGTGTCGCCCTCCGGCTTGACCGGAGGGCCCACACGGCGGATGGGTTCTCCGGTCAAGCCGGAGAACGACCGCCAGAAAAAATTAGGCCGCCGTCGCGTTGCGCCCGCGCACGGACTCGAGGTGGGCGACCACCTCGTCCACGCCCATGACGTCGGCGTATTTGTGGTGCATGTCGAACAGGTTGACCTTGTGCGACAGCGGGCTGCGGTCGTAGACGCACTCCTCCACCACCGTCACGTGGTAGCCGTGCGAATAGGCGTCCACCGTCGAGGCGCGCACGCAGCCCGACGTGCTCTCGCCGCACACGATCAGGCTGGAGATGCCGAGCCGGTTCAGGTGCGCGACCAGCGGCGTGCCGAAGAATGCGCTCGCCCGCTCCTTCACCACCACGATGTCGTCGGCCTCGGGCTTGAACGCCGGGTAGATGTCTGTGTCGTCGCCCTGCCCGACGCCGACCTGACGGTTGGTCGCGACGATCGCGCCGCTGCGCGGCGGGCTGGTGGTGTAGAGCACCGGCAGGCCGGCGGCGCGCGCGGCGGCGAACAGCCGCTGGGTCGGCGCGATCGCGTCGTGGGCGTACACGCCGCAGCTCGACGGATGGTCCTTCTGCAGCGCGTACGGCGGCTTCGCACCGCCGCGATAGGCGAGGTTGTAGAGGTCGATGGCGAGCAGCGCCGGCCGGTCGCCGACCTTCACCGGCCGGTGATAGGCCCGGTAGGTCTCGAGGATCTCCGGCGTCACGAG
Organism: Rhodospirillaceae bacterium; assembly: GCA_050249455.1. Taxonomy (GTDB): domain Bacteria; phylum Pseudomonadota; class Alphaproteobacteria; order MPNO01; family VGEU01; genus JBFWQM01. The sequence goes on along the minus strand of JBFWQM010000106.1, from coordinate 14,219 downwards.
GTCCTGCCAGCAGTGGTCCTCGAAGTCGCGCGCCATGCTCACTCTCCCTGTCGCTGTTGGGCGCGGATGCGCTCCATCCGCGCATCCAGCTCGGCCTCGCCGAGCACGCCTTTCTCGATCAGCAGCCGCTTCACCGCAAGCGCCCGGATTTCATAGTAGCCGAGCGAGTCGTAGAGCGCGGGCCCCATCTCCTCGATCTTGCGCCGCTGCTCGTGCAGGCTGACGGCGCGCGACCGCTCGCGGATCACGTCGATCAGCTGCGACCAGCGCGGCGCGGCCTTCGCCACGCGGTCGACCGGGCCGCCCGCCATTCCGCCGATGTCGTGGTAGCCGCGCTTGGCCCCTTCCGTCATTGCGGCAGTGTGTCGGAGCCGGGCGACCGGCGCAACACGATGTGCTAAGGAAACGGCTTCACCGGCGAACGGGCCCCATGACGCGCATCAAGGAGATCGAGGTCGTCCACATCGCGCTGCCGACCCGGCGCGAGCACAAATGGACCGGCCTGACCGAGCCGATCGGCAGCTACGTGCTGGTGCGCATGACCGGCGAAAACGGGATGGTCGGCTGGGGCGAGGCGCCGGCGCTGAAAGACTGGGGCGGCGATTTCGGCCGCTATTTCGGCGAGAGCCCGGCGACGACGCGGCTGGTGATCGAGCGCTATTTGGCGCCCGCGGTCGCTGGCGCCGAGGCGGCCAACATGGCCGACATCCACCGTCGCATGGACGCCGTCATCAAGGGCTGGCCCTACGCCAAGTCGGCGGTCGACATGGCCGCCTATGACCTCGCCGGCCGGACGCTCGGCGTGCCGGTGCACGTGCTGCTGGGCGGCCGGGTGCGCGACCGCATTCCCGTCACCCACTCGATAGGCCTCCTGGCCATCGACGAGGCGGTGGCGGAATGCCGGCTGGTGGCCAAGGAAGGCATCCGGACGATCAAGATCAAGGTCGGCGTCGAGCCGGCGCGCGACGTCGAGATCGTGCACAAGGTGCGCGAGGCGGTTGGCCCCGAGGTCGACCTCTGCGTCGACGCCAACTGCGGCTACGCAACCCCGCATGAGGCGATCCGCACCCTGAAGGCGATGGAGCCGTGCCGGCTGAAATACGCCGAGCAGCCGGTCGAGGGCATCGACCGGGTGGCGGAGGTGGCGCGCGCCATCGACACGCCGGTGATGTGCGACGAGAGCGCTTGGTCGGCGCGCGACGTGCTGGAGATCGCCGAGCGCCGCCACATCGACATCGTCTCGATCTACACCACCAAGCCGGGCGGCCTCTATTGCGCGATGGAGGTCGCGGCGGTGGCGCAGGCAGCACGGCTGCGCTGCAACGTCAACGGCTCGGTCGAGACCGGCGTCGGCAACCTGGCCAACCTGCACCTCGCCGCCGCGGCGCCGGCGGTGACCCTGTCCTGCGTCGTGCCGGTGTCGACCCCGGCGGAGTTCCAGTCGGGGCAGGTCGGCGGTATCTACTACAAGGACGACCTGATCCGCGCGCCGTTCGACTACCGGGACGGCACCGTCGCGGTGCCGACCGCGCCGGGCATGGGCATCGAGGTAGACGAGGCCAAGATCGCGCGCTACCGCGTGCAGGACTGAGGGGAAGCAGGACAATGCGTCAGGACGTGATCGCCAAGCAGCGCGCGGCGATGAAGGATGCCGGGCTCGATGCCCTGGTCGCGATCTCGCCGGAGAACGTCGCCTACGCGACCGGCTTCGTGGTGCCGTCGCAGCCGCTGATGCGCTGGCGCCACGCGATGACGGTGGTGACCGCCGACGGCCGCACCGCGATGGTCGCGGTGGACATGGAGGAGACGACGGTCCGCCAGCGCCTGCCCGGCCTCGACATCCGCATCTGGGGCGAGTTCACCGACAGCCCGATGGAGGCCCTCGCCGCGCTGCTCAAAGACATGGGCCTGGCCGGCGCCAAGATCGGCATCGAGTTCGACTACCTGCCGGCCGGCGACTACACGGCGCTGGCGGCGCGGCTGCCGCGCGCGGCGATCGTGCCGGCGCAGAGGCTGTTCGACCGGATGCGCCAGCTCAAGACCCCGGCCGAGATCGACCTGCTGCGCCGGCTGTCGCGGATCGCCGACAAGGCGATCGGCGACTGCTTCCGCGCGGTGAAGGCGGGCTCGACCGAGATGGACATGGCGGCGGCGCTGACCCGCAGCGTCTACGAGCAGGGTACCGAGCAGTTCAAGCTGATGATCGTCGCCACCGGCGAGCGCAGCCAGCTGCCCAATGTCGGTCCCAGCGAGCGCGTGCTGCAGGCGGGCGACGTGTGCCGGGTCGAGATCTTCTCGCTGATCGGCGGCTACCACGCCGGCGTGTGCCGCACCGCCGTGGTCGGAAAGGCGCCGCCGGAGGCCGAGCGCATCTACGCCAACCTGGTCGCCTGCAAGTACCTCGTCCTCGACATGATCAAGCCGGGCGCGTCGAGCCGCGCGGTCTACGAGGCGTTCCTGAAGAAGTTCGGCGAGCTCGGCCTGCCGCCGATCTCCTTCGTCGGCCACGGCATCGGGCTGCATTTGCACGAGGAGCCCTATCTCGGCAAGTACTCCGACACGCCGCTGGAAGCCGAGATGGTGCTCGGCATCGAGCCCCTGGTCTACCGCACCGGGCTCGGCTTCGGCATGCAGCTCAAGGACATGGTGCGGGTCACGCCGACCGGGTCGGAGCTGCTGTCGGACGTGACGGACACCGACAGGCTGTTCGTGATCGGGTGAGGCATCCAGCAGCGGCGCTCACACTGTGATCTGCTGCCCCATCTCGACCACCCGGCCCGACGGGATGTGGTAGAAGTCGGTCGCGTTTGCCGCGCCGCGCACCATCGAGACGAACAGCAGGTCCTGCCACAGCGGCATGCCGACGTCTGCCGCGGGCTTGATCGAGCGTTTGCCCAGGAAGAACGACGTCGACATGATGTCGAACCGGAGCCCGAGCTTGCGGCACTGCGCCAGCGCCGCCGGCACGTGCGGCGTCTCCATGTAGCCGAACGTCAGCGCGATGCGGGTGAAGTCGGCATCGACCGCCTCGATCCTGATGCGCTGCTCCGGGTCGATCCGCGGCGCCGTGTCGGTGCGCACGGTGAGGATGACGTTGGCCTCGTGCAGCACCTTGTTGTGCTTGAGGTTGTGCATCAGCGCCATCGGCGCCATGTCGGGGTCGCTGGTGAGGAATACTGCCGTGCCCGGCGTCCGGTGCGGCGGATTGCGCGCGAGCAGCGCGCCGAGGTCGGCGAGCGCGACGCTGGCGCGGTGCGTCTTCTCGAACAGGATGCGGGTGCCGCGCGTCCACGTCCACATCGCCACCATCAGGAAGCCGGCCAGCAGCAGCGGCACGTAGCCGCCGTCGAGGAACTTGAGCAGGTTGGCGAGCAGGAACGCGATGTCGATCGCCAGGAAGGCGCCGCACACCAGCGCCGCCAGCCACAGCGGCCAGTGCCAGCACTTCCACGCCACCACGAAGGCGAGGCAGGTGGTGACCACCATCGTGCCGGTCACCGCGATGCCGTAGGCGGAGGCCAGCGCCGAGGAGCTCTTGAACAGCACCGCCAGCAGCAGGACGCCGCCGAGCAGCAGGAAGTTGACCCGCGGCATGTAGATCTGCCCCGCCTCGGTCTCCGAGGTGTGGCGGATCTCGAACCGCGGCAGCAGGCCGAGCTGGATCGCCTGGCGGGTCAGCGAGAAAGCGCCGCTGATCACCGCCTGGCTGGCGATCACCGTCGCCATGGTGGCCAGCACGACCATCGGGATCAGCGCCCAGTCCGGGCACATCAGGAAGAATGGGTTGGCCATGCCTTCCGGGTTCGCCAGCACGAAGGCGCCCTGCCCCAGGTAGTTCAGCGCCAGCGCGGGAAACACGAACCACAGCCAGGCGAAGCGGATCGGCCCGCGCCCGAAATGGCCCATGTCGGCATAGAGCGCCTCGACCCCGGTGACGGCGAGGAACACCGAGCCGAGCACGATGAAGCCGATCAGGCCATGGTCGCCGACGAAGCGCAGCGCATGCAGCGGGTTGAAGGCGGCCAGGATCTCCGGGTCGTCGCCGAGGTGGAGGATGCCGGTCGCCGACATCGCCACGAACCAGACGACGGTGATCGGCCCGAACCACGCCGCCACCGCCTCCGTCCCGCGGCGCTGCACCGCGAATAGCACGACGAGGATGGCGAGCGCGATCGGCAGGACATAGGGGTCGAACACCGGCGTGACGATCTTGAGGCCCTCTACCGCCGACAGCACCGAGATCGCCGGCGTGATCAGCGCGTCGCCGTAGAACAGCGCTGCGCCGGCGATGCCGAGGACGAACACCCCGGCACCGCGCCGCCCCATGCCGGTCTGCGCCAGCGCCATCAGCGACAGCGTCCCGCCCTCGCCGCGGTTGTCGGCGCGCATTATGAACAGCACGTACTTGACCGTGACAATCAGGATCAGCGCCCACAGCAGCAGCGAGGCCACCCCGAGCACCTCCTCCCGGGTCACGCCGTCGTCGGCCGCGTGCGCCAGGGCCTCGCGCATCGCGTAGAGCGGGCTGGTGCCGATGTCGCCGTAGACGACGCCGATGCAGCCCAAGGTGAGGATCCAGAACCGGCGTCCCGCCGGCGCGGTCATGCCCGTCGGCGCGTCGCCGGCTGCGGGCGGATGCCCGGCGGCGGCCGGCGTCTTGTCAGTGGACATTGTTGTCCTCAGCCCCAGCGCCGGCACGACGGGTCCGGCAAACGGCGGCGGACCATACGCCCCTTGCTGCAATGCAACAGCGCAAAGCTTCGCGGTCCGATATACTGCCAGCGCATGACGCTGCCCCTTGCGGGGCGTCCGTCAGGCGAAGTCGCGCACCAGTTCGAGCGCCAGCCGGCGGCTTTCCGCGTCGCCGAGGACGACGAGCACCGGCTCCTCGACCCCCGCGGCGATATAGGCCTCCAGCCGGTCGCGGGCCTGGCGCGGCGTGCCGCCGACGGCGAACGCTTCCACGGCCTCCCCGGGCACCAGCGCCGACGCGGCGGCCGCGTCGCGACGGGCCACCGCCTCGATGATCGCCGGCTGGTCGATCGGCAGGCCGGAATGGGCGATGTTTTCGGCGAGGTGCTGGTTGCGGAACAGGAAGGCGAGCTTGCCGCGCAGCAGGTCGACCGCTTTGCGCCCATCCTCCGAGATCGCGGTGTAGAGATAGGCCGCCGCGCGCACCTTGGCCGGATCGCGTCCCGCCGCCGCCGCGCCGTCGCGCGCCCAGCCGAGCGAGACCGCGGAGAACCCGGCCGACACCCCTGCCGACAGCACGACCCCGTCGGCGCTGCGCCCGCCGAGGCGCATCATCTGCTCGCGCATCGCCGCGACGTAGACCGGCACCGGCGCCGGCGGCGCGAACGCCATGCGCGCGCCGTCGAGCCGGAAAAGCTCGCCCGCGACATGCGCCGGCTGGCCCGACCACAGGCTGTTCAGGCAGGCGATGAACTCGCGCATCGCCTTCAGCGGCTTGACCACCTGGGCGCCCGATTCCTTGAGGAACAGCGGGTTGCCGGTGCCGAGCGCCACCGCGACCCGGCCGGGCGCCGCCTCCGCCATCGTCGCCAGCATCATGGCGAGCGGCGTCGGATGGGTGACGTAGGGGCTGACCGCGGTCGGCACCACCACCGCATCGCCCGTTGCCATCAGGAACGCCATGCAGGAGACCATCGCGTCGCGGTAGCCGAGGTGCTGCGCCATCCACAGGCTCTTCGCCCCGGCGGCCGCCGCGGCCTTTGCCGTCTCCAGCGCCTCGCCGAACGGCTCGAACCCGTCGAAGCTTACCCCGATGCGGACGGTCATGGCGTCACCCTGGTGCGACTTGGGACTTGCGCACGGAGAGGCCCCCTCCCCCACCCCCCTCCCGCGAGGGGAGGGGGAGAAGCAGCCCTCCCCCTCGACGGGGGAGGGTTGGGAGGAGGTGACGCCGCCGCACGGATGCCGGGGTAGCCTACCCCCACAGCGCCTTGGTCGCGAGCTTCGCCCCTTCGGCCTGGGCCTCCAGCTTGGCCCACATGATCGAGGGGTGGACGCGGCGGTAGAACGGGCTCTGGGCGAAGCCGCAGTCGGTGCCGGCGATGACGTTCTCGCGCCCGACCAGCTTGGCGAGCCGGACGAGGCGCTGCGCAACCAGCTCGGGGTGCTCGACGACGTTGGTGGCATGGCTGATGACGCCGGGGATCAGTACCTTGCCCGGCGGCAGCTTGACGTCCTGCCACACCGCCCATTCGTGCTCGTGGCGCGGGTTGGCGCCCTCGATCACGTAGGCGCCCGCCTTCACGCCCAGGATCAGGTCGGCGATGTCCTTCAGCGGCACGTCGGTGGTGTGCGGCCCCGGCCAGCTGCCCCAGCACACGTGGTAGCGGACCTTTTCCTCCGGGATGCCCTGCAGCGCGTGGTTGAGCGCCTCCATGTGCATCGCTACCCATTTGCGGTAGTCGGCCATCGTGCCGGGCGGCACCATCCGGTCGAACGTCACGGCGGCGCGGGCGTCGTCGACCTGCACCAGCAGGCCGGCGTCGGTGATCATCTTGTATTCGACGCGCATCGCCTCGGCGATCGCCTGCAGCAGGTCCTCGTCGGACTTGTAGTACTCGTTGCGCCGGTCGGGGATGACGGAGGCCGGGGCGGCGACCGGCATGAAGGCGTCCTCCACCTTCACGCCCTGCAGCGCGGCCTTGAAGTTCTCGATGTCGCGGGCGAGCTCGGACTGACCGGTATAGGCGACCGGGCCCACCACCACCGATTCCATGCTGGTGGCCGGCGCCTCGCGGGCGTCGAGCTCGGCGTAGAACTCGGCGAACCGCTCGCGGTCGGCGCCGCGCGCCCACGGGTTGTTGCCCGGCTTGATCGGCCGGCGCTCGTAGCCCGACAGCCGCTCCAGCAAATACTGCGCCCAGCTGATCGACTTGCCGAACTCGCCGTCGCTGACGACGTCCACCCCGTGCGCCGCCTGCTCGCGCACCACGTCGGCGACCGAATCCCTGAGGCAGCGGTCGTAGGCCGCCTTGTCGAACCCCTGTCCCGACTGCTTGGCGCGCAGGTGGGCCTGGAGGTCGGCGGGCCGGATCAGGCTGCCGACATGGGTGGTCAGGATGCGGTTCGTGCTGCGCTTCATCGCGGTCTCCCTACGGGCTTGGCCCGGCGCGACTTCCGGCCTGGCCGGCATCCTGTCCGCAATCCCCGCCATCGACAAGGCATGGGCTTTGGCCCAACGCAGCCGCGCACAAAAAATAGGCAACGCCGTGGCCCGTTCCGCGGCCGCGACACGGACAGCCTTGAAATAGCGTGCTGATTCCGATCGGGATCGTTGCGGAACCTGCGTTGCGCGACATCCCGGAATAATTCTACTATGCCGTCGTGCGGCAGCGACGCGTGTGTTCCGTCCTCCATCGACATGACCCCCAATCGAGTCGCTGGCGGGGCGGACAGGAGCCTGGATGTCCCCCGACGATCCAGGCCTCCTGACGCGGTCGGGCGCCGGTGAATACCCCCTCCCATACCGGCCTTGACGCACCGTAGGGGTGGGTCCCACGACCCACCCCTAGCGTCTCGGCGGGAAGCCGCCCCTCGCGCCTTATGCGCCTTCGTGCACGAAGCGGAGCAGCGCACGCGGGTCCTTGCCGGCGAGGCCCATCCTGTCCAGCGTCAGGCCGGTCGCCGCGTAGTCGATGGCCATGGCGGCGGACAGCAGCACGATGTGGGCGTCGATGGCGGGGGTCGGCACGCCGGCGAGGCGGGCCAGCGCCGCGATCGGCACCAGGCCGTAGCCGATGTCCTCGTGCACGTAGCGGTGGTCGAGCGACGGCGGGCTGCGCAGGGTCGCGTTGGGCGCGCTCTCCTTGCAGGCGCGGCTGATGTCGCCCGACCGCATCGCCGCCTCGGTGGTCAGGCCGGCGTTGTGGAAAACCTCGAGGAACGGCGTCGCCGGCACGCCGAGCGCGCGCGCCACCGCCAGCCGCTCCGCGTCGATCGCCGCGGTCACCTTGCCGACCGCCGGGGTGATGCCCTCCTTGTAGAACAGGAAGTCGCCGCCGGTGTGCTCGATCCAGCCGGCGTTCATCAGCATACCGGGCGGATGGAAGATCGCATTGATGTTGGACAGCGCCGTCTCGATGACCGACGACGCCAGGACGATCTCCGGGTACAGCGGCTTCAGCAGCGCATACAGCGCCTCGGCATTGCGGCCGGGGAAGGCGGCGAACTTGAGGTTCTTCGTATAGCTGTAGATGCCGACCGTGGCCGGCCCCTCCATCCGGCAGATATAGGTCAGGGTCAGGGTCTCGCAGGTCTGCACCGGGTCGCGGTAGCCGGCGCGGCGCAGCTCGTTGACGAAATGCAGCCCGCCGCCGGTGTGTCCGGGGTTGAGGAACACCGGCCGGTCGGGCGTCAGCAGCGGCTTGAGCGCCTGGGCATAGGGCTCGTGTGCCACCGACGGCACCACCAGCATGATCAGGTCGGCGCCCTCCGCCGCCTCCGCCACGTCGGTGGTGGTCAGCGCGACCGGCACCAGCCCCTCGTGGATGCCGCGCGCCAGGACGCCGCCGCGCTCGCGGATCGGCGCCAGGGTCTCGGGTCGCCGCGCCTGGAGCCGCACCTCGAACCCGCGCGCGCCAAGGTCGGCTGCCGCCGCGCAGCCGCCGTGCCCCGCGCCCAGAACCGCCACCCGCCGTACCGCCATGCCGAACGCTCCTTCTCCCGCGCGGGCGGTACTATCCCGGCAAAGCCGGCTGCCATCAATCGCGTTTCCGTCCGACCGGCGGCGTGCTAAGAGCCTGCAAAATGGACGGCGAGGCGGCCCTTCTCGACGGTAGCGACGACACGGCGCTGCGCACCTGGCTGTGCGAGGCGCCGCTGCACGCGCTCATGGCCGCCGCGGCGCGGCTGCGCGACGACGGCCACGGTGACGTCGTGTCGTATTCGCGCAAGGTGTTCATCCCGCTCACCCGGCTGTGCCGCGATGTCTGCCGCTACTGCACCTTCGCCCATCCGCCGCGCGCCGGCGAGCCGGCCTACCTGTCGCCCGAGGACGTGCTCGCCATTGCGCGCGCCGGCGCCGCCGCCGGCTGCCGCGAGGCGCTGTTCACCCTGGGCGACAAGCCGGAGCTGCGCTACCGCGCGGCGCGCGAGGCGCTGGCGGCGCTCGGGCACGCGACGACGATCGACTACCTGGTCGAGATGGCGGCGCTGGTGAAGGCCGAGACCGGCCTCCTGCCCCACGTCAACCCGGGCTTGATGAAGGCGGACGAGATCGCGCGGCTGCGCAAGGTCTCGGTGTCGCAGGGCATCATGCTGGAGAGCGCGGCGGAGCGGCTGTGCGCGCCCGGCGGCCCTCATTACGGCTCGCCCGACAAGCACCCGGCCGCGCGGCTTGAGACGATCCGGCTGGCCGGGGAGCAGGCGGTGCCGTTCACCACCGGCATCCTGATCGGCATTGGCGAGACGCGCGCGGAGCGGCTCGACGCGCTGTTCGTGCTGCGCGGGGCCCACCGCGCGCACGGCCACATCCAGGAGATCATCGTCCAGAACTTCCGCGCCAAGCCCGACACGCAGATGGCCGGCGCGGCGGAGCCGGACGCCGACGACCTCGCCTGGACGGTCGCCGCGGCGCGGCTGGTGTTCGGCCCCGCGATGAATATCCAGGCGCCGCCCAACCTCAGCCCCGGCGCGCTGGCGCAACTGGTCGCGGCCGGCATCAACGACTGGGGCGGCGTGTCGCCCGTGACCCCTGACCACGTCAACCCGGAGGCGCCGTGGCCGGCGATCGCGGCGCTCGCCGACGCGACCCGCGCGGCCGGCAAGCGACTGGTCGAGCGCCTCGCGATCTATCCGTCCTACGTGCAGGACGCCGGCCGCTGGGTCGACCGCGCGCTGGCGCCCGACGTGCGCCGCGCCGCCGCCGCGGACGGCCTCGCGCGCGACGGCGACTGGTCGCCCGGCATGGCGATGAAGGCCCCTGCCCTGCCGCGTGCCGGCGCGGCGCCGCTGCCCGCGGTCGCCGACGTGTTGGACATGGTTGCGGCCGGGGTCGTGCCCGGCGAGCGCGACGTCGAGCGGCTGTTCGCGGCGCGCGGCGACGACTTCGCCGCGGTGTGCGCCGCCGCCGACGCGCTGCGCAAAGATGTGTGCGGCGACACGGTCGGCTATGTCGTGAACCGCAACATCAACTACACCAACATGTGCAGCTACCGCTGCGCGTTCTGCGCCTTCTCCAAGGGGCGCGGCCACGCCCACCTGCGCGGCGCCGCCTACGACCTCGACATCGCGGAGATCGTGCGCCGCGCCGAGGAGGCCTGGGCGCGCGGCGCGACCGAGGTGTGCATGCAGGGCGGCATCCATCCCGACTACACCGGACGCACCTACCTCGCGATCTGCGAGGCGGTGAAGACGGCGTTGCCCGGCATGCACGTCCACGCCTTCTCGCCGCTTGAGGTGACGCAGGGCGCGCGCACGCTCGGCATGCCGGTCGCGGCGTTCCTGAAGGACCTGCGCGCCGCCGGCCTCGGCTCGCTGCCCGGCACCGCCGCCGAAATCCTCGACGACGAGGTGCGCGCCGTGCTGTGCCCGGACAAGCTCTCGACTGCCGAGTGGCTGTCGACGGTGGAGACGGCGCATGACCTGGGCATCCGCACCACCGCGACGGTGATGTACGGCCACATGGAGCGGCCGGTCCACTGGGCGCGCCATCTCCTGCGCCTGCGCGCGGTGCAGGCGCGCACCGGCGGCTTCACCGAGTTCGTGCCGCTGCCCTTCGTCCACATGGAGGCGCCGATCGCGCTCAAGGGCGGCGCGCGGCGCGGCCCGACGTTCCGCGAGGCGGTGCTGATGCACGCCGTCGCGCGCATCGTGCTGCATCCGCTGATCGCGAACATCCAGGTGTCGTGGGTGAAGATGGGCCGCGACGGCGCCGCCGCCTGCCTCGCCGCCGGCGTCAACGACCTGGGGGGCACGCTGATGAACGAGAGCATCTCGCGCGCCGCCGGCACGCAGCACGGCCAGGAGCTGCCGCCGGCGGAGATGGACGCGCTGATCGACGCCGCCGGCCGCGCGCCGCGCCAGCGCACCACACTCTACGGCGTGCCGGACGCGCTGCGCCGCGCCGCGTCCTATGCCGCCGCGCCGCTTGCGCCGGTCGTTCAGACGCCGCCGCGCAAGGCGGCAGCGGCCGCGTCATGACCGCCGCGACCCGGCTCGCCATCGTCGGCGGTACCGGCGCGCTGGGCGCGGGGCTCGCGCTGCGCTGGGCCAAGGCCGGCTATCCGGTCGCCATCGGCTCGCGCACCGCCGACAAGGCGCAGATCGCCGCCGAGCTGTTGCTCGAACGGCTGCCTGATGCGGCCATACTCGCGGCCGACAACCGGGGTGCGGCACATAACGCCGACATCGTCGTCGTGACCGTGCCGTTCGCGGCGCAGGAGCCCACGCTGCACGACATCAGGGACGTCGTGCAGGGCAAGATCGTGGTCGACGTCACGGTGCCGCTGCAGCCGCCGCAGGTCTCGCGCGTCCACCTGCCGCCGGCCGGCTCGGCGGCGCAGGCGGCGCAGGCGATCCTGGGCGACGGCGTAAAGGTGGTGTCGGCGTTCCAGAACGTCTCGGCGCAGCATCTTCAGGACCTCGACCACGCGATCGACTGCGATGTGCTGGTGTGCGGCAACGACGTCGCCGCGCGAGAGACGGTGATCGGGCTCGCCGCCGCCGCCGGCATGAAGGGCTGGCACGCCGGCGTGCTCGCCAACGCGGTGGCGGCGGAGAGCCTGACGGCGGTGCTGATTGCGATCAACCGGCGCTACAAGATCGCCGGCGCCGGCCTGCGCATCGTCGGCGAAACCAAGGCGTGAGCGCACAGGTCGCGCTGACCGCCCTGCCCGGCGTGCCGCGGGTGCGCGCGGGCGACGACCTTGCCGCGCTGTGCCGCGAGGCGCTGGCGCGCGCCGGGCTCGACCTGCGAGTGGGCGACGCGCTGGTGCTGGCGCAGAAGATCGTCTCCAAGGCCGAAGGCCGCAGCGTCCGCCTCGCCGAGGTGACGCCGTCGGCGCGCGCCGCGCGGCTGGCCCGCGAGGCGGACAAGGACCCGCGGCTGGTCGAGCTGATCCTGTCGGAGGCGGCGGAGGTCGTGCGCACCCGGCCGGGCTTGATCATCGTTCGCCATCGCCTCGGCCTGGTCATGGCGAATGCGGGAATCGATGTGTCGAACGTCGACGACGACGGCAGCGTGCTGCTGCTGCCGGTCGATCCCGACCGCAGCGCCGCGGCGATCCGGGCCGGCCTCGGCGCCGCCGGCGCGGTGCTGGTAATCGACAGCGTCGGGCGCGCGTGGCGCAACGGCACGGTCGGCCTGTGCATCGGTGCGGCCGGATTGCCGGCGCTGCTCGACCTGCGCGGGCGGCCCGACATGAACGGACGGCCGCTCCAGGTGACGACCGTAGCGCTGGCCGACGAGATCGCCGCCGCCGCGTCGCTGCTGATGGGGCAGGCCGACGAGGGACGGCCCGTCGTCCACGTCCGCGGGCTCGCGCTGCCCGATGGGGACGGCACCGCGCGGGACCTGGTGCGGCCGTTGGAACTGGATCTTTTCAGGTGACCGGACCCGGAGACGCCCCCTCCCCCAACCCCCTCCCACGAGGGGAGGGGGCTTTCTTATTCCCCCTCCCCTCGTGGGAGGGGGTTGGGGGGAGGGGGCGCGTCCGCAAAGGCGATGCCCGGCCATGACCGTCGTCGCCCTTGCCGGCGGGGTCGGCGGCGCGAAGCTGGCGCTGGGCCTGTCGCGCGTGACCGACGACCTGACCGTCGTCGTCAACACCGCCGACGACTTCGTCCACCTCGGCCTGCATGTCTCCCCCGACATCGACACCGTCACATACACGCTGGCCGGCATCGCCAGCCCGGACACCGGCTGGGGCCTGAAGGACGAGACCTGGCATTTCCTGGAGGCGGTCGGCCGGCTCGGCGGCGAGACGTGGTTCCGGCTCGGCGACCGCGACCTCGCCACCCACGTCGAGCGCACCCGCCGCCTCGCCGCTGGCGAGACCTTGAGCGCGATCACCGACGACTTCCGCCGCCGCCTTGGCGTCGCCGCGCGCATCGTGCCGATGAGCGACGATGCGGTGCGCACGACCGTCGTCACCGACCGCGGCGACCTGCCGTTCCAGGATTACCTCGTGCGGCTGCGCGCCGAGCCGGCGGTCGCCGGCTTCCGCTACGACGGCATCGCGGCCGCCCGCCCCTGCCCCGCCGCGCTCGATGCGCTGGCGCGCGCGTCGTGCGTGATCGTCTGCCCGTCGAACCCGTTCACCAGCATCGACCCGATCGTCGGCGTCGCCGGCCTCGGTGCGGCGCTGCGCCGCCGCCGTTGCCCGGTCGTCGCGGTGTCGCCGCTGGTCGGCGGCCAGGCGGTCAAGGGGCCGCTGGCGGCGATGATGCGCACCATGGGCCTGCCGGTGTCGTCGGCCGGCATCGCCGCGCACTACGGCGACCTGATCGACGTCCTGGTGGTCGACAGCGCCGACGCCGCGGCGGCGGCCGACATCAGCGGGCCGCGCGTCGCAGTCGCGCCGACGGTGATGCGCTCGCTCGACGACCGCATTGCGCTGGCGCGCACCGTGCTCGCCCTCGCGCGATGAAGTCGCTCGGCGCCTACGCCGTCGCCGCCGTCGCCGAGATCGCCGGCTGCTTCGCGTTCTGGGCGTGGCTGAAGCTCGGCAAACCCGCGTGGTGGATCGTGCCGGGGGTGGCCTCGCTGATGCTGTTCGCCTGGGCGCTGACCTGGGTGCAGGGCGACGCCGCCGGCCGAGCCTACGCGGCCTATGGCGGCGTCTATATCGCCGCGTCGCTGGCGTGGCTGTGGGCGGTCGAAGGACTGCGCCCCGACCGCTGGGACGCCGCGGGCGCCGCCCTGTGCCTGGTCGGGGCGGGCATCATCCTGTTCGGCCCGCGCGGCGCCTGAGCTATTCTCCCATTGAGACCGAAACCCGCGGCGCGTTGGGCGCCGGCATCGGCTCGACGACGCCGCCGGTGGCGAAGCGCGGGTCGCGCGGGCTGGCCCAGGCGTCGAGCGAGGCCTGCACCGGCTCCATCAGCCGCGGCTTGCGCGGGCCGTGCTCGGGGAACTCCTCCATGCCGAAGCTGTATTCCATCGACATGCCGTCGGGGTCGAGGAAGTAGAGGAAGATGCTGTTCGACGGCGGGTGCTTGCCGGGGCCGTAGACGACCTCGATCCCGGC
>JBFWQM010000105.1:0-16765 GCA_050249455.1 Rhodospirillaceae bacterium | reverse complement strand
CCTTGTTACCCAGCCGGGTGACTAAGTCCGCCGTTTCGGCGAACCGGCCGTTCGCCTCCCGCTCGGCGACGCCCGCCTGCATGGCCTGGGCGCCGACCCCCTTGATCGCCGCCAGGGCGTAGCGGACCGAGCCGGTGGCCTGGCCGGCGCGCGCCGGCTCGACGGTGAACGCCACGCCGGATGCGTTCACGTCGGGCGCCAGCAGCGGGATGCGCAGGCGCATCAGCTCCTGGCGGAAGACGTTGAGCTTGTCGGTGTTGCCGAGGTCGAGCGTCATCGACGCGGCCATGAACTCGACCGGGTGGTTCGCCTTCAGCCACGCGGTCTGGTAGGCGACCAGCGCGTAGGCCGCGGCGTGGCTCTTGTTGAAGCCGTAGCCGGCGAACTTGTCGACCTGGTCGAAGATCATCGCCGCCTGCGCCTTATCGACGCCGCGGTCGACCGCGCCCTGGACGAAGTTCTCGCGCTGGGCGTCCATCTCCGCCTTTATCTTCTTGCCCATCGCGCGGCGCAGCAGGTCGGCGCCGCCCAGGCTGTAGCCGGACAGCGTCTGGGCGATCTGCATCACCTGCTCCTGGTAGATCATCACCCCGAAGGTCTCCTTCAGGATGCCTTCCAGGCTGGGGTGCAGGTAGTCCGGCTTCTCCTTGCCGTGCTTGCACGCGATGTAGTGCGGGATGTTCTCCATCGGGCCCGGGCGGTACAGCGCGACCAGGGCGATGATGTCCTCGAAGCAGTCGGGCTTCATCTGGCGCAGCATGTCGCGCATGCCGGCGCTTTCAAACTGGAACACCCCGGTCGTCTCGCCGCGGCTGAACAGCGTGTAGGTCGCCGGATCGTCGAGCGGCAGGTTGTCGAGATCGACGTGGACGTTCCGCGCGGCCAGCAGCTCCAGCGCGCGCGCCAGCACGGTCAGGGTCTTGAGGCCGAGGAAGTCGAACTTCACCAGGCCCGCCAGCTCGGCGTACTTCATCGAGAACTGCGTCGCGGCGAGCGGCGAGCGCGGGTCGCGGTAGAGCGGCACCAAGTCGGGCAGCGGCCGGTCGCCGATGACGACGCCCGCGGCGTGGGTCGAGGCGTGGCGGTACAGCCCCTCCAGCTCCAGCGCGACGTCGATCAGGCGCGCGATCGCCTCGTCCTCCTTGCGCTGGCGCTGCAGCTCGGGCTCGCCCTCGATCGCCTCCTTGAGCTTGACCGGCTTGGCAGGGTTGTTCGGCACCAGCTTGCAGATGCGGTCGACACGGCCGTAGGGCAGCCCCAGCGCGCGGCCGGCGTCGCGCAGCACCGCACGCGCCTGCAGTGTGCCGAAGGTGATGATCTGCGCCACCTTGTCGGCGCCGTACTTCTCCTGCACGTAGCGGATCACCTCGTCGCGGCGGTCTTGGCAGAAGTCGATGTCGAAGTCCGGCATCGACACGCGCTCGGGGTTGAGGAACCGCTCGAACAGGAGGCCGAACCGCAGCGGGTCGAGGTCGGTGATGGTGAGCGACCACGCGACCACCGAGCCGGCGCCGGAGCCGCGGCCGGGCCCGACCGGGATGCCCTGCGCCTTGGTCCACTGGATGAAGTCGGCGACGATCAGGAAGTAGCCGGGAAAGCCCATCTGGTTGATCACGTTCAGCTCGAAGTCGAGCCGGTCGCGATAGGTCTGCCGGATCGCGTCGCGCCCGGCGGCGTCGAGGTCGGGCCGGAACGCGGGCGAGGCGAAGCGCCGCTCCAGGCCCGCCGCCGCCATCTCGCGCAGCGCGTCCGCCTCCGTGCGCCCCTCGCCGATCGGGAACGGCGGCAGGATGGGCTTCCTCTTCTTCGGCATGTAGGCGCAGCGCCGCGCAATCGCCAGCGTGTTGTCGCACGCCTCCGGCAGATCGGCGAACACCGCGCGCATCTCCGCCGCCGAACGGAAGCGGTGCTCCGGTGTCAGCCGCCGGCGCTCGTTCTCCGTCACCTGCACGCCGCCGGCGATGCACAGCAGCACGTCGTGCGCCTCGTACTTCCTGGCATCGGCGAAGAAGACGTCGTTGGTGGCGACCAGCGGCAGGTCCTTGGCGTAGGCCCAGTCGATCAGCGCCGGCTCCACGCGCTCCTCGGACTCGAGCCCGTGGCGCTGCAGCTCGACGTAGAACCGGCCCGGAAAGATCGCCGCCAGGCGGTCGAGCACCGCTTCCGCCGCCGGCCGCTGGCCTTCGGCGAGCAGGCCGCCGACCGGGCCGTCGGGGCCGCCCGCGAGACAGATGAGGCCCTCGCTGTGCTCGGCCAGCATCTCCAGCGTGACGTGCGGCGTCTCGCCCGGCGGGGTTTCCAGGAAGGACCGGCTCGACAGCCGGCTCAGGTTCTTGTAGCCGGCCTCGTCCTGCACGAGGAGCGGCAGGTAGTGATGCGCGCGCCGCGCCTCCCCGATCCGCGCGCCGCCGTCGCTGCGCGGCCGAGCGACCGCCAGCAGGGTCCCGGCGATCGGCTGCACGCCGGCCGCGGCCGCCGCCGAGGCGAACTCCAGCGCCCCGAACATGTTGCCGGTGTCGGTGACGGCGACCGCCGGCATCGCGTGGCGGCGGCACAGCTCCACCAGCTCGCCGACCTTGATCGCGCCCTCCGACAGTGAATAGGCGGAGTGGACCCGGAGATGGACGAAGTCGGCGTGGCTCATGCCCGATTCCTGGCACACCCCCCGGATCGAGTCAGCGGGAACATAACAAGAACCCACCACATTGCGCGCCGGGCGAATCGGCGTCCGCACGATATTGTGGAAAACCGGGTCGGGAGCCGTGTCGAAACATGAAAAAAAGCTAAACGGAACGAATCAGTAACTCGCGGGTGTTGCCCCGCCGTTCCGCGATCAATGGTCGTGGATCAGGCCCTTGTCGAGCAGCAGCGTGCGGTCCATCCGCGCCGCCAGCTCGATGTTGTGGGTGGCGATCAATGCGCCGATCCTGTGGACCCGCACCAAGTCCACCAGCATGTCGAACACGATGTCGGCAGTGCGCTGGTCGAGGTTGCCGGTCGGCTCGTCGGCCAGCAGGACCTGCGGTTCGTTGGCGAGCGCCCGCGCGATCGCGACCCGCTGCTGCTCGCCGCCCGAAAGCCGCGCCGGGCGATGCTCCATCCGGTGCTTGAGGCCGACCTTCTCCAGGAGGTAGGTCGCGCGCGATCGCGCCTCGCCGCGCCGGCGCCGGCCGATCATCTGCGGCATCACCACGTTCTCCAGCGCGGAGAACTCCGGCAGCAAATGGTGGAACTGGTAGACGAAGCCGAGCCGCTCGCGGCGCAGCGCCGTGCGACGCGAGTCGGACAGCCGGCTGCACGGCTCGCCCGCCACCTCGACCTCGCCGCCGTCGGCGTGCTCCAGAAGGCCCGCGATGTGGAGCAGCGTGGACTTCCCCGAGCCCGACGGGCCGACAAGCGCGACGATCTCGCCCGGTGCGATGGCGAATGTCGCGCCCCGCAGCACCGGGACTTCCGCCCCTCCCTGCACGAACGTCCGGCGCACGTCGCGCAGCGCAAGCGCCGTGCGCTCACTCATAGCGCAGCGCCTCCACCGGATCGAGCCGGGCGGCGCGCCATGCGGGGTAGATCGTCGCGAGGAACGACAGCACGAGCGACATTCCGACGACGCTGACCACGTCGCCCATCATCACCTTGGCCGGAAGCTGCGACAGGAAATAGATCTCGGCGGCGAACAGTTCGGTGCCGGTCAGGTTCTGCAGCCACTGCCGGATCGTCTCGATGTTGTCGGCGAACGCGAGCCCGAGAGCGAAGCCGGCAAGCGTGCCGACGACGCCGACCGCCGAGCCCGCCAGGAAGAAGATGCGCATGATCATGCCGCGCGTCGCGCCCATCGTGCGCAGGATGGCGATGGCGCGGCCCTTGTCCTTCACCATCATGATCATGCCCGAGATGATGTTGAAGGCGGCCACGATGATGATCAGGGTCAGGATCAGGAACATCACGTTGCGCTCGACCTTGAGCGCGGTGAAGAAGCTCGCGTTCGACTGCTGCCAGTCGACCACCCGCACCGGCACGCCGGCGGCCTGGAACACCGGCCCGCGCAGGCCGGGCGCGAGGTCGGCGTTGGCCAGGCGCAGCTCCAGGTTGGTCACGCCCTCGCCGGTCCGGAAGAACAGCTGGGCGGCCTTCAGCGGCATGAAGATGAAGGCGTTGTCGTACTCGTACATGCCAATCTCGTAGATCGCGCCGACGCGATAGGTCTTGGTGCGCGGGACCGAGCCGAACGCGGTGGTGTTAGTCTGCGGCGAGATCAGGGTCACCGCATCGCCCGGCTGCAGCCGGAAGCGGAACGCCATCCGCGCGCCGATCACGATGTGCTCGCCGTCCTCGAAATTATCCAGCGTGCCGGCGCGGATGTTGCCGGCGATCGCCGCGCGTCGCTTCAGGTCGGCCAGCCGTTCGCCGCGCACCATCGCGCCGGCGGCGATGCCGCTGGCGCTGACCATCACCTGGCCTTCGGTCACCGGCGTCACCTCGTCGACGCCGGGCACCTGGCGCAGCCGCTGCGCGACCGCATCGAAGTCGTTGAGCGGGCCGGCCGACGAATAGACGCCGATATGGCCGTTGAAGCCGAGGATGCGGCCCAGCAGCTCGGCCCGGAACCCGTTCATCACCGACATCACGATGATCAGGGTCGCGACGCCGAGCATGATGCCGGCGAACGAGAAGCCGACGATCACCGACACGAAGCCTTCCTCGCGCCGTGCCCGCAAATAGCGCCACGCGACCATGCGCTCGAACGAAGAGAAGATCATGCCTGAGAGAACTGAAGCATTAGGGCGCCATCGTGGCGGCGATCAGCCGAGCACGCGGGCGAGCGCGGCGTCGGGCGAAAGCTCCTGGCGCTCTCCGGTGGCGCGGCGCTTGAGCTCGACCATGCCGGCCTTGGCGCCGCGCGGGCCGACGACGAGCTGCCACGGCAAGCCGATCAGGTCCATGTCGGCGAACTTCACCCCGGCGCGCTCGCCGCGGTCGTCGTAGAGCGCCTCGCCCGCGAGCTTCGCGTAGAGGTCGGCGCACAGCCGGTCGCAATCGGCGTCGCCCGGCTTGAGGTTGAGGATGCCGGCGCGGAACGGCGCGACGGAGTCCGGCCAAACGATGCCGGCGTCGTCGTGCGAGGCCTCGATGATGCCGCCGACCAGCCGCGACACGCCGATGCCGTAGGAGCCCATCTCCACCGCCACCGGCTCGCCGCCGGGGCCGGCGACGACGGCGTTCATCGGCTTCGAATACTTGGTGCCGAAATAGAAGATGTGGCCGACCTCGATGCCGCGCGCGGTCACCAGCCTGTCGCCGAGCTCAGCCGCCTTCGCCGCATCGTGCATCTCGTCGGTCGCGGCGTAGAGGCCGGTCCACTTGTCCACGATCGGCTGCAGGTCCGCGCTGTAGTCGACGTCGGTGCCCAGCACGTCGAACTCGGTCAGGTCGCGGTGGCAGAACACCTGGCTCTCGCCGGTGTCGGCCAGGATGATGAACTCGTGGCTCATGTCGCCGCCGATGACGCCGGGGTCGGCCTTCATCGGGATCGCTTTCAGGCCCATCCGGGCGAAGGTGCGAAGGTAGGCGACGAACATCTTGTTGTAGGCGCGCTTGGCGCCCGCGAAGTCGAGATCGAAGGAATAGCTGTCCTTCATCAGGAACTCGCGCCCGCGCATGACGCCGAAGCGCGGCCGGATCTCGTCGCGGAACTTCCACTGGATGTGATAGAGCAACTTCGGCAGGTCGCGGTAGCTCTTCACAGCGCCGCGGAAGATGTCGGTGATCAGCTCCTCGTTGGTCGGGCCGTACAGCATCTCGCGGTCGTGGCGGTCGCGGATGCGCAGCATCTCCTTGCCATAATCGTCGTAGCGGCCGCTCTCGCGCCACAATTCGGCCGACTGGATGGTCGGCATCAGCAGCTCCTGGCAGCCGGCCGCGTCCTGCTCCTCGCGCACGATCTGCTCGACCCGGCGCAGCACGCGCAGGCCGAGCGGCAGCCACGAGTAGATGCCGGCATTGGCCTGGCGCACCATGCCGGCGCGCAGCATCAGCTTGTGCGAAACGATCTGGGCCTCGCTCGGGTCCTCCCGGAGCGTCGGCATGAAGTACTGCGAAAGGCGCATTCCGTCCTCGCGGCCGCGAAACGGGGGCGACTTTAGCCGTTTATCGCCGCCGTGGCCAAGGATGGATCAGGGTTACGGAACCTGCGTCCGGCAGCGTTCGCGCAGCGCCGCTGCGGCCTCGTCCTGCAGCGGCTGGCCGTCGTACCAGAAGCGGCCGTCGCGGTACTCCACCATGCCGACGAAGGTCTCCGCCGCGTAGGGCGCGGAACCGGGACGGAACCCCATCCGGCGGCCGAGGTCGACCGTGATCGGGATGGACAGCCGCTCGGTGTTCACCCGCAGCGGCGGCGCGCCGCCCAGGTCCGCCGGCGCGACGGTACGGCCATAGGCATCGACGCCGGGCGCGTAGGCGACGCCCCCGCCGGGCTCGTGGCGGACGGCGCGGGCACAGTCATCGGCGGTCACCGCCAGGGTTCCCGCCCCGGCCGGGGCCGCGGCCGCGAGCAGCATCAGGATCGGCATCGCGCGCATGGCGGCCAGGGTCGGCCGCGCCGGTTAACGAACCGTTGGCCGCGCGTGCCACGGCGGCGCCAGGCGCAGGATCTGCGCATGCACCGGGCAGGTCTCGGCGTGGGCGCCCGGCAGGTAGCCGGTGCTCATCAGGAACTCGCCGGTGATTTCGCCCCCGGTGAAGGCGAAGGTCTTCTTGAACAGCTTGACCCAGCCATCCTTGGGCAGCGGATGGTGCGAATCCAGCCAGTCGGCGAACGAGCCGTGGCTCTTGCGCAGCGCCTGGACGCGCTTGGCATTCTCGATCACCGCGTCGACCTTCAGCCGGTTGCGGATGATGCCCTCGTCGGCCAGCAGGCGCGCCCGCTGGCGCTCGCCGTAGCGCGCGACCTTGTCGACCTCGAAGCCGTCGAAGGCGCGGTTGAAGGCATCACGCTTCTTCAGGACGGTCAGCCAAGACAGGCCAGCCTGGTTGATCTCCAGCGCCAGCCGCTCGAAAAGCGCCCGTTCGTCGCGCACCGGAAAGCCGTACTCCCGGTCGTGATAGGGCCCGTGCCACGGATGGCCGGGCGCGACGTCGCAATAGCTCATGTGCGGAACGACAGCATGTCGGACGAGATCAGGTACCACGCGACGCCCCACAACGCCGCGGCGATGAGCGTCGTGATCCCCGCCTTGAGCCACAGCCGCGGCTTGACCGGCGCGCTCGGGACATGCCCCGGCCCCGGCGTGCCGCCGACCTCGTGCGGCGCGCGCACGCCGAACGGCAGGGTCATGAAGAACACCAGCCACCACAGGATGATGTAGACGACGATACCGGAGAACCATCCCATCAGTCGGAAGCCCTAGAGTAGCTCCTGGAAAACGGAGTCGGGCGCGGGTCGAGTCCGCGCATGACTCTTCCTGAATTCATACCCTGACGATGTGCACCTCGGTGTGCGGACGCTTGCCGACGGTGTCCTTGAACCACTTGCGCACGGCGCGGCGCACCGCCTCCGTCACCTCCTCGTCGTCGAGGCGGTCGTCGGGGTCGATCGCCTTGAGCGCCTTGGCCGCGCGGTCGGCGACGGTGTCGAGCAGGTCACCCTCGGCCTCCGCGTCGATCAGCCCCGGCGCGGCGACCTGCGGGTCGGCGACGATGCGGCCCTTCTTGTCGAAGGCGACGGTGACCACCACGGCGCCGCCGGCGGCCAGCCGGTGGCGGGCTCGGATGACGTTGCCGTCGATCCGGATCAGCCGCTTGCCGTCCACTGCCAGGCGGCCCGACTGGACGTGGCCCAGCACCTCGGGCCGGCCAGGCGCGAGGCGCAGGATGGCGCCGTTCTCGACGACCGGCGTCTCTTTGATGCCGCGGGCGGCGGCGAAGCGCGCGTGCTCGGCGAGGTGGCGCGTCTCGCCGTGGATCGGCACCAGTACCTGCGGGCGCGTCCATTTGTAGAGGTCGGCCAGCTCTTCGCGCGCCGGGTGGCCGGAGACATGCACGAAATGGTCGTGCTCGGTGATGACGTCGACCCCCAGGCGGGCGAGCCGGTTCTGCACCCGTCCGATGGCCTTCTCGTTGCCGGGGATCATCCGCGACGAGAAGATGACCGTATCGCCCTCCTCAAGCGACACGTGCGGATGGTCGTCGGCCGCGATGCGCGACAGCGCCGCCCGCGGTTCGCCCTGGCTGCCCGTGACGGCGAACAGGACGTGCTCGGGCGACAGGTAGCCGGCGTCGGCGTCGCCGACGAAGGGCGGCAGGTCGGCAAGGTAGCCGGTCTCGCGCGCCGCGTCGGTGTATTGCCACAGCGAGCGGCCGACCAGCGCCAGGTGGCGGCCGGTGTGCGCCGCGGTGCGCGCGATGGTGTCGACTCGTGCGATGTTGCTGGCGAACGACGTCACGGCGACACGGCCCTTCAGCCGCGACACGAGGTCGAACAGGCTGTCGCGCAGCACCTCCTCCGACCCCGAGTGGCCGTCTACGAACACGTTGGTCGAATCGCACACCAGGGCCAGGACGCCCTGGTCGCCGAGCCGGCGCAGCGCCGCCTCGTCGGTGCGCGGGCCGACCAGCGGCCCGGGGTCGAGCTTCCAGTCGGTCGCGTGCAGCACCGTGCCGGCGCCGGTGCGGATGGCGAGCAGGCTGCCTTCGGGGATCGAATGCGCCGCGACGATGTATTCCACCGTGAACGGGCCGGCCCTCACCGGCGATCCGGGATGGACCTCGACCAGCTTCACCGTCTCGTCGAGGCCGACCTCCTCCAGCTTGCGCCGGATGATCGCGCACGCGAATGGCGTCGCGTAGACCGGGCACGACAGGCGCGACCACAGATGCGCGATCGCGCCGATGTGGTCCTCGTGCGCGTGGGTGACGAACAGGCCGACCAGCCGGTCGCGCTGCTCGGCGATGAACGTCGGATCGGGCACCAGCACGTCGATGCCGGGCGTCGTGTCGTCGCCGAACGAGACGCCGCAATCGATCATCAGCCAGCGGTCGGCGTAGCCGTAGAGATTCAGGTTCATCCCGATCTCGCCGGCGCCGCCGAGCGGCACGAAAAGAAGCTCGTTGGAGGACATCTATCCGGACCGACCCTTGTTGCGCTGATGGATTTCCTGCAGGCCGCGCAACGTCAGCTCGACGTCCAGCGCCTCGATCACCGTGGTCGCGCCGGCGAACAGCGGCGACAGACCGCCGGTGCCGACCACCTTCATCGGACTGCCGAACTCGGCCTTGATGCGCGCGACCAGGCCCTCGATCAGGCTGACATAGCCCCAATAGACCCCCGACATCATCGCCGGCACGGTGCGCCGCCCGATCACCGACGCCGGCCGCTGCACGGCGACCCGTGGCAGCTTGGCCGCCGCCATGTGCAGCGCGTCCATCGACAGGTTGACCCCCGGCGCGATAACGCCGCCGCAGTAATTGCCGCTGGAATCCACCACGTCGAAGGTGGTCGCGGTGCCGAAGTCGATCACGATCAGCGGCCCGCCGTAGCGGGCATGCGCCGCGGCGGCGTTGACCAGCCGGTCGGCGCCCACTTCCTCCGGCGCCTCAACCAGGACGCCGATGCCGATGTCGACGCCCGGCTCGCCGATCACCATCGGCTCGGTCTGGAAATAGCGCCGGCACAGGGTGCGCAGGCTGAACAGGGTTTCCGGCACCACGGTTGCGATGATCGCGTCCGACACGTCGCCGGGCCGCAGCTGCTGCAGCGCCATGAGCTGGGCCAGCCACACGCCGTATTCGTCGGCCGTGCGCTTGGAATCGCTGTGCGCGCGCCATTCGCCGCGCAAGGTCGCGCCCTCGTAGACGGCGAAGACGGTGTTGGTGTTGCCGGCGTCGATCGCGAGCAGCATCGGCTCAGGCTCCGAGACTGACGTCGCCGGCCGCGATCCGCCGCAGCGCGCCGTCCGCCTCCTCCAGGATCAGCGCCCCGTCCTGGTCGAGGGCGCGGAACGTGCCGCGGCAGGTGGCGGCCGGCAGCCGGGCGGTCACCGGCCCGCCGAGCCCGGCGGCGCGGCCGAGCCATGCCTCGCGCACCGGCGCGAACCCTTCGCTGCGCCATCGGGCATACCATGCCGCGAAGCCCGCGGCCACGTCGGCGCACAGGACGGCCGGCGCCGCCGGCGGCCAGCCGGCGTCGGCGAGCGAGGTCGCCGGATAGGCCGTCTCCGCCGGCGCCGACACGACGTTGACGCCGATCCCGACCACGGCGAAGCCGCCGTCGGCCTCGATCAGGATGCCGCCGGCCTTGCGGCCGCGCACCATCAGGTCGTTGGGCCACTTGAAGCGGACGCAGCCGCCCGCGGCCAGCGCGTCGCCGGCCGCCAGCGCCGCGACGAACGCGAGCTGCCCGGCCTGCGCGGCCGTCACGTCGGCGACGATCGACATGTACAGGTTGCCCGGCGGCGACACCCAGGTCCGCCCGCGGCGTCCCCGGCCAGCCGACTGACGGTCGGCCCGCACCACCGTGCCGTGCCCGGCCCCGGCCGCGATCAGGCGGTGCGCCTCGTCGTTGGTGCTGTCGGTTTCGGCGACCTCGACGAGGCGCCAGCCGTCGGGGAGCGCGGGCCGGGTCAACCGGGGAACAGCACCTTGGCGGCCGCCGTGGCGCCGCTGATGACGGGGCTGGGATAAACGAAGAACAGCAGGATGAACAGGCTGGACGCCGCCAGGATCAGCTTGATCTCGCGCCCCGCGGGGCGGTCGAACGGCTCCTTCGGCTCGTCGAAGTACATCAGCTTGATGATGCGCAGGTAGTAGAACGCCGACACCACGCTAGTCAGCAGGCCGATCACCGCCAGGACGTAGAGGCCCGCGTTCACCGCGGCCAGGAAGACGTAGAGCTTGGCGAAGAACCCGGCGAGCGGCGGGATCCCAGCCATCGAGAACATGAAGATCGCGAACGCCGCCGCCAGCATCGGCTGGGTGCGCGACAGGCCGGCCAGGTCGTCGATCCCCTCCACCATCCGGCCATACTGGCGCATGCACAGGATGCAGCAGAACGTGCCGATGTTCATGACGATGTAGATCGCCATGTAGATGCCGATCGAGGCGACGCCGGCCTCCGTCCCCGCGGCCAGGCCGACCAGCGCGTAGCCAATGTGGCCGATCGAGCTGTAGGCCATCAGCCGCTTAATGTTGGACTGCCAGATCGCGGCGAAGGCGCCGACCAGCATCGAGGCGACCGAGATGAAGATGATGACCTGCTGCCACTGCGCGATCAGGTCGCCGAACGGCCCCACCATCGTGCGCACGAACAGCGCCACCGCGGCGATCTTAGGCGCCGCGGAGAAGAAGGCGGTCACCGGGGTCGGCGCACCCTCGTAGACGTCGGGCGTCCACATGTGGAACGGCACGGCGGAGACCTTGAAGGCGAGGCCGGCGATCACGAACACCAGCCCGACGGTCAGGCCGATGCCGGGCGTGCCGGCGCCTTTCAGGAGCGCGGCCAGGGTCTCGAAATTGGTCGTGCCGGCGAAGCCGTAGACCAGCGAGGCGCCGTACAGCAGCATGCCCGACGACAGCGCGCCGAGAACGAAGTATTTCAGCCCCGCCTCGGTCGAGCGCAGGTTGTCGCGGTTGAAGGCGGCGATGACGTAGAGCGACAGGCTCTGCAGCTCCAGCCCGACATAGAGCGAGATCAGGTCGTTGGCCGACACCATCATCAGCATGCCGACGGTCGCGAACAGGATCAGCACCGGGTACTCGAACCGGGCGAACCGCTCGCGCTCGGCGAATGACAGCGACATGGCGATGGCGAGGCCGGAGCCGATCAGCACCAGCCACTTCATGAAGTGGGCGAAACCGTCGAGCACGAACTGGTTGCCGTAGGTCAGGGTGCGCGGCCCCGCCACGACCGAAAGCACGACGCCGGCCGCCACCAGGCCGAGCACGGCGATCCACGAGATGGCGCGGAAGGCGCGGTCGCCGACGAACGCGCCGTACATCAGGAGCGCCATCGCCAGGACGGCGAGCAGGATCTCGGGGAAGCTGGGCAGCAGGTTGGGCAGGCTCGCCATCGGCCTCTCCTAGTTCCCGGCCAGGGCGACCGAGCCGACCGCGGCGAGCGCGGCCTGGTGCTTGGCGATCATGTTGGCGACGGACGCCTCCATCACCTTGAGGAACGGCCCCGGCCAGACGCCCATCCAAAGGGTGACCGCGACCAGCGGCGCGAACACCGCGATCTCGCGCGGGCTGAGGTCCAGCATCGCCTTGAGGTCGTCCTTGGTCAGCCGGCCGAAGATGACGCGGCGGTAGAGCCACAACATGTAGGCGGCGCCGAGCACGACGCCGGTTGTGGCGAACACCGCGACCAGGGTCGAGGCCTTGAAGGCGCCGACAAGGATCAGGAACTCGCCGACGAAGCCCGAGGTGCCAGGAAGCCCGACCGAGCCGAGCATGAAGACCATGAAGACCAGCGCATAGGCCGGCATGCGGTGGACCAGCCCGCCGTAGCGCGCGATCTCGCGGGTGTGCAGCCGGTCGTACACGACGCCGACGCACAGGAACAAGGCGCCCGAGACGATGCCGTGGCTCAGCATCTGGACCAGCGCGCCCTGCAGGCCCTGGAAGGTGACGGTGAAGATGCCGATGGTGACGAAGCCCATGTGCGCCACGGAAGAATAGGCGATGAGCTTCTTCATGTCCTCCTGCACCAGCGCGACGAGCGAGGTGTAGATGATGGCGACGATGGAGAGCGTGTAGACCAGTGGCGTGAAGTACTCGCTGGCATAGGGCAGCATCGGCAGCGAGAACCGCAGGAAGCCGTAGGCGCCCATCTTCAGCAGCACGCCGGCCAGGATGACCGACCCGGCGGTCGGCGCCTCGACGTGGGCGTCGGGCAGCCAGGTGTGCACCGGCCACATCGGCACCTTGACCGCGAAGGAGGCGAAGAAGGCGAGCCACAGCCAGAGCTGCATGCCGTGCGGGAAGCCGTGGCCCATCAGGGTCGGGATGTCGGTCGTCCCGGCGGTGAAGAACATCGCCAGGATGGCGACCAGCATCAGCACCGAGCCGGCCAGGGTGAACAGGAAGAACTTGAACGCCGAGTAGACCCGCCGCGCGCCGCCCCACACGCCGATGATCAGGAACATCGGGATCAGCACGCCCTCGAAGAAGACGTAGAACAGGACGATGTCGAGCGCGGCGAAGGTGCCCACCATCAGGGTCTCGAGCACCAGGAAGGCGACCATGTACTCCTTGACCCGCGCGCTCACCGCCTCCCAGCTTGCCAGCACGCAGATCGGGGTCAAGAAGGTGGACAGCACGACGAACAGCATCGAGATGCCGTCCACGCCCATGTGGTAGTTGATGCCGAAGGCTGGGATCCACGCGAACTTCTCGACGAACTGGAAGCCGGCGGTGCCGCTGTCGAAGCCGATCCACAGCCACAGCGACAGCAGGAAGGTGATCAGGGACGTCCACAGCGCGGTGTAGCGGGCATTGCGCGCGACCGTCGCCTCGTCGCCGCGCACGAACAGGATGAACAGCGCGCCGACCAGCGGCAGGAAGGTGACGATCGACAGGATGGGCAGGTCGTTCATCGTCTCAGCCCGCCCGGTACAGGTTCCAGGTGACCAGGACGACGACCCCGATCAGCATCGCGAAGGCGTAATGATAGACATAGCCGGTCTGCAGCCGGCTGACCCGGCGCGCGAAGTCGCGCGTCACAGCGGCGATGCCGTCCGGCCCCAGGCCGTCGATCAGCGCGCCGTCGCCCTCCTTCCACAGGCCGCGGCCGATGACGTGGGCCGGGCGGACGAACAGCCAATCGTAGAGTTCGTCGAAGTACCACTTGTTGTAGAAGAAGAGGTAGATCGCGCGGAACCGGTTGGCGACGATGCCCGGCAGGTCAGGCCGCGCGACGTACATCAGCCAGGCGAGCGCGATGCCCGCCACCGCGACCACGATCGGGCCCAGCTTGACCCAGGCCGGGACATGATGGGCATCGTGCAGCGCCGTGTTGGTCGGCAGCACAAAGATCGCCTTGCCCCAGAAATCGTGGCTGTGCTCGCCGACGAAGAGGTCGTAGCCGAGATAGCCCGCCAGCAGCGCCCCGGTCGCGAGGACCGCGAGCGGCACCGTCATCGAGAGCGGCGATTCATGGACGTGCGCCATGGTCTTCTCGTCGGCGCGCGGCGCGCCGTGGAAGGTCATGAACAGGAGCCGCCAGGAGTAGAACGCCGTCATCAGCGCCGCCGCCATGCCGAGCCAGAAGGCATAGGCGCCGACTCCGGTGTGCGCCGCAAAGGCCGACTCCAGGATGATGTCCTTGGAGAAGTAGCCGGCGAAGAACGGGATGCCGGCGAGCGCCAGGCTGCCGATCCACATCACGGCGTAGGTGAACGGGATCATCCGCCAGATGCCGCCCATCTTGCGCATGTCCTGCTCCGCCGACATGGCGTGGATCACCGAGCCGGCGCCGAGAAACAGGAGAGCCTTGAAGAAGGCGTGCGTCATCAGGTGGAAGATGCCGGCGGCGTAGGCCGACACGCCGCAGGCGAAGAACATGTAGCCGAGCTGGCTGCACGTCGAATAGGCGATCACCCGCTTGATGTCGTTCTGGCACAGGCCGACCGTCGCGGCGAAGAACGCGGTGGTGGCCCCGACCACCGTGACGACGGCGAGCGCGGTCGGCGAATACTCGAACAGGGGCGACAGCCGCGCGACCATGAACACGCCGGCTGTCACCATGGTGGCGGCGTGGATCAGCGCCGACACCGGGGTCGGGCCCTCCATCGCGTCGGGCAGCCAGGTGTGCAGGCCGAGCTGCGCGCTCTTGCCCATCGCACCGACGAACAGGAGGAGGCACAGCGTGGTCAGCGCATGGGTGTCCCAGCCCAGGAACTCGAGCCGCGCCGCCGCCTTGTCGGGCGCGGCGGCGAAGATCACGTCGAAGCTGACCGAGTTGAACAGCAGGAACACGCCCATGATGCCGAGCGCGAAGCCGAAGTCGCCAACCCGATTGACCAGGAACGCCTTGATCGCCGCCGCATTGGCGGTCGGCCGGTCGTACCAGAACCCGATCAGCAGGTAGGAGCACAGCCCGACGCCTTCCCAGCCGAAGAACATCTGGACCAGGTTGTCGGCCGTCACCAGCATCAGCATCGAGAAGGTGAACAGGCTCAGATAGGCCATGAACCGCGGCACCGACGGGTCGTGGTGCATGTAGCCGATCGAATAGAAGTGCACCGCGCACGAGACGATGGTGACGACCGCGATCATGGTGGCCGACAGCGCGTCAAAGCGCAGCGACCAGGCGACGTCGAGCTGGTCGGATTCGATCCAGGTGAACAGCAGGACGTCGCGCGTCTCGCCGCCGACCGCGACCTGGAAGAAGATCAGGATGCCGATCAGGGCCGACAGCAGCATGGCGCCGCAGGTCACCACCTGGGCGGCGCGGTCGCCGATCCACCGCGACGACAGCCCGGTGATGGCCGCCGCGATCAGCGGCAGGAAGATCGCGAGTGCGTACACGGGCGGCCCCTACCCCTTCATGAGGTTGATGTCTTCGACCGCGATCGTGCCGCGGTTCCTGAAGTAGACCACGATGATGGCGAGCCCGATCGCCGCTTCTGCGGCCGCGACGGTCAGGATCAGCAGCGCGAACACCTGACCGACCAGGTCGCCGAGATGGGTGGAGAACGCGACCAGGTTGATGTTGACGGCGAGCAGGATCAGCTCGACCGACATCAGGATGATGATCACGTTCTTGCGGTTCAGGAAGATGCCGAAGATGCCGAGCGTGAACAGCACGGCGGCGACGGTCAGGTAGTGGGAGAGGCCGATCTCCATCAGACGCCGCTCCCCGGCTGGACCTTCTTGAGCTCGACCGCCTCCGCCCGCGTGCGCGCCACCTGGGCGCCGATGCGCTGGCGGCGCACGCCCTCGCGGCTGCGCAAGGTAAGCACGATGGCGCCGACCATGGCGACCAGCAGCACGAGCCCCGACAGCTGGAACAGCAGCAGGTAGTCGGTATAGAGGATGCGGCCCAGCGCATGGGTGTTGGTCAGCTGGCCGGCCGCCGGCGCCGCCGGCTGGGCCGCGGCGATCGGCTTGGTCAGCCAGGTCCCGCCGAGGAAGATCAGCTCGGCCAGCAGCACCAGCCCGATCAGGCCGCCGACCGGCAGATACTGCAGGAATCCCTGTCGCAGCTCGGCGAAATTGATGTCGAGCATCATCACGACGAACAGGAACAGCACGGCGACGGCGCCGACATAGACGATGACCAGGATCATCGCGATGAACTCGGCGCCCATCAGCACGAACAGCCCGGCCGCGTTGAAGAAGGCGAGGATCAGGAACAGGACCGAGTGGACCGGGTTGCGCGCCGAGACCACCATCACGGCGGCGCCGATGGTGACGGCGGCGAAGACGTAGAAGGCGAGCGCCTGGATGATCATCGTCGGAACCCTGCCCCGGCCTAGCGGTACGGCGCGTCGGCGGCGAGGCGGGCGGCGATCTCCTCCTCCCAGCGGTCGCCGTTCGCCAGGAGCTTGTCCTTGTTGTACATCAGCTCCTCGCGCGTCTCGGTGGCGAACTCGAAGTTCGGCCCCTCGACGATGGCGTCCACCGGGCAGGCTTCCTCGCACAGCCCGCAATAGATGCACTTGGTCATGTCGATGTCGTAGCGGGTGGTGCGCCGGCTGCCGTCGGCGCGCGGCTCCGCCTCGATGGTGATCGCCTGGGCCGGGCAGACCGCCTCGCACAGCTTGCACGCGATGCA
>JBFWQM010000104.1:0-16856 GCA_050249455.1 Rhodospirillaceae bacterium | reverse complement strand
GTCGGCCGGCCCGAACACGTGGCAGTGCGCGTCGCACGACCCCGGCGGCGGCCTGAACTTCGGCGTCTTGGTGTTCGGGTCGGGCGGCTGACAGGTCTTCATGGATGCTCCCACCTACTCCGCCGCCGCGGCGACGGTCTTCCGCTTGCCGGCCCACACCGGGCGCGGCACCAGGATGTTGCCCTCGAACAGCCGCCGGGCGGTGCGCAGCAGCGCGGCCCGCGCGACCTTCGTGCCGTCCATCTCGAGCTCGACCGAGAACTCGCCGGTCGGGTGCTCGACGGAGACGACCTTGCGGCGGCCTTCCGGCAGGACGGCGACCCGCGCCGCCGGCGCGCCGGGCAGCACGCAGGCGGTCGCCGCCGTCACCGCGCCGAGTACGCCGATCGCGGCATGGCACACATGCGGGATGAAGGTGCGGGTGCAGACGCTGCCGCCGGCGCGCGGCGGCGCCACCAGGGTCATCTTCGGCACCACCTGCCTGGCCACGTCGCCGAGGTTCATCATCGGGCCGGCCTTGAGCCGGATCGCCTCGATGCGCGCCTTCAGCTCGGCATCGGCATTGAGCGCGTCGCGGCTCTCGTAGCCGGTGCGCCCGACCGCGGCGGCCTCGAACACCACCACCGGCATGCCGTTGTCGATCAGGGTGCACGGCACGCCGTCGATCACGTCGACCACGTTGCCGGTCGGCAGCAGGCTGCCGCAGGCCGAGCCTTCGGTGTCGAGGAAGCCGATCGGGATCGGCGCCGAGGTGCCTGGCGCGCCGTCGATGCGCGCAGCCCCTTCGTACTCCACCTCGCCTCCGGGCGTCTGGATCACGGCCTCGGCGACGGAATCGCTGTTGACCATGAAGATGCGTACCGTGGTCTCGCCGTCGCGTGCCGCTACAAGGCCCTGCTCGATCGCGAACGGGCCGACGCCGGCCAGCATGTTGCCGCAGTTGGGCTTGGTGTCGACCACCGCCTGGTCGACCACGACCTGGGCGAATAGGTAGTCGACGTCGATTCCGGGGCGGGTCGAGCGCGACACGATGGCGACCTTGCTGGTCAGTGGGTCGGCGCCGCCGACGCCGTCGATCTGGCGCGCGTCGGGCGAGCCCATCGCGGCCAGCAGCACGGCGTCGCGCGTGGCGACGTCGGCCGGCAGGTCGTCGGCAAGGAAATAGAGCCCCTTGGAGGTGCCGCCGCGCATCATGACGGCGGGTATGCGGGTCTGCATGGCGTGTGCGCTCCCGTGCCGGTGCTGACGCGAGAGTGTCGCGGGCGGCGAAGCCCCGCAAGGGCCGACTTCATCGAAGGGGGCGCCAAACGTGAACGGCCCGCCGAAGCGGGCCGTTCTGCGTCCGTGTCAGGGTACTGGCCAGCCGCTCAATTGGTAAGCACCCTGGTCACGAAGCGCATGCCGTGAGTTGGCTCATTGCAACGCTTCCTAAGGAAATGCAAGTGCCGTGCCAACTGCGGCTCGCGCTTGTGAAAAGGGTAAAAAACAATTCGAAATCAAAAGTTTAAGACCGGCCTCGCCGCATTCCGCCGATCCGGCGGCGCAGCGCGCAAGCACGCCGATTGCTGCCATCCGAAGCATGTGCCCGCGCGTTTGCCCAACCCCGGGGCAACGGCCGCCCGGGCGCTATTTCTCGTAGCGGAACCCGAGCTTCAATGTCACCTGGAAGTCGCTGACCGCATCGCCCTTGATCGCCCCGCGGATCTCCGAGACCTCGAACCACTCGAGATTTCGCAAGCTGGCCGACGCGGTCTTGACGGCGGTCTGGATGGCGTCGGCGACCGAGGTCTCCGACGAACCGACGATCTCGGTCACGGCATGCACTTTGCTGGTCATCACGGTCTCCCCAGGGGATGCAGGCGCCCGCCAAGGCGCTTCGGCTATCGGAACAGCCGGGACAACGCGATGTTCCGATTCATGATGCGGGTTGAAATCCTGCGGTTCCCGGCCGCTCATTCGGACATAGGTAATTAGCCTGTGGTAAGACCGCGGCCGTGTCCGAAATCGATTCCCGGCCCCCTGCGGCGCCAGACCCCTTGGATGTGTCCGTCGTCGTCGTCACCTGGCGATCGGCGGGCACGATCGCGGACTGCCTGCGCAGCGTGCTTGACGGCCAGGACGGGCCCCGCATCGAGGTCCTGGTGCTGGACAACGCCGGCGGCGACGCGACGGTGGAGATCGTCCGAGAGGGATTTCCTGAAGTAACCCTCATCGAAACCGGCGGAAATTTCGGGTTCGCCCGCGCCGTGAACATCGGCGCCGGCCTGGCGCGTGGCCGCTATGTCCTGCTGCTCAATCCGGACGCCGTGCTTCATGCCGGCGCGCTGCCCGCCCTGATCCGTTTCCTCGAGGCGGTGCCAGATGCCGGCGCGGTCGCGCCGATGATCCTGGACAGCGACGGCCGCGTGAACCGCTACGCCGCACGCACGCTGCCACGCCTTCGCGATGCGTTGTTCCGCCAGTTCGGGCTAGCGCGGTTCTGCCCGACGAGCCCTTTCTTCGACGCCGAGCCGCCGCCGCCGCAGGATGACCGGCCGGCTGCTGCGGTCGGCTACGCCTGCGGCGCGGCTCTCCTGCTGCCGCGCGGCTTTCTGGTCGACACGGGCGGCCTCGACGAGACGATCCCGATGTACTTCGAGGACATCGACCTGTCGGCGCGCATCGGCAAGGCCGGGCAGAAGATCTACGTCCTTCCCCATGCGCGCGCGACGCACCACGCCGGCCGCAGCTCGGGCGTCTTCGAGCGCCGGGGCCTGCTGCACGTGCTGGAAGACGCCGCGGCGCCCTGGCTCTATTTTCGCAACTACCGATCCCGAATTGCCGCGCTGATGTTCAAGACGATCATTTTCTCCGGCAGTTGCGCCCGACTGGGCTTCCTGATCTGCGCATATCCGTTTGCCGCGGCCGCCGGCTGGCGGCGGCGGCGATGGGCGCAGGCGCGCGCCATGCTGATATGGAGCGTTTCGCCGCTGGACTCGCTGCGGGCCCAGATCGCCGCCAACTTCCTGCAATCCGCGTCCGATCATGACCGAGGCTGAGTCCGCGGCCGCGGCGAACGCCACCAGCGGCCGCCGACTCGCCCGCAACACGGCCGTCAACCTAGTCGGGTTCGGCGTGCCGCTGGCGGTCGCGCTGGTGACGGTCCCTTTCGTGATCCGCGGCTTCGGCACCGAGCGCTTCGGCCTGCTGGCGCTGACCTGGGCGGTGGTCGGCTACTTCGGCCTGTTCGACCTCGGGCTCGGCCCGGCGATCGTGCGCAACCTGTCGCGCGCCCTCGTCCTCGGCGAGCGGGCCCGCGTCGCGGCGGTGGTCGGCTCGTCGCTGGCGCTCTTCGCCGGCCTCGGCGCGCTTGGCGGCGCCGTGGCGTGGCTCGCCGTACCGCGGCTCGCCGCCGCCTTCCTGAATGCCGAGGGCCCGCTCCTCGAGGAGGCGATCGCCTGCGGTCACGTCCTCGCCTTCGCCGTGCCGCTGTCGGTCCTCTACGGCGGCCTGATGGGGATCCTGGAGGCGCAGCACCGGTTCACGCTCGCCAACGCCGTGTCGGTGCCGATGGGAGCGTTCAGCTTCGTCTCGCCGCTCCTGGTGCTGCCGTTCACCGACAGCCTGGTGCCGGTGGTCGGGCTGCTGGTGCTCGGCCGGCTGGTGGCGGTCGCCGCGCTGGCGCGGCTGGCGCTGACCACGACGGCGGCGGCGCGCGACGGCCTGACGGTCGAGCGCGCGGAAATCCGGCACCTGCTCCGGTTCGGCGGCTGGGTCACGGTCTCGCGGATCGTCAATCCGCTGCTCGGCTATTTCGACCGGTTCCTGATCGGCTCGCTGCTGCCGCTGCGCGCGCTGGCCCACTACGCGGCGCCCAACGAGATATCGTCCCGCCTCTACGTCGTGCCGACGGCGCTGATCCGCGTCCTGCTGCCGGCGATCTCGCTGCATTCCGAGCGCGGCGACGACCGTGTTTCGCTGCTGTTCGTGCGCGGGATGAAGTTCACCTTCCTGACGATGTTCCCGATTGCGCTGTGCATCGAGCTTTACGCCGAGACCGGCCTGCGGCTATGGCTCGGGGAGGAGTTCGCGCAGGCCTCCGCCCGCGTCCTGCAGCTCCTCATCGTCGGCGTCTATGCCAACAGCTTCGCCTACACGGCGACGACGCTGCTGCAGGGCGTCGGTCGGCCGGACTATTCCGCCAAGCTGCAGGTCGCCGAGCTGCCGCTCTATTTCATCGTCGCGTGGCAGGCGACGGCGGCCTACGGCATCGTCGGCGCCGCCGCGACCGCGGCGCTGCGCCTGGCCGCCGACCTGATCGCCCACCTCTGGCTCTGCGCGCGCGCGCTCGGCGGGCTCGACCGCTCGGCGCTCCCGGTGCTCGCAGCCGCCGCCGCCGGGGCGGTGCTGCTGCTCGGCGCGATGCTCGTCGAGGCGTGGAAGCCGCTGGCGCTCGCCGGCGGGATCGCCGCGACCGCTGCGGCCGGGTGGTTCATCCTGCTCGACCGGCCGGAGAAGGTGCTGATCGGCGCCGGGGCCGCCCGGCTCCTCAATCGCGGCTGACTTCGCGCGCGCTCACTCCGCGCCGATCCGAACCGGGGCGGCGCCAGCGGTATAGCGCGCCAGCATGGCGGTGACGGCGAGCAACGTCAGCGCGCTGATGCCGAGCGACCAGTGGATCCCGATATAGCTGCCGCCGACGCCCACGGTCAGCCCGCTGAACGCGCGCAGTCCCAGGCTCGACATGTTGAAGAGCCCGATCACCCGGCCGCGCATCTGGGCCGGCGCGCCGAGCTGCACGAGGGTCTGCGCCATCGAATAGAACGCGAGCTCCAGGAAGCCGGCGACGAACAGGCAGGCGATCGCCAGCGGGTACGCCGGCGCCGCGGCGAAGCCTGCGATCGCCACGCACCACAGCATGACCAGCACCAGCGCGGTCTGCGGCCGCGGCGACAGCAGCCCGCGGCTTTCCAGCACCAGCCCGGCGACCAGGGCGCCGGCCGCGTTCGCCGCCAGCAGCATGCTGTAGTGGGCGCCGGCATGGTCATGGCCGAGGTCATGGGCGAACTCAGGCATCTGCGCCTGGTGCGCGTTGCCGACCAGGAGCGACGCGAATCCGACTAGGAGGATGATCGAGGCGATCGCGCGGTCGCCGGCGACCGCACGGATCGAGCCCATGATGTCGCCGAACCCGCGCATCGCCGCCCGCGGCGCGGCGGCGGCCGCGGCGCGGAACTTCGGCCCGTAGGGCGCCCGCCACAGCCACAGGAACAGCGGCAGGTAGATCAGGGCGTTGAGGAAGATGCCCCACACCGGCCCGAGCAGGAAAAGTGCCGCGCCACCCACTGCAGGGCCGAGCAGGAGGCCGAGGAAGCGCGACGTGGCGTTGAGGCGCACCGCGCTCTGCAGGTGCGCCGGTCCCACGATGTCGTGCAGCAGGATCTGCCCGGCCGGGCCCCACAGGACACCCGCCATGCCGTGGACGACCAGGATCACCTCGGCCTGCCACTGCTGCAGGCTGTCGGTGAGGAAGAAATAGCCCCACGCCAGGGAGGCCGAGATGAAGCACAGCATGCCGAGCTGGATCAGCCGCCGCGGGTCGAAGCGGTCGGCCAGCGCGCCGGAGTAGACCGAGAAGAGCAGGAAGGGCAGCCAGTGCGACAGCACGGCGAAGCCGCCGAGCGCCGGCGACTGGAACTTCTGGTAGATCATCCAGTAGCTGATCACGTGCTCGATGCTGTCGGCCATCATGGCCAGCGTCGAGCCGATGAAGTAGATGCGGAAACCCGGGTGCCGCAGCGCGGCGAACGACTTCTGGGCGGTGGGCGGCTGGGCGGCAGTGGCCATCAGCGCCACCCCGATGCGGCGGCGCGGATGCGGGAACCCACGGAAAGCATGACGAATTCGACCCGAAAGCCTGGACGGTCCGGCTTATATAGGTCGCTTCTTAGAAAAGGTTTAGAGTCGAGTCGTCGCACCCGGCGCGGCGGGAGGGGTCAGACGCCCTGCACCGCGGCGACGTCGTGGACAGCGCTCTCCTGACGAAGCGCCTTCAACGGCGCGTAGTCGTCGGAATCGTACCAGCTTTTCAGCGATTCCATGTCCGGGAAGGCGATCACGGTGAGACGTTCCGGCCGCGAGTCGTCGCGATCCCGGCCGCTGTGCCATTCGCCTTCGAGCACCTCGTAACCGTCGGCGCGGACCACGATCTGGCCGCCGAAGCGCTCGATAGTGGCGTCGATGCCGTCGCGATACTGCTTGAGGCGATCGGGATCGGTGATTTCCCGACGATGGGCGATGAAGAATGCGGTCATGGTGTCCACCCCTTGCTGGGCCTGGAATGCAGTGCGCCAACGCCGCCGGCCGGCCGGCGTTCCACGACCCCGACGGGCAAATGCGATTTCCCGCCCTCGATCAGCCGCAGGGCCGGACGGCGCGGCGGCGGCCTGACGAGGCGGCCGGCGACGCCCCACGCCGCAGCCGCTCCTCCCGGGAAGGCCAGGGTCGCGATGAATGCCAGCACCACCGGATCGTGAAGGACAGCCGGGGCGGCCGACAGCGTCGCCGCGAGGGCGACCCCTGCGTTCACCGCGCAGGCCATCGGGAAGACGAGCAAGGCGATCTGCAATCGTACCGGCACGCCCACCCAACACGCCGGCCGCCGCGGCGTTCCCGCGCCGCGGGCGACCCTCGCTTGTCGTCGTCGCCGGACTCAGGGGTCGAGGGGCGCCTTTTTCCGCTCCTGCGAATCCGGTGCCGGCTCCGGCGACTTCTTTCCAGGCGGCGAACCCGGCACGGAGCCGCTATGCGACGGAGGATCGCTGGCCGGGAACGAGTCCTCGACCTCCTGATCGATCTTGCTTTTCGGTTTGCGAGCCATCGGGACGCACTCTCCTTCGGTTGCACGGGAAGCAACCGCGAGCGGACAGCGTATGTTCCGGGGGGTGTCCGGTTCCGGGTTCGGGAACCGGCAGTGACGCGCGGCGTAAGCGGGGGAAACCACTTACGCCGCAAGGTTGCATGTTGCTACTATGGGCGACATGCAATTCACATGCTTGCCGTCGTCCGGCCGATGATGCCGAATCGGCCGGCGCTGGAGACGTCCACGGTGGGTCGCGGCGACCATTTCGAGATCGCGACATCCGGCCGGCGCGATCGCCGCGCCGGCATCGCCTGCATTCCTGCGCCATGACCGCACCGGCTACCGCAGACGGGCAGCGGGACAGCCTCGGCGTCGTATCCCAGGCCATGCTGGACCTGCTGCCGGTCGCCGCCTACGTCTGCGACAGCGGCGGCGCCATCGTCCGCTACAACGCCAGGGCGGCGGCGTTGTGGGGACGCGCCCCAGTGCCCGGCGACCCGGCGGTCCGCTATTGCGGGTCGCTGCAGATGTTCGATACGGACGGCACGCCGCTGGCCGACGCCGCCGCGCCGATGGCGCGGGTGCTTGCCACCGGCGCGGCGATCGCCGAGCGCTCGGTCGTCGTCGAACGCGCCGACGGGACGCTCGCGGCGGTGAAGATCGGCATCGAGCCGATCCGGGACGACGCGGGCGCCGTCATCGGCGCGATCAACTGCTTCCATCCGCTGCCGCCGGAGGAGCGTATCGAGATCGGAGCGTTCCGCCGCTCCGAGGACGTGCGCCAGCTGCTCGAGGCGATCGTCCAGTCGTCCGACGACGCCATCGTCAGCAAGGACCTCGCCGGCACGATCACGAGCTGGAACGCGAGCGCCGAGCGGCTGTTCGGCTATGACGCCGCGGAGGCGGTCGGCCGCCTCGTCACCATGCTCATCCCCGACGACCGGCTCGACGAGGAGCGGATGATTCTCGACCGGATCGGTCGCGGCGAGCGGGTGCCGACCTTCGAGACGCTGCGCCGCCGCAAGGACGGGACGCTGGTCGACGTCTCGCTGACGATCTCCCCGGTTCACGATGCCGGCGGCCGTGTCGTCGGCGCGTCGAAGATCGCCCGCGACATCACCGAGCGCAAGCGCACCCAGGCGCGGCAGGACCTGCTGCTGCGCGAGATCAATCACCGGGTCAAGAACCTGTTCACCCTGGCCAGCGCCGTGGTGTCGCTGAGCGGACGGTCGGCACGGACGGTCGACGAGCTGGTCGCCGACATGCGCGAGCGGCTGGGGGCGCTGTCGCGCGCGCACGCCCTCACCCTGCCCGATTTCGGCACCGGCGCGGAGCGCGCCGCCCGTGCCACCGGACTGCGCGAGCTCTTGCGCACCATCGTCTCGCCCTATGACGTCGAGCAGACGGATGCATCGCACGTCGCGCTGGACGGACCTGACGTGCCGATCGGCAGCAATGCGCTCAGCAGCATGGCGCTCCTGCTCCACGAGCTCGCCACCAACTCGGCGAAGTACGGGGCGCTGTCGCAGGCGACCGGCCGCGTCGAGATCCGCTGGTCCATCGCGGACGACGCGCTGCGGCTGGCCTGGCGCGAGACCGGCGGGCCGCCGATCGCAGGCCCGCCCGCCAGCGAGGGGTTCGGCAGCCTGCTGGCGCACGGCACCTTGCGCAGCCAGTTCAGCGGCGACATCGAGCGCGACTGGAACGCCGAAGGCCTGACGGTGCGCCTGTACGCCGCCCTCGACCGGCTCGGCCGCTAGGGGCCTGCCGTCCGCGCCTGATCGGTTGCCGCGCTGGGAGCCTGTCCGAGCGATGGCTTTAGGCCGGCCCTTCGGCCTGTAGCCATTGCTCAGACCGGCTCCTAGCCGCGGCGGCGCACCTCGACCCGCCGGTTGAGCGCGCGGCCGTCGGCGGTGGCGTTGTCGGCCACCGGTTCGGCCTCCCCCTTCCCGACCGGCTTCAGCCGCGCGGCCGCGACGCCGTGCGCGGCCAGCCAGTCGACCACCGCGGCGGCGCGGCGCGCCGACAGGGCCAGGTTGTAGGCATCGTCTCCGGCGCTGTCGGTATGGCCTTCGACGTCGACCTTCAGCGTCGCGTCGGACTGCAGGGCGGCCGCGAGCTCGCGCAGCACCGGTTCCGACTGCGGCTTCAGCGTCGCCTGATCGAAATCGAACAGGATGCCGTAGAGGCGCACCGCGCCGGCGGCAGCGAGTCGCTGCGCGGTCGGGTTCGACGTCGCCGCCGCGCCGCACGGTGCCGCCGGGCCGCTTTTCGCCGGCGGCCCGCCCCAGGCGCTACGGCTGTTCTGGCGGAACCGGACGCCGCTGAGCTGCCCGCGGCTGTCGATCACCAGGAGGGCGGTGCCTTCCACGCCCGAACCGTCGGCGGTCCAGGCAAGCCGTGCGACGCCGTTGTCGACGATCCCTTGCAAGGTGCCGCGGCCGTGGCCCGCGGCTTCGGTGTAGCAGCCGGTCAGCGTCGCGCCTGCCTGGCGCAGCTCGATGAAGGACTGCCGGCCGGTTTCGAAGATTCCGGCGAAGCGTCCGTCGTCGGCGACCGGCGCCTGCTCGCCATAGGCGATCACGTCGTCGAGGTAGGTCCAGCCCTTGCCGCCGTGGTTGTCGTGCACCGTGAAGCGCAGCCAGCGCACCGGCGCCGCCGGCGCCACGTCGAGCAGCGCCACCGCGTCGGGCGTCGCGTCGAGCGCGCCCAGCGCGGCGAAGCCGCGGTCCGGCCCGGCCGCCGACGCCTCCACCGACACCCGCCGCGCCGCGCCGCCCGCCACCCCGCCGGGGCGCGCCTCGGCATTGTCGATGCCGACTTGGCCCAGGCGGGTCGGGGCCCGCAGCTCGAACACGAACGCGTAGGGCGGCGCGTTCTTCGGACTTCCGTTGCTCCAACGACCGCGCGGCGAGCCGTCGAGCAGCGCGATCGCCGCCGGCGCGTTGGCCGATGCCGAGACCGCGACCGCGCCGTTCGCCAGGGTGAGGAGGTTACGTTCCACCTCGGACGGGAGCTGTCCCTGGGCCGCCGCGCCGAACGGTGCGAGCGCGAGCAGGACGGCGGCAATGTTCAGGCGCATGGGTTTCCCCGATCGAGTTCGACCATCCAGCATAGCGCGGCGCGCGATGCGGCGCAGTCCCCGGCTCGGCCTCGATCGTGTCGGCGCCCGCCCGGAACGCTTGGCCGGCTGGCGCGTTTTCCCGTGCCGTACCGGTGCCGCGCATGCGGTGACCGGCCAGGCGCCGGGCGTCCCCACCGTGAAGGCACGGGCGGGTGAGGAAGTCCGATCCACCCCACGGGCATCCCGCGGACGGAGCGACATGGACGTGGTCTACTGCGGCCCCGCGCCTATCCCGGCGAACCTGCTCGAGAGCTGGCGGTTCGATGCGGCGGCGGCGGGCCTGATCGCTGCGCTAGCCGCGCTGCACGCCTACGGGGCCGGCCGGCGGCCCCGAACGTTCGCGGCGGCGATCGCCGCGCTGGCCCTCCTGTTCATGTCGCCGCTGTGTGCGTTGGCCGCGGCGCTGTTCTCCGGCCGCGCGCTGCACCACACGCTGCTTGTCGCAGCCGTCGCGCCGCTGCTGGCGGCGAGCTTCCCGGCACGGCCGGGGGACCGGCGGGCGCTGGGCGCGGTCACCGCCGTACACGCCCTCGTGTTCTGGGGGTGGCACGCGCCGGCGCTGTACGATGCCGCGGTCCATTCGCCGTACCTCTACTGGGCAATGCAGCTCAGCCTGCTCGCAAGCGGCGTGCTGATGTGGCGGGAAATCCTGCGCGACGGCCCGGCCGGCCCGCTGATCCTCGCCCTGCTCGCCACCGTCGTGCAGATGGGCATGCTCGGCGCACTCCTCACATTCGCGCGCGATCCGCTCTATGCGCCGCACTTCGCGACGACGGCGCCGTTCGGCCTCGATGCGCGGACGGACCAGCAGCTCGCCGGGCTGGTCATGTGGGTGCCGGCGGCGCTGCCCTATCTTGCGGTGGCCCTGCGGCTGGTCTCCGTTCGGCTCGCACGCTGCGACGCGGCCGCCGGATCGCGCCCCGGATGATCTGGCTCAAGCTCGCCCACATCGCCGCGGTCGCGATCTGGAGCGCGTGCCTGATCTGCCTGCCCGCCCTCTTCGTGCAGCGTGCGCATGTGCGCGGTCGGCGTTCGCTGCAAGGGCTGCAGGTTCTGGTGCGCTTCGTCTACGTCAGGATACTGTCGCCGGCCGCGTTCGCCGCGATCGCCACCGGCACCGCGCTGATCTTCGTGCGCGGGACGTTCGAGGCCTGGTTCTCGCTCAAGCTGGCGATGGTGGCGCTGATGACCGTCGCCCATGTGCTGACCGGCCTGGTCATCATCCGGCTGTTCGAGGCGGGGCAGATCTATCCGCTCTGGCGCTTCGCCGCGGCGACGGGGCTTACCCTGTGCGTCGTGCTGGCGATCCTGATCGTGGTGCTCGCCAAACCGGAGCTGCCCGATCTTCTGCCGGCGGCGATGGGCGAGCCCGGCGCGCTGCGGCGGATCATCCTCGACCTCATTCCTTTCCCGAGATCATGAGGCCGACCCCGTGATCGAACACGAGCTTGCCCCCGTGCCAGCCCGCCAGGCCGGTGAGGACGGCCGCCAGGACGGAGAGCAGCAGGCCGTGCGGCAGGACCGGCGGATCGGGATCCAGGCGGATGCCCCAGTTCATCCCGCCCACCGCGATGAGCGTCATCGCCGCGACGGCATGGGTCCAGCTCGCGACGCGGATTCGGATGCCCGCCACGAGCAGGAGCTCCGCCGTCCCGACCAGCCCGGCGCCGATACCGGCGAAGAAGGCGATCCCGGCCGACCACAGGCCGGCGCGTACCCAGAACGGATCGCCGCCCCACCAATAGAGCACGTCGCAGGCGAGGGTGGCGATCATCAGCGCGATCGGGAAATGGACGCTCATGGCGTGGAGCGGGTGACCGGCCACCGCCACCGTGGAGCTCACGTCATGCGCCGCCACCTCCTCGATGACGGGGTTGCTGGTGTCGTGGACCTCGTTCATCGCGCTCCTCTCCGCGTTCGGGGGAACGCGGACCGGACGCCGCGGTTGCACGCGGCGCTTACCGCCGCCGGGTCCATGGCGGCGGCGGGTTGCACGGGGGAACATTCCGCGCTGGACCCGGCCGGGCCGGTCGCGCGATCGGTCGCCGCGCTGTGGTGGATCATGCTGGCAGGCGCGGCGGTGCTGTTCGCCGCGACCTCGCTGGCACTGGCCGGCGCGTTCGTGCCCGCGATCCGCGGCCTGCTGACGACGACGCGGCTGATCGCTTGGGGCGGCCTGATCATCCCGTCTTTCGTGCTTGCCGCGCTGGTGGCCGCCGCCTTCGCGCTCGGCGAACGGCATCTGCCCCACGGACAGGCGGCGCTGCGGATCGAGGCCACGGCGCGGCAGTTCCTGTGGGAGTTCCGCTATCCCGGCGGTGGTTCGACGCGCGACGTGCTGCACGTGCCGGCCGGCCGCGCCATCGACGTCGTGGTGACCAGCGCCGACGTGATCCACTCGTTCTGGATCCCCCGCCTGGGCGGCAAGATCGACGCCATCCCCGGCCACGCGAACGTGATCCGGCTGCAGGCGGACGCCCCCGGCACCTATGGCGGCCTGTGCGCCGAGTTCTGCGGCGACGGACACACCGTCATGCGGTTCGAGGCGGTGGCCCACGCCGCGGCGGACTACGAGGCGGCGCTGGCCCGCGCCACGGACGCGGCGCGATGAGTGGCGGGACGCCGCCAAGCATCGCGGCCCTGCGGCTGCACCGGCAGCTGGCAGCGATCTGGGAC
Organism: Rhodospirillaceae bacterium; assembly: GCA_050249455.1. Lineage (GTDB taxonomy): Bacteria > Pseudomonadota > Alphaproteobacteria > MPNO01 > VGEU01 > JBFWQM01. The sequence continues at coordinate 4,215 of JBFWQM010000104.1, read as the reverse complement.
ACCGCGCCCGGCTGGGGCCGCGCCGCCGCGGTGAACCACACCGTGCTCGGCAAGCGCTTCATCGTCGCGGCGTTCGTCTTCTTCGCGTTCGGCGGCGCGCTCGCCATGCTGATCCGGGCCCAGCTCGCCACCGCCGGCAGCGCCTTCGTCGGCCCCGACGTCTACAACCAGCTCTTCACGATGCACGGGACCGTGATGATGTTCCTGTTCGCGATCCCGATGTTCGAGGGTTTCGCGATCTACCTGCTGCCCAAGCTGCTGGGCGCGCGCGACCTCGCGTTCCCCCGCCTGACCGCCTACGGCTTCTGGTGCTACGTCCTGGGCGGATCGATCCTGATCGCATCGATGCTGGCCGGCGTCGCGCCGCAGGGCGGCTGGTTCATGTACACCCCGCTGACCTCGTCCGCCTATACGCCCGGCATCAGCGCCGACATCTGGCTGCTGGGCGTCACCTTCGTCGAAATCTCCGCGCTGTCGGCGGCGGTAGAGATCGTTGTCAGCATCCTCAAGCTGCGCGCGCCCGGCATGTCGATCGACCGCATGCCGATCATGGCGTGGTACCTGCTGGTAGTCGGCTTCATGATGCTGTTCGGCTTTCCGCCGCTGATCCTGGGCTCGGTGCTGCTCGAGCTGGAACGCGCCGCCGGCCTTCCCTTCTTCGATCCCACGCGCGGCGGCGACCCGCTGCTGTGGCAGCATCTGTTCTGGCTGTTCGGACACCCCGAGGTCTACATCATCTTCCTGCCGGCGGCCGGGGCGGTGTCGACGATCGTCGCGACTTTCGCGCGGCACGCGCTGGTCGGCTACCGCGCAGTCGTCGTCGCGGTCATCGCGATCGGATTCCTCTCGTTCGGCCTCTGGGTCCACCACATGTTCGCGGTCGGGATCCCGCATCTCGCGCTCGCCTTCTTCTCCGCCGCGAGCGGGCTGGTCGCGATTCCTACCGCCGTGCAGATCTTCGCCTGGATCGCCACGCTGGCGCGCGGCCGCCCGCGCTACGACGTGCCGATGCTCTACCTCGCCGGCTTCTTCGTCGTCTTCGTGGTGGGCGGCCTCACCGGCGTGATGCTGGCCATGGTGCCGTTCGACCTGCAGGCGCACGACACGCATTTCGTGGTCGCGCACCTGCACTACGTGCTGGTCGGCGGCTTCGTCTTCCCGATGATGGCGGCGACCTACTACTGGCTGCCGCATGCCACCGGCCGCATCGCGCGCCATCGGCTGTCGGTACCCGCCTTCTGGCTGATCTTCGGCGGCTTCAACCTCACCTTCTTCCTGATGCACCTGACCGGCCTCCTCGGCATGCCGCGCCGCGTGGCCGGCTATCCGCCGGAGGCGTCGTGGGACTGGCTCAACCTGATCTCGTCGATCGGCGGTTTCCTGATGGCGATGGGCTTCGCGCTGTTCGCGGTCGATGTCGTCCTCCAGGTCCGGTTCGGCCGAGGGTTCCGGCGCAACCCCTGGGGAGCCCGCACGCTCGAATGGGCGACCCCCACGCCGCCGCCGTCCTACGCCTTCGCCTCGCTGCCGGCGGTGGCCCACCGGGCCGATCGCCTCGACCCCGATGCGCTCGCCGACCGGCTGGCGCGCGGCGAAGGCTATCTCGGCTTCGCCCGCAACGGCTGGATGGAAACGCTGGGCGTGGACATGACGACGGGGCGGCCCGAGCAGGTCGTGGTGCTGCCGCGGGCGACGCACCTGCCGCTCTGGACCGGACTGGCCACGGGGGCGGTCGTGCTGTGCCTGCTGTTCAAGGCATACGCCCTGTCACTGGTCGCGCTCGCGGCGGTGGTCGCGCTGCTCCTGCGCTGGACGGCGGACACGGGCGCGCGCGCCGACACCGGCGCCCTGCCGATCGGTCGCGGCGAGGCCGTGCCGCCGCACTGGGAGACCAAACGGCCGCCGTCCTGGTGGGCGACGGCGTTCACGCTGGCCGCCGACGCGACGCTGCTCGCCTCGCTTCTGTTCGGCGGATTCTTCCTCTGGCTGGTCGCGCCGGCCTGGCCGCCGCCGACGCCCGCGATGCCGGACCTTGCCGCGGCGGCGGGGTGTGCCGCGGCGGGCGTCCTTGCGGCGGCGCTTGCCCGGCGGTCGGAGCGCCGCCTGCGCGCCCGCGGCTCGCCCGCCGCGTGGCTCGCCGGCGCAGCAGCGATGCACGGGCTGGGCGTCGGCCTGTCGATCCACCTCGGCGTCGCCGTCGCCGACCCGACGCAGCACGCATTCCGCGCGGTCCTGGTGATCCTGCTCGCCTACGTGGCGCTGCACGCCGCGCTCGGCATCGTATTCGCCGGCTACGGCATCTGGCGCGAACGCGCCGGATTCCTGTCGCCGGCACGCGGCCTCGACCTCAGGATCGGACGACTGTGGCACGACTACACCGCCGCGTCGGGCGTGGCCGCAATGGCGGCCTTCGCCCTGTTGTCGTACCTCGTCGTCGCGGCGGAGGACCGGCCTTGAGCCCGCGCCGGCCGGCGCTGCGGGATCTCGCCGCGGGCTTCGTCCTGTGGGCGCTCGCATTCGCGACGCTCTACGCGATGCTGTCGCTCGGCTGCCGCCTCGGCTGGCATGACGTCGAGGTTGCATCCGGCATCAGCCTGCAGCGCCTGCAGTTGTCCGTGCTCGTGCTGGTGTTTCTCGCCACCCAGGCCGGCCTCTTGCTGCGTCTCCGCTCGACCGCCGCGAACGCCGATGCCACCGCCGGCTTCCTGAGCGCGGCCGGGCGCTGCGCGGCCGCCGCCGCAATCGGCGCGAGCCTGTTCACGTTCTCGGGCATCGCCGGCCTGAGCGCGTGCACGTGACCGCCGCGATGCATGCCGCCTGCTGCGCGAATCCGACGTCACCTGGACAATCAGTAGTGCTCTACGTAATTCCGCTCATGCAGTTGCGGCCGCCGGCGACGCCGCAACCGTTGCACGTCGCGTCGCGTGCGAAAGTTCCAATTAACTAATTCGGCCAGTTGCATAATCGTCACAAGTGAATCAGTTTCGGGCGGTTTCGTCTGCTGTCGCAACAAGCCCATTTGATTCAGCCGCACGAATGATGCAGTCACGCTACACGACGGCGTTGCCGTGCGCCGTCGTGCGTAGTGTGCGCGAATCGGAAACTGCAAAGCGGCGGGCGGCCGAAGAGGGGGGCAGTCAGCGCTAACTCTCCGACCGGTCGCTCGAGTTCCGGGATTTCGATGTGATCACTCGTAGGAGAGTCCTGTATGGCAACCTATAAAGACCTGTTCAACGAGTCGTTCTATCTTGCGCAGAACGCCGACGTCGCCGCGGCGATCAAGTCGGGCGCGTTCAAGGGCAGCGCTTTCGACCACTACAACTCGTTCGGCTTCCGTGAAGGCCGCGACCCCAACGCGCTGTTCGACAGCTCGTTCTACCTGCTGAACAACGTCGACGTGTTCCAGGCCGGCATCAACCCGCTGGAGCACTATTTCAGCAACGGCGGCTTCGAAGGCCGCGATCCCAGCCCGTTCTTCGATTCCAGCTACTACCTCGCGACCAACTTCGATGTCGCGAACGCGCTGGTGAACCCGCTGCTCCACTTCATCCAGAACGGCGGCAAAGAAGGCCGCGACCCGTCCACCGGCTTCGATTCCTCGAAGTACCTGGCGGACAACCCTGACGTCGCCGCCGCGGGGGTCAACCCGCTGATCCACTACCTGCAGTTCGGCCAGAACGAGGGCCGCAAAGCATTCGACGCCAGCGGCAACGTGATCACCGGCCAGCCGACCATCCCGGATTCGGGCAACAATCCGACGCTGGTCTTCGAGACGACGGCCGACACGCTATCGGGCACGACCGGCAACGACACCGGCCAGGCGGACCTGCGCGTGTCGCCGGAAGGCCTGCTGCTCGGCACCCTGCAGTCGTCGGACAACGCCAACTTCGGCGCGGGCTACGACATCCTGACCGTCACCGCCAACGGCAGCGTCGAGTTCGGCATCGGCCTCGGGCCCCGCGCCACGCTGACCAGCCTGGAAGAGATCCAGGTCGAGCCGATCACCAAGGCATCGAACGTCGACATGGCCTCGACCACCGGCCTGGAGAAGGTGCAGGTCAACCGCGCCGGCGCCAACCTGACGATCAACAACATCGCCAGCGCGCTGACCGGCGGCATCCAGATCAACAACCCGGTCAACGGCGGCGCCACGCAGAACTTCAACTTCATCGACAGCGTGCTGAGCGGCACCACCGACGCCATCACCGTCACGCT
>JBFWQM010000103.1:0-16971 GCA_050249455.1 Rhodospirillaceae bacterium | reverse complement strand
GCGCTGGGCCACTTCGCCGTGCTGCCCGAGCCGTGGGACGGCAAGGCCGCGTTCCCCGCCGGCCGGGCGCAATACTACGGCGGCTACGTGCAGGAGCAGGTCAAGCCGACGCCCGACTCGCCGCTGCAGAAGCTCGGCATCGAGAACGTGCCGCCGATCGTCACCACCGCGATCCTGCTCGACGCCAAGGCGCATCTCGGCCGCGGCCGCGCGATGGCGCCGGGCGCACTGGTCACCGCCGCCGACATCGAGGCGATGCTGAAGGCGCAAGGGCTCGACCGCCGCGGCATTCTGCCGGGCGACGTCGTCTACATCTACACCGGCTGGGGCGACGGCTGGCGCGACCCGGACACCGAGAAGACCTACTACTCGATGGGTCCGGGACTCGCCTACGACGCGGCGCAGTACCTGGAGGGCAAGCAGATCGTCCTCGTCGCGCTGGACAACCCGTTCACCGACCCGGTCGCCGAAGGCTTCCTGCAGGGCAAGGCCGCGCCGCCCGCCGGCACCCCGGCCGCGCTGCCGTTCGCCATCCACCACCACAATCTGGCGGTCGCCGGCATCCTACAGATCCAGAACGCCGACCTGACCGCGCTGGCGCGCGACAAGGTGTGGGAATCGTGCACGATGATCCTGCCGCTGCGCGCCAAGGGCGCCTCCGGCTCCCCCGTCCGCCCGGTCGCGATCGGCGCGCCGGCGCGGTGAGCCGCGCTCAGACCCGCAGCCTTCGGAATTGACCGGCGGACAGGCCGGCGGCCGCCCCACCCTCCCGCTTCGCGGGCCCCTCCCTCTCCCCCAAATTGGGCGGAGAGGGTAAGGGGCGTCCCTCTCCGCCCTCTTAGGGGGGAGAGGGAGGGGACACATCGCAACGCGATGGGGAGGGTGAGGTGGGTGGCCTCGCCTGCCTCATATGAAACCGGCCGCCGGCTCACACGTAGGTGAGGTTGCGCGCGACGATGGAGTCGAGGTCGTAGTAGGGGCGGAAGCGCTCGATCATGGCGGCGAGCTCGGGCTCGAACTTGCGCATGTAGGCATCGACGTTGAGCAGGCCGAGCCAGCTGCGACCGAGGCGCGTCGCCTTCAGCGCGCCGATCGCCTCGAGCTCCTGCTGGCGGCGGTAGAGCACCGGGAAACCGTCGAAGCGGTAGCCGACCGCCTTGATCTCGTCGAAGCGGTCCGGCGGGAAGCAGACGGTGAAGTCCATGATCGTCGCCCAATCGGGCGCCTCGCCCGATGCCGCGGGGATGGCGACGAAATAGGGGATCTTCGGCCGCATCACCTTGGTGTGCACGGTGCGCTGGCGACCCTCGGCGTCGATCACTTCCGCGTCGCGCTCGCCGGGCAGGAACAGGTTGGGGAAGTCCACCCGTTCCTGCAGATGGTGGACGACCGAGAGCGCATGCGTGCCGAACATCATGATGTAGGTGTCGTTGCGCGCCGCCATGCGGCCGTAGGGCGTCTCGTGCCCGTAGGGCGTGAGCGACTTGTCGTGGTCGCGCAGCAGCTCGCCGGCCAGGCGGCCCCAGCCGGCGACCGAGGTGGTCGGGTGGACGCTGCGGATCACGCCGGGGGTCTTGCGGAACGCCTCCGTCAATGCGCCGACGCGCGACGGGGTGTTGCGCACGTCGAAAGGCGTGCCGCCGTCGATCCAGCCGACCATGGTGCCGCTGGTCGGGAACGACGGCATCAGGACCGTGCCGTCGGTGCCGACCGCTTCCATCAGGGTCTCGATCACCATCGCCGAGCCGCCGTCGAAAAAGCCGAGCCGGCTGAGCGCGGAATGCGCGCACACCGTCATGCCTGGCACCACGCCGACCTTGCGGCAGGCATCGAGGAGGACCTTGTGGTCGATGCGGTAGAGCAGCTTGTCGCGGTAGAGCGCCGACCTGCGGCGCAGGTTGTAGAACATCAGCCGCGGGCGCGCAGCCGCGCTTCCAGGAGCTGCGAATCGACGAAGAACTTGGCTGCCCAGTTGAGGTATTCGTAGCTGCCGTAGCCGCCGTCGACGGGGAACGAGCCCTTGATGCCGCCGCGGATCTCCGGCGGACCGTCGATCGACTGGGTTCGGCGGACGTATTCGTTGGCCGCGAAGCCGGCGTCGAGATACGGCGCCTCGCCGGTGTCCTCGTAGAGCATCAGCCAGCAATGCGCGACCTGGACCGAGCCGGTCAGGCATGCCCAGCCCACGGCGGGCCGCCAGTCGGGATGCAGCCGGCCCGGCAGAAAGCCGTCCGGCTCCAGCGCCGAGAGAAGGCCGTCGGCGGTCAGCCGCGCGGCGTCGAGCAGCGCCGGGTCGCGCGCGAACCGCCACGCCTCCAGGATGCCGCGCAATGCGTAGCCCAGGGTGTGGGTGAGCGGGTGCAGCGGGTCGTTGAGGCAGCAGTCGGCGATCCAGCCGTTGGGCTGCTGCTTGCCGATCGCCCAGGCGACGTTGGCCAGCGCGGCCTCGCCGTAGCCGCGGTCGGAGTCGAGCCGCGCCGCCTCCAGGAGGCCCCAGGCGACGTGGGTCTCGTAGGCCTTCTCGCCCGGCTCCGCGAACGGGGTCGGGTGCTTGCGCCAGGCGCCGTCGGGGTCCTGGCTGCGTACCAGCCAGTCGGCGGCAAGGCGCATCGGCGCGCGGTAGGGTTCGCCGAAGGCCGCCGCGCCGGCGGCGAGGCCGAGCAGGATCTGGCCCGTGTTGAACGTCACCGGCACCTTGGGCACCGCGTCGATCCGCCCGCCCTGGAAGCCGCCGTCGGGGAACTGGATCGACACCAGCCAGTCGAGCATCCGCCGCGCCCGCGCGTGCATCGCCGCGTCGCCGCGCAGGTCGGCGTAGGCGATCATGGTCGGCACGATGTAGCCCGACGTCTCCGGGTACGACGTCGCCCAGCCGGTGAGCAGGCTGTAGTCGCGCGCCGCGCCGCCGTCATGGCCGGGCGAGCAGTCTTGCGCGCGGCCGAGCCAGGCCATCGCCTCGTCCACCGCGCGGTCGATCGGGATGTCGGCGTCGGGCAGGCCGCGGCGGTCGAGCCGGCGCGCGCGCTTGGCCGCTGCCGGCAGGCGCCACCGGTCGAGCAGCGCCCCCACCGTCCGGCGCAGCCCGGCCAGCGGCGACGGCCGCACGGCGGGCGCCGAGGCCTCGCGGAACAGCGATGCCGCCACGGTCAGGCCGCCTCCGCCGCGCGCGTGTCGCGGCTGCACGCCTCGATCATCGCCTCGAGCTGCACCAGCCACAGGACGAGGACCGGATAGAAGTAGTCGATGCCGCGGCGGTCGCCGTCGACGGCGCAGCGGAACAGCCGCGGCAGCACGTAGGTCAAGTTGACGAAGCGCGACTTGCCGCGCCGCATCAGGTATGCGGCGAGGTCGAGCGCGATGCGCCGTGCATAGGCGCGGCTTTCCGCCAGCTTCGCGTACTTGTCCTCGAACGGGATGTGCGCGAAGGCGGGATAGGCGCGCAGGATCGTGTCGGTGTGGAACTTGTGGTCCATGAACATGCTGGACGGCAGAGACGTCATGACGTCGAACAGCGCGTGGTCGAGGAACGGCACGAACACGGTCTGGCCGGCGTCGAACAGGCCGTAGCTGCCCTGCGCCACCTCGCGCCGCTGGCGGGTCCAGAAGATGAAGGACGAGGTCGGCCGCGGATCGTCCTGGAACCGCGGCAGCTCGCGCATCAGCCGCTCCTTGGCGAGCTCGCGCCCGAAGCGGGCGTTCTGCTCCGGCCGCAGGAAGCTCTTGAACGCGATCTCCTCGTTGGGCTCCCAGGCGCCCATGAAATGGTCGGCCAGCGCGTCCCAGTCGCGCGCCTCGTAGAGCGCGACGCCCTTCGGCTCCAGGTAGGGGTCGGCGGAGACGAAGTTGCCACCGAGGCCGTCATAGACGTGGGCGACGTTGCCCTCCAGGTGGTCGACGACGCGCAGCATCTCCGCCAGCTCGTCGCAGCAGAAGCTGGTGAGCAGGTTCTTGCGCATCTCCTCGCGCATCCGCGACGGGTGGGGGTCGAGGATGACGTGCGGCGCGCCGACCGCTTCGGCCAGCATGGTCGCGCAGCGCGCGTCCTCGTTGTGGCGGGGCGGCGGGTGGCGCACGGTGACGCACTCCCTGGGCCGCCGGCCCTGGGCATTGAGCTCCAGCAGGATGCGCCGCGAATCGCGACCGCCGCTGAGCGGCAGGCCGATGTCGTCGCTGGTCGCGCGCTTGGCCATGGCGTCGCGGAACAGCTCGATATAGGCGTCGATCGCCGCATCGCGGTCCATCCTCTGCGGCTTGATCTGCGGCCGCGCGCCGGACACGTCGAGCCGGCCGTCGCGCCATTCGAAGTGCGCCGCCGGCGGCACGGTCCTGATGTGGCGGAACGGGGTGTCCTCGCCGCAGAACCAGCCGAGGCGCAGGAACAGCGCCACCGCCGCCTCGTCGAGGTCGGTCGGCGCGCCCTGCAGCAGCAGGCGCGGGATCGACATCGACAGGCAGATGCCGCCATCGCGCACGAAATAGTAGAGCGGGTAGAGGCCGTAGCGGCAGTTGCGCACGCTGAGCCGGCTGCCGTCCCAGTCCCACGAAAAGAAGACGCCGTCTGGCACCTCGCCCGAAGCCGACGGGATCCGGTGCCCCGCCGCATGGGACCGCAGTCCCTCCACCACGGGCCCCGACGCCGACCGCTTGATGTCGATGTAGGCGTCGTTCTTGGGAACCCAGGCGTGGACCATGCTGGAATGCTCGTCTTGGTGCGGCGGCACCCCTGCGGGCGACGCCGTCGGCGACCTGGACCGGGCCGGGCCGGCTGCCCCGGGAAGCCCCACGATGCGTCCGGCACGTTCTTCGTCTCGGCTACGCAATCTTGCGGGGCCAAGTTAATATTACGCTAAGCCACTGAGCTTCAAGATCGGAGCCCGTTTGCCGCGAAATGACACACCACCCCGCCGGCGAACCGCCCCAGATTGGCCCGCCGACGCGGACGGCAGGATGACAGCGCACACCGCCCCGGACGCCACGGCCAGGACATGAGCAGCCCGGGCTTCACCTTCGAGTACCGGACGGTCGCGGCATTGCCTCGGCTGGCCTGGCTGGCCGAGGTCGACCGGCGCGCCGGGGTCGTCCGCGTGACGTGCGGCGAGCGGGTGGAGACGACGCCGGGCTTCTTCGTCGAGGGCGTCTGGGACGGCCCGTTCGGCGCCGGCGGCCTGGCCGCCACCGACACGGTCTTTGGTTCCGGCGCCGCGCTGGACGGCGAGGCCGTGGTCTTCGTCCCGAGTTGCGCCACCACCGACTGGCTGCACTATACGGTGCAGGACGGGCGGGTGGCGGTGTCGAACTCGCTTGCGCTCCTCCTCGCCCACCGCGACGACGCGCTCGATCTGGCGGTCACGGTGCAGGACCGGGTCGACCAGTCGATCTGCGACGGCATCCACAACTACATCCGCGAGGTGCCGACCGCCGCCGGGTCGGTGCGCCGGCTGCTCTACCGCAACCTGCGGATCACCCGCGCCGCGGTCGAAGAGATCGACAAGCCGGCGACGCCCGCGTTCGCAGGCTATGACGATTACGCCGGCTACCTGGACGGCGCCTGCGCGCGGCTGGCGGCCAATGCCCGCGACGGCGGCCGGCGGCACGCCCTGCCGATCTATTCGACCCAGTCGAAGGGCTACGATTCGACGGCGGTGAACGCGCTGATGAAGCCCTACGGCATCGATGCGGTGTTCACGGTGACGCGCGGCAAGGGCCGCGGCCGCTTCGCCACCGACGACGCGGCCGAGGACGTGGACGACGACGGCACCGAGATCTGCCGCCTCCTCGGACTGCCGGTGGTCCAGATCGACCGGCGCAGCTTCGAGGCCGGCTTCGCCGACGAGTACCTGTTCCATGCCGGCATAAGCCTGTGCCAGGACGCCAACCTGCTCGCCATCGGCCGCCATGTCGCCGACATCGGGCTGCTGCTGACCGGCGTCCTGGGCGAGATCTGGTACAGCGAGGTCGGCTCGCGCCCCTACCGCCACATGCTCAACGACGGCCTGTGGCGCGGCGACCTGTCGGGCCACGGCCTGGGCGAGGTGCGGCTCAAGATGGGCCTGGTCCAGGTCGCGGTGCCGTTCATCGGCGCCCGCCGCCGCGCCGACATCCACCGCATCAACCTCGGCGACGAGCTGGCGCCGTGGCGGCTGCCGGTCGCCTACGACCGGCCGGTGCCGCGCCGGTTGGGCGAGGAGGCGGGCCTGCCGCGCGAGTCGTTCGGCATGCGCAAGATGGCCTCGGTCACCCAGTTTCCCGAGCCGCCGGTGCCGTGGGGGCGCGACCTCGCCGCCGGCTATTTCGCGGCGCTGCGCGCCGCCGGCCTGACGCCGGCGTGGTACCCGCACATGGTCGGCGCGATCCAGCGCATCAACGGCCGCATCCTGTTCGACGCCACCTACGGGTTCCGCGCCGTCTACTATGCCGAGCGGATCGCCAGGGCCCTGGGCGCGACGACGTGGTCTGTCCCGACCCTCTTCCGCCACCTCAACGGCACCCTGCACGCCTATTGCGTCAATCTGCGCCGCGACGACTACCGCGCGATCCTTGCCGCCGCGCGCGCCGCCGACCCCGCGGCCGCGCGCGCCTCGGCGGCATAGCGCCCGGGACGCAGGCGGTTGCCGGATCAGCGTGCCGCCGGCGCGGTGCCGGCGCCGGTCAGCACGCGGGCGATGAGCCGCCTGACCATGATGGGTGCGGCCAGCAGCGCCGTCAGCGGGTCCTGGCGGACCTGGCGCGCGACCAGCGGTCCGAACAGCCGGCGCTGGTGCAGCAGGCAATGGCCGACATTGAGCACGAATGCCTGGCGCAGCTCGGCGATCGCCGCGTCGTTGTCACGGCGCTGCGCCGCGTCGAGGCGGAAGCGGCGGACGATCTCCTTGCGCATGCGGGTCTGCTCGACATAGCCGCGCAGCGACTTCTCGGTGCCCCAGTCGATCGACCGGTAGATGCTGATGCCGGTGCCCATCACCACCTCGATCGCGGTCGACACGGCGACCTTGCGGGTGCGCGACAGGATCTCCAGCCAGAACATGCGGTCCTCGCCGACCCAGAGGTCCTCGATGAACCGCGCGTCGCGGAAGCTCGCGACGCGGAACACGACGCTGGACGGGCCGATCAGGTTGTCCTTCACCGTCTGGCTGAAGAACTCGTCGTCGCGGAACAGGATGCCGTCGACGCCCGGCCGCGCGGCGAACAGGTCGCGGATCACGGCGCCGTCGCCGTCCTCGAAATGGCTCTGGCTGCGGTCGGCCTCGCGGCTGTCCGCGAAGTAGAAATCGTAGCCGAGGTCCAGGGCGGCGACCGCGTTGCGCAGATGCATCGGCAGCCAAACGTCGTCGGAATCGAGGAACGCCGCATAGGTCACGTCCGGGTCCATGGCCGCCAGCCCGCGGTTGCGCGCGGCGCCCGGACCGGCGTTGGGCTGCTCGATGAGCCGCACCAGCGCGCGCTCGTCCGGCGCGAGATCGGCCAGCGCCTCGCGCGCTGGCAGCGGCGAGCCGTCGTCCACCACCACGACGGCCGGCGGATCGACGCCTTCCTGCGCCAGCACCGAGCGGACGGCGCGCAGCAGCAGCGTCTTGTCGCGCTGGAAATACGGGATGATCGCGGCGACCTTCGCGGGCGTCATTCGATGCCCTTGGGCTGCATCCGGCCGAGCCGCGGCGATACGCGCGTGAGGATCATCAAGATCTCGCGCTTGATCGGATGGCCGGTGACGAACACGCCGGCGAGCCAACCGATCCCCGCCCCGGCCCCCGCCACCATGAGCGGCAGCAGCGGCGTGCCGCCGTCCATCGGCCAGCCGATCTTCACCGCGAGCGGCGCCGCGGCGGCGGCCAGCGCGATGACGGCGCTGCGCCAGGAAGCCGCCAGGATGTCGACCGACCTGAGATCGATCAGACGCCGCATGCACCACAGGTAGATTAGGAACGACAGCATGAAGGTCGCTACCAGCGCCCAGGCGACCACCGCCAGGCTGTACGAGGCGGCGGCCAGGGTCGCCGCGACGCGGAAGCATGTGATGATCAGCATGGTGTTGAGCAAGAGCTTGAGGCGGCCGAGCGCGAACAGCACCTGGTAGCCGAGCGGCCAGAACAGGCCGAGCGCGCCGGCCAGCGCCAGGATCTCCACCAGCGGCGCTGCGGCGTCCCACTGGTTGCCGAACATGACGCGCAGGATCGGCAGCGCCATCAGCGCCAGCACCGCGTAGAACGGCCAGCCCAGCGCGGTGACCATGCTGATCGCCTGCAAGGTCGGCTCGCGCAGGCTGTGGCCGGCGCGGTCGCGCGCCGCCATCGCCGGAATCGAGACGAAGTTCACGACGCCGATGATCTCCTGGTGGAACAGGTTCATCAGGCCGAGCGCCTTGCTGTAGATGCCCACCGCGGCGAAGCCCAGGATGCGCCCGATGATCAGGTCGTTGGCGCTGCTGCCGAGCTCGTGCACCACCACCGAGGCGCTGAGCCGCGCGCCGGAGCCGGCGACGCGACGCCACTCCGCCAGGCCGGGCCACACCCGCACCGCGTCGCGACGGTAGAGCCCGGCCATCGCCGCCGTGGTGATCGCGCCGACCAGCGAGGCCCACGCGTAGCACATGTAGCTGAAGCCCTCCGCCGCCAGTGCGACGGTGGCCGACGCCTGGACGAACGCGGTGACGACGGTGATCACCGAGATGGCGGAGAACTGCATGTCGCGGCGCATCAGCGCCAGCACGGTGGAATTGAACGGGATGACCACGAAGGTCAGCGACAGCACGACCAGCAGCGGCCGCGACCCCGGCTCGTCGTAGAACGTCGCGAACGGCCCGCTGACCGCGACCAGCATCGCCGCCATCGTCCACGACATGATCAGCGTGATGGTGAAGGCGGTGCGCACGCGCGCCGGCGTGAGCTCGCGCTCCTGGATCAGGTAGCCCTGGATGCCGAAGTCGCGCAGCATGTGCGCGATGTGGACGATCGCCACGCTGACCGAGAAGACGCCGATCTCCTGCGGCGTCAGCAGCCGGGCGACGATCATCGCGGTCACCGTCCAGATGACCAGCGTCGCGTACTTCTGGGCGAACGAAACCGCGAACGATTTTCGGATGCTGGTCAAGCAGTGCTCCGGCAGGCGGGTCCGGGCAGCCTAGGCCGCGACCCTGGCGATAGCGTTAACACCGCCGTCGCCCCCCGCGCCAGCCGCGCGAGGCGACCAAAGCGCCGGCGGCCCGCGTTCAAAGGCTGCGCCAGTCGATCGCCAGGCCCGCCGCCGCCAGCCGGTCCTCCAGGCGGCGCAGCCGCTCTAGGGTCATCACCACGTCCTCCGAGCCGGCATGACCGGCGGCCGCCGCGAGCACCCGCGGCAGGCAATGCGCGCGGTCCGCGAAGCGCAGCCGGCCGGGCTGCAGGAGCGCCGCGGCGAGCCCCGGGGCGGTCCGGCGCGCGAACCGCGACACCCGCCCCCGCGCCGCCTTCGCCTTGCCGGCGGCCGCGGCGTGCGGAATGGCGCCGTAGGCCGGGAAGAACCGCTGCAGCAGCCGCGCGTGCAGCGCCGGGGCGAACGGCCCGTAGGCGTGCCCCAGCTTCAGGGCGAGCATCGGCGCCTGGTAGAAAGGGGTCAGGGCCTCCGCCGCGTCGAGATGCAGCAGGAAGTTGTTCGCGATGTAGAACCGCTGCCGCTGGTAGAAGTCCGCCCAGGCGAAGACCTTGCCGAGCGCCCGGCCGGCCGCCACCGCGCGGTCGGCGAAGGCGCGCGCGTGGCCGTCCAGCGCGCGGGCGGCTGCGGGGCCGAAGACGTCGGTGCGCACGATGCGATGAAACCGGATCAGCGCGGCGGCCGCGTCGTCGCCCCATTCGGGCTCGGTGCGCCCGTCGATGCGGTCCTTGGAGCCGGCGACCAAGCTGTCGCCCATGAAGCCGTTCAGCGACGGCCGGCCCGGATCGCGCCGCGCCGCCACGTCGGTGCCGAATCGCGTGATCGGGAACCCGTCGGCGGTCCACCCGAACGGGTCGTCGTAGAGGTCCCATGGCGAACCGGCGGCGTCGACGACGTCGAGCGGCGTGCCGGCGACCGCCGCGACCGCGCGCGCGATCGCGGCCTCGTGCGGGTCGTAGCCGACGTGGACGCAGCGGATGCGGTCCGCCGGCAGGACGGCGCGCGCGTTGGCGAGCAGATGCCGGCTGTCGAACCCCCCAGAAAGCGGCAGGGCCACGGTGTCGGCGCCGCGCAGCGCCGCGCACACGGCGTGGTCGACCCGGTCGTGGATCTCCGCCGCGAGCCGTTCCACATCCCCGGGCGCATCCGCCGCGGCGAACGTCACGTAGGGGCTGGAGCGGATCGCGCCGTTCTCGATCGTGGCGACGCTGCCCGGCGCGGCGCGGCGCAGCCCGGCGAACAGCGCCGCATCGGTGCCATTGAAGCCGAACACCACCCAGGCGCCGACCGCCGCCATGTCCACCCCCCGGCCGGCGAAGCCGAGCGCGTGCAGGGCCCAGGCGTCGGAGCCGAACGCGACCGCCCCGCCCGCCTCATGCAGCAGCAGCGGCCGGATGCCGAGGACGTCGTTTACGAGGCTGACCCGTCCGGCCGCCGGCTCGTGCACCACCGCGACGAACGTGCCCGTCAGTTCCGCCAGCCGCCCGCCGGCGCCGCCGGTCACGGCCCCGCCGACCCAGGCGGCCACGGCATCGCGCGCCACCGTCGGATGCGCCGGCATCCCCCACAGGTGCACAGTCGCGCCGGTCCGCGGGTCGCGGTGCGCACGCAAGGTCGTGCCGTCGGCCGCCCACAGCTCCAGGCCGGCGCCGGTTCCTTCGACGGGGGAGATGCCGGCGGGCAGGGCCGGCGGCGGCAGCGGCGCGCCCGGGCCGGCGACGCGCCCGAACAGCTGGTTGCCGCTCACCGCCGGGCGGCGACCAGCGCGGCGAGCGTCGCCTCCAGCGCCGCATACTGGTCGGTGCGCGACAGCCCGTCGCGCGCCGCCATCGGCAGCAGCGGGATCGCACCGAGGCGCCGCTTATCCGCCAGCCAACGGCGGAGCTGCGCCGCGATGGCGGCGGGATCGTTGACCATCACGCCGGCATCGCGGGTGCGCAGGATGCGCGCCGGAACGCCGTCGTCGAGCCCGAGCCCGAGCACCGGGCGCCGGGCGCCGATGTATTCGAACAGCTTGCCGGGGCTGTTGCCGGCCTCCTTCGGGTCGGTCCACTGCATGAGGAGGAGGACGTCGGCCTCCATCTGCACCCGGATCGCCTCGCGGTACGGCACGCGGCCGTGTATCTGCACGCTGCCCGCGACGCCGTGGCGCGCCACCTTGGCCGCCAGCACGTCCGGCTCCGCGCCGTAGAAGTGGACCTGGACGGCCTTCGCCTCCTCGCCCATAAGCGCCAGCGCGGCGAACAGCGGGGACGGGTCGCGGCGGTCGCCGTAGAGGACGCCGGTATAGACGATGTCGAGCACCGCCGGGTCGTTCGGGCGCCGGTCGAAATCGGCCGGGAAGTCGTCGGGATCGAAGCCGTTGTAGACCACCGACACCGGCTTGCCCCAGCGCGCGACGTAGTCGGCCGCCCACGGCTCGGACACCGTCACGATCGCCGCGGCGGAGCCGAGGACGCGGTCCTCCATCGTGCGGTCGAGCCATTGCCGCCAGCGCGGCGGCGGGAAATAGGGATCCTCCGTCCAGCGGTCGCGGTATTCGGCGACCCACGGCACGCCGGCGATGCCGGCCAGCCGGCGCCCGATCAGCAGCGCGGTGGGCGGTGGCGCGCTGGCGAACACGAGGTCGGGACGCCAGCCGGCGAGCGCGCGGCGGCCGGCGCGCACGGCGCCGGGATACCAGCCGATCTGCGGGTCGGGCAGGTTGGTGAGGTTGAGGTAGAGGTCGCGCAGCCGGCGCAGCGGACTGCCCTCGGCCGAAGACGGGGCCGAAGCGGGCGCGGCCGGCGCCGGCGCGGGCGAAGCGTCCGCCGACGCGCCGCCGCCGCCCTGGATCAGGCGCCGCAACCGCTGCACGCGCTTGGGGAACCCGTTCACGTCGATCCAGCCGGCGCGGTAGATCCGCTCGTCCGGAACCTCCACCGGCACCGAACGGCCGTAGGGCAGGCCCTCGGCGCAGACCACGCGCACGTCGTGGCCGCGCGCGAGGAAGTGCTTGGCCATCTTGCCCAGCCGCAGCGCGCCCATCGTGTCGAACGGCGGGAAGAACCACGTCACGAACAGGATGGCGAGGCGGCGTCGGGCCATGTCGGTCGCGCCGGTCATTCTTAAGCTATGGGAAATGTCTTGTGGCAATAGTCGGTCACGGATCGAGCGACGCGCCGCGCCCTGCATGAGGCGGACCGGCGCAGACGCGCCGGCACCGCGGACGCTAGGGCGATATCATTACCAATTCCTTGGCCCATTCGCTAGATTGACCCCAACGGCAGCGGGCCCCGCGGCAGCGACATGCGCGACGCACTCCTCTTCCTGATCATCTTCGGCAGCGTGCCCTTCATCCTGAAGCGGCCGTGGATCGGCGTGCTGGTGTGGTGCTGGCTCGCCTACATGAACCCGCAGCGCCTGGCTTGGGGTGCCGCCTACGACTTCCCGTTCTCGATGCTGATCGGCGTGGCGACGATCGCCGCGTTCGTCCTGCACGGCGGCAAGCGCTACCCGATGACGGCCGTGTCGGGACTGATGATCGTCTACGCCTTGTGGACCGGGCTGACCACCATCTTCGCGCTGATGCCGCAATCGGCGTTCGAAAAGTGGGAGATGTTCATGAAGGTGATCGTGATGAACGTCATCACGATCTGCCTGATCAACACCCGCGAGCGGCTGCAGGCGCTGATCTGGGTCATCACCCTGTCGATCGGCTTTTTCGCGCTGAAGGGCGGCCTCTTCACGATCCTGACCGGCGGCGAGCACCGCGTCTGGGGCCCGCCCGACAGCACGATCGCCGACAACAACCACTTGGCGCTCGCGCTGATCATGATGCTGCCGTTCATGTACTACTTCGCCCAGATCGCGCTGCGGCGGTACATGCGCGTCGGCATGTACGGCCTGATGGTGCTGACCCTGTTCGCGATCGTGGCGACCTATTCGCGCGGCGCGCTGGTGGCGATCGGCACGATGTGCTTCTTCATGTGGGTGAAGTCGCGGCGTCGGGCGCTGCTGTTCTTCGGCGGCATCGCGTGCGTGATCACGCTGAGCCTGTTCATGCCGGCGCAGTGGTACGAGCGCATGTATTCGATCGGCCAGTACGAGGAGGACGCCTCGGCCGGCGGGCGGTTCGACTCGTGGAACTTCGGCGTCCGGATTGCCAATGCCCGGCCGCTGGGCGGCGGCTTCAACGTGTTCGGCTACCAGCACATCTTCAACATCTACTATCCCGACTCGGTGCACGGCCTGGCGCGCGCCGCGCACAGCGTCTACTTCGAGGTGCTGGGCGAGCACGGATGGATCGGCTTCATCATCTTCATGTCGCTCGGCACCGCGGCGTTCTTCAGCTGTCGCTGGGTCAACCTGCGGACGCGCGACAGGCCGGACCTGTCATCGCTGAACGACATGTCGCGCATGGTGCAGGTGAGCCTGGTCGGGTTCGCGGCGGGCGGCGCCTTCATCAACGTCGCCCACTACGACCTCTATTGGCACGTCATCGCGATCATCGTGATCCTGCGCGTCCTGACCGAACAGGCGCTGCGCCAGCCGGCGAGCCAGACGGCGCCCGCCGGCCCGATCCCGGTCGCCGCGCCGATGCGGCCCCTGGGACCGGCGGAAGTCGCCGTGCCCCAGGGCGCCCGCCTGGGCGGCCAGTCCGGGTTCCTGATCGAACGAAGTTGACGCGCGCGGCCGGTGCGCCGGCCGCTCACGGCTTCCCGGTCGGGTACTCCACCAGGTAGTAGAAGAACTCCTTGGCCTGGCCGCGCGCCTCCCAGCGGAACCCGGCGTCGGTGCGCGCCAGCGCGATCGGCGCCCACTGCTGGCCGCCGGCGCAGGGGGCGTCGCCCGGCGCCTGCCAGGTCGGTCCCCAGTTCTTGAAGCCGTTCGGCGGATGGACGTCGCCGGTGACCCAGATCAGCTTGCGCACCCCGCAGAAGAACCGCAGGCCGAACCACGCCGACTGCGGGGGGTCGAAGGTGCGCACGAGGAAGTCGTTGGTGTCCTGCGACTTGATCACGGCAAGCCGGCCGCGCGTCTCCTTGAACATGCGTCCGGCGGCGAAGCGCATGGCGTGCGTCCAGTCGGTCTCGGGCGAGCTCTTGTCGCGCATCGAGTGGCCGTGCGGGACCGGCACGAGCTCGAAGTAGCTCTTGGTCTCCGCATGGTAGACCGGCGTGTTGTAGAGCGCCTTGGCGCCGGCCGGCGTCGATATGGCGGCCGTGGCCGCCAAGGTCAGGATCAGTGCTGCGAATTTCACGGGGTCCCCCCTCCCGGTTGCCTCCTCACGTGCCGTGGTAGTCGCGGTACCAGGCGACGAAGCGCGGCACGCCCTCGTCGATCGTGGTCGACGGGACGAAACCGACGTCGCGCTGGATCGCCTCGATGTCGGCGAAGGTCTCCTTGACGTCGCCCGGCTGCATCGGCTCGAAGCGGATCTCGGCCTTGCGGCCGAGCGCATTTTCCAGCACCTCGATCAGCCGCATCAGCGGCTCGCTGCGGTTGTTGCCGATGTTGTAGACCCGGTGCGGCGCCGCGTCCCCGCCGGCCGCCGGCGGGTTGTCGAGCGTGGCGATGATGCCGCGAACGACGTCGTCCACGTAGGTGAAGTCCCGCCGCATGTCGCCGTGGTTGAACACCGGTATCGGCCGCCCTTCGGTGATCGCCTTGGTGAATATATAGAGCGCCATGTCCGGGCGTCCCCACGGCCCGTACACCGTGAAGAAGCGCAGGCCGGTCAGCGGCAGCCGGTAGAGGTGGCTGTAGCAGTGGCTCATCAGCTCGTCGGCCTTCTTGGTCGCGGCGTAGAGCGAGACCGGCGCATCGGTGCGGTCCTCGACCGAGAACGGCAGCTTGGTGTTGCCGCCGTAGACCGAGCTGGAGCTGGCGTAGACCATGTGCCGGCACCCGTCGCGGTGGCGGCAGTATTCCAGCATCGCCATGTGGCCGATCAGGTTCGCCTCCACGTAGGCGTACGGATGGTCCAGCGAATAGCGCACGCCCGCCTGCGCGGCCAGATGCACCACGCGGTCGATCGGGTGGGGCGCCAGCGCCGCATCGAGCGCCGGCCGGTCGGCCAGGTTGAGCCGGTGGAAGGTGAAGTTCCGCGCACCCGAAAGCCGCGCCAGCCGGGCCTCCTTCAGGCGCACATCGTAGTAGTCGTTGACGCTGTCGACGCCGACCACGGCTTCGCCCCGCGCCAGCAGCGCGGTCGCGACGTGATAGCCGATGAACCCGGCGACGCCGGTGACGAGCACGGTCATGACTGGAACAAACGCGTCTTTCCTGCCGTCGGCGGAATGGCCAAGGCGTACCTGCCTAGCATCCCGCACGTCAACCCATCGTTAATCGCCGGGCGAGCGGTCGGGCCACCCCGCCGAAGGCCAGGAACACCGTCGCGGCCGCCACGCCCACCGCGATCCCGGCCGCGTTCATGGCGAGGTCTTCGAGTTCCGTCGCCCGGCTGAAATGGAACGACTGCAGCAGCTCGGTCGCCAGGGCGAGCAGGAGAAGGTACCACAGCACATGATGGCGCGGCGCCGAACGCAGGCCGAGGCTCAGCAGGAAGCCGGCGACAGCGAAGCCGAAGAAATGGGCAACCGGCCCGGTGCCGACCTTCGGCGGCCAGATATGGAACACGCCGCCGTCCAGCTGCTCGCGCACCGCGCGGTCGCCCGGCACCGGGATCAGGCCGTCGGCGCGCGGGATCGCCGACGAACCGGCCGCCTGCGCCGGGGCGCGCGCCGGCGCGCGGTCGCGCGGGCCGAGCACGGCGTCGCGGGCCGCGCCGGCCGTCTGTCGCGCCATTCCGACCGCGCCGCCGATGGCGCGCGACCATTCCGGCTGCGGGGTGAGGCCGGCGACCGCGATCAGCAGGCAGGCCGCCAGCGCGATGCGCAGCGCGAAGCCTGCCGGCGGCCGCCGGACCAGCGGATAGGCGACCCAGGCGCCGGCAACGATCCACAGCGCGACCAGCGCCAGCCGCAGCACGACGAAGTAATCGCGCTCGGTGACCGAGTCGACCGCGAGGTTGCGCAGCACCAGCCGCCCGTCCTCGGCGCCGTTGAACGCGATCAGGCGGTGCGACGCGACTTCGCGCGGGACCGGCGTCACCAGCCCGAACCGCCGCCAGTCGCCCGGCCCGTCGATCTCCGCCACCATGTGGGGCAGGTAGGACAGGTGGCGGCCGTCGGCGGCGAAGTTGTAGAGGATGACCCGCACCTTCTGCCACGGCGCGGCCGTGTCGCGCAGGCCTTCCGCCTTCGCTTCCACCGAGACGCGGACATGGCTCGCCGAGAACGGCTGCAGGAGGCGCAACGCGACATAGGACGACGCCGGGCCGGGCAGCGCTTCGAGCACCGCCACCGACGGATCGTCGCGCAGCAGCGAGGCGCCGGCGTCGCTCGCCGACCAGGTGCCGGAGCCGAAGCCGGGCACGATGGCCGAGCGCACCGTGGCCCAGCGGATGTCGGTCAGGAACAGGAGCGCGGTCAGGGCGCACAGCGCCAGGACCACCGTCACGCGCGCGCGCACCGGCGAGCCGGCCACGTAGCGCCGGGCCGCGCGCAGGATGACGGCATGCTCGGACATCGAACGCAATTCCACTGCCTCGCGTCCCGGCGCGACTCATGCCGGGACGGCAGCAGGCTTATACCACGCAGGTTGCCGAAGGGTGGACGGCGCCGGTCAGCTCGGGCACAGGGCCGGCGCGGCCCCCAGCTTCGACTCGGCGCGCCACAGGGCGGACAGGTAATCCGGGTGGCGCTTCCAGTAGGCCAGCACGCGGGACGCCTCGGCCGGCGGCAGCTGGACGAAGATGGCCTCCACCGCCGAAAGCTCCGAATGGGCGGCCGAAACCGAGGG
>JBFWQM010000102.1:0-17018 GCA_050249455.1 Rhodospirillaceae bacterium | reverse complement strand
TGCGGCAGCAGCATGACGAGGCCCGACATGCGCAGCCACTTGCTCTCGGACGAGGCGATGAACTGGTCGAAGATCACCTGCGCGCCGTTGGCGAAGTCGCCGAACTGCGCCTCCCACATGATCAGCGCGTTGGGCTCGGCCAGCGAATAGCCGTACTCGTAGCCGAGGATGGCGGCTTCCGACAGCGGGCTGTCGAGCACGATGAACCGCGCCTGGCCGTCCTTGACGTTGGCGAGCGGGACGTAGCGCCCCTGGTTCTCCTGGTCGACCAGCACGGCGTGGCGCTGCGAGAAGGTGCCGCGGCCGCAGTCCTGGCCGGACAGGCGCACGAACGTGCCTTCGGCGACCAGCGTGCCGAACGCCAGCGCCTCGGCGGTCGACCAGTCGATGCCGTGGCCGGTGTCGATCGCCTCGCGGCGCTGGTCGAGGATGCGCTGCGCCTTGGGGTTGATGCTGAAGCCGTCGGGCACGCGGGTCATCGCGTGGCCGACCTCGCGCAGGAAATCGACGCTGACGTCGGTCTTGCCGCGGCGTTCCTCGGGACTGGGCGCGACGTTGAGGCCGGACCACTGGCCTTCCAGCCAGTCGGCCTTGTTCGGCTTGTAGGTGCTGGCGGCGGCGTAGTCGTGGTCGAGCCGGGCACGCGCCTCGTCCACCAGCGCCTGGGCGTCCGCCTCGCTGACCACGCCTTCGGCGACGAGCTGGCGGGCGTAGATCTCGCGCGTGGTCGGCTGCTTGGCGATCGCCTTGTACATCACCGGCTGGGTGAAGCCCGGCTCGTCGCCCTCGTTGTGGCCGTAGCGGCGGTAGCACCAGATGTCGAGCACGACGTCGCGGCGGAACTCGTGGCGGAACTCGGTCGCGATCCGCGCGACGTGGACCACCGCCTCGACGTCGTCGCCGTTCACGTGGAAGATCGGCGCCTGGATCATCTTCGCCACCTCGGTCGGGTAGCGCGACGTGCGGGTCGCCTGCGGGTTGGTGGTGAAGCCGATCTGGTTGTTGACCACGATGTGGATCGTGCCGCCCGACCGGTAGCCCTTGATGTCGGAGATGGCGAGCGTTTCCGCCACCAGGCCCTGGCCGGAGAACGCGGCATCGCCGTGCATCAAGAGGCCCATCACGCGGCGGCGCTCGGAATCCCGCAGCTGGCGCTGCTTGGCGCGCACCTTGCCGACCACCACCGGGTTCACCGCCTCGAGGTGCGACGGGTTGGGGTTGAGCGACAGATGGACGGTCTTGCCGTCGAACTCGCGGTCGGCGGAGGTGCCGAGATGGTACTTCACGTCGCCCGAGCCCTGGACCTCGGACAGGTCGGCGCCCTGGAACTCGGTGAAGATCTGCGCGAACGGCTTCGACATGAAGTTGGCGAGCACGTTCAGCCGGCCGCGATGCGGCATGCCGATCACCGCCTCCTCGACGCCGAGCTGGCTGCCGCGCTTGATGATCTGCTCCAGCGCCGGGATCAGCGCCTCGCCGCCGTCGAGCCCGAACCGCTTGGTGCCGGGGTACTTGACGTGCAGGAAGCGCTCGAACGTCTCGGCCTGGGTCAGCCGCTCGAGGATCGCGAGCTTGCCCCGCTCGGTGAACTCGGTGCGGTTGTGGACGGACTCGATCCGCTCCTGGATCCAGTTCTTCTCGTCCGGGTCCTGGATGTGGGTGTACTCGACCCCGATCGAGCCCGCATAGGTCTCGCGCAGCCGGGTGATGATCTGGCGCAGGGTCGCGCGCTCGTAGCCGAGCACGTTGTCGATGAAGATCTCGCGGTCGTAGTCGGCCTCGGCGAAGCCGTAGGTCGCCGGGTCGAGCTCGGGATGCTCCTCGATCGGGTCGATGCCGAGCGGGTCGAGGTTCGCCAGCAGGTGGCCGCGCACCCGGTAGGCGCGGATCAGCATCAGGGCGTGGATCGAATCGGTGACCGCGGTCCGCATGTCGCCGTTGACCGGCGCGGCCGCCGCGGCGGGCTTGGCCGCGACCGCGGCGCCGTTGCCGTTGGCGATCACGTGCGCGGTGCGCGGCGCCCAGGAAGCGCCCTCGAGGGATTTAAGGACCGCCGGCGCCTCGTCGTTCAGCTCGGCAAAGAACGCCCGCCAGCTGGAATCGACGGAAGCGGGGTCCTTCAGGTAGCGGCCGTACAGCTCCTCGATGAAGGCGCCGTTGGCGCCGGCGAGGAACGACGTCTGCTCTAGCTGCTGTGCCATTGCGTACTCGGTCTGGCGTCCCTGGTCAGCCGTCGCGGCCTGCAAGATTCAGGCCATGGCGACGGGCCCGGATCATGGCGGGCTGTCATTGACATATCGTTACATTGGTCCTGCGCCTAGGCGTTCAAGACCTTCTGCATGGTCGAGCCGAGCGCCGCGGGCGAATCGGCCACCGTGATGCCGGCCGACTTCATCGCGGCGATCTTGTCGCCCGCCCCGCCCTTGCCGCCCGAGATGATCGCCCCGGCGTGGCCCATCCGGCGGCCCGGTGGGGCGGTGACCCCCGCGATGAAACCGACGGTCGGCTTCTTCTTGCGCGAGGACTTCAGGAAGGCCGCGGCCTCCTCCTCTGCCGACCCGCCGATCTCGCCGATCATGATGATGCCTTCGGTCTCGGGGTCGTCGAGGAACAGGCGCAGGCAATCGACGAAATTGGTGCCGTTGACCGGGTCGCCGCCGATGCCGATGCAGGTCGACTGGCCGAGGCCGGCGGCGGTGGTCTGGGCTACCGCCTCGTAGGTCAGGGTGCCCGACCGCGACACGATGCCGATCCGGCCGCGGCGGTGGATGTGGCCCGGCATGATGCCGATCTTGCAGGCGTCGGGCGTGATGACGCCGGGGCAGTTGGGCCCGATCAGCCGGCTGGCCGAGCCGTTCAGCGCCCGCTTCACCCGCACCATGTCGAGCACCGGGATGCCCTCGGTGATGCACACGATCAGCGGCAGCCTGGCGTCGATCGCCTCCAGGATCGCGTCGGCGGCGAACGGCGGCGGCACGTAGATGACCGAGGCGTTGGCGCCGGTGGCGGCGACAGCCTCCCCCACGGTGTCGAACACGGGGAGGTCGAGGTGGCGGGTGCCGCCCTTGCCCGGGGTGACGCCGCCGACCATCTGGGTGCCGTAGGCGATCGCCTGCTCGGAATGGAAGGTGCCCTGGGCGCCGGTGAAGCCCTGGCAGATGACCTTGGTGTCGGCGTTGACGAGGACGGCCATCAGGCGGCTTCCTTGGCGGCCTTCACCACCTTCTCGGCGGCATCGGCGAGGGTGTCGCCGGCGATGATCGGCAGCCCCGATTCGCGCAGGATCTTCTTGCCCAGCTCGACGTTGGTGCCTTCCAGCCGGACCACCAGCGGCACGCTGAGGCTGACCTCGCGGGCGGCGGAGACGACGCCCTCGGCGATCACGTCGCAGCGCATGATGCCGCCGAAGATGTTGACCAGGATCGCCTCCACGTTGGGGTCGGACATGATCAGCTTGAACGCGGCGGTCACCCGCTCGCGCGAGGCGCCGCCGCCGACGTCGAGGAAGTTGGCCGGCATGCCTCCGTACAGCTTGATGATGTCCATCGTCGCCATGGCGAGGCCGGCGCCGTTGACCATGCAGCCGATGTTGCCGTCGAGCTTGATGTAGTTGAGGTCGTGCTTGGACGCCTCGCGCTCCATCGGGTCTTCCTCGTCCTCGTCGCGCAGCTCCTGCAGGTCGCGGTGGCGGAACAGGGCGTTGTCGTCGAACGACATCTTGGCGTCCAGCGCGATGACCGCGTCGTCCTTGGTGACGACCAGCGGGTTGATCTCGACGATCGAGGCGTCGAGGTCGGCGAAGGCGCGGTACATGCCGGTCACGAACTCGGCGCAGGCGTTGACCTGCTTGCCGGTAAGGCCGAGGCCGAAGGCGACGCGGCGGCCGTGGAACGGCTGCACGCCGGTCACCGGGTCGACCGAGAGGAAGAGGATCTTCTCCGGCGACTTGGCCGCGACCTCCTCGATGTCCATGCCGCCCTCGGTGGAGGCCATGATGGTGACGCGGCTGGTGGCGCGGTCGATCAGCATGCCGAGATAGAGCTCGCGCGCGATGGCGCAGCCTTCCTCGACATA
The DNA here is from genome assembly GCA_050249455.1 of Rhodospirillaceae bacterium. Lineage (GTDB taxonomy): Bacteria > Pseudomonadota > Alphaproteobacteria > MPNO01 > VGEU01 > JBFWQM01. The sequence goes on along the minus strand of JBFWQM010000102.1, from coordinate 12,944 downwards.
GACCCGCTTGACCTCGCGGCCCGCCGGGCCGGTCTGCGGCGTCACCAGGGTCTTGCCGATCAGGCCCTGGGTCGCCTGGCGCACGTCCTCCAGCGACTTGACCACCTTGACGCCGCCGGCCTTGCCGCGGCCGCCGGCGTGGATCTGCGCCTTGACCACCCAGATGCCGCCGCCGAGGTCGCGGGCGACCTTCTCCGCCTCCTCGGGGGTGTAGGCGACGCCGCCGCGCAGGACGGCGACACCGAAGCGCTTCAGCAGGCCCTTGGCCTGGTACTCGTGGATGTTCATCGGCGCGAGGCCCCGTGACGCTGTGGTCGGGTCAGACCTTTCCTTCCGCCTGCATCTTGCGGACCACGTCGACCAAGCCGTTCACCGCGGCGCACGACTTGTCGAACATGGCCTTCTCCTCGGCGTTGAGCTCGATCTTGACGATGCGCTCGACGCCGCCGGCGCCCAGCACCACCGGCACGCCGACATAGAGGTCCTTCTGGCCGTACTCGCCGTCGAGGTAGACCGCGCACGGCAGCACGCGCTTCTTGTCCTTCAGGTAGGCCTCGGCCATCGAGATCGCCGACGACGCCGGGGCGTAGAACGCCGAGCCGGTCTTGAGCAGGGCGACGATCTCGCCGCCGCCGTCGCGGGTGCGCTGGACGATCTGGTCGAGCTTGGCCTGGGTCATCCAGCCCATCTTGACCAAGTCGGGCAGCGGGATGCCGGCGACGGTGGAGTAGCGGACCAGCGGCACCATGGTGTCGCCGTGGCCGCCCAGCACGAACGCCGTCACGTCCTCGACCGAGACATTCATCTCCTCTGCCAGGAAGGTGCGGAAGCGCGCCGAGTCGAGCACGCCGGCCATGCCGACCAGCCGGTTGGCCGGAAGGCCCGAATAGTGCTTGAGCGCCCACACCATGGCGTCGAGCGGGTTGGTGATGCAGATGACGAAGGCGTCGGGGCAGTTCTTCTTGATCCCCTCGCCCACCGCCTTCATGACGCCGGTGTTGATGCCGATCAGGTCGTCGCGGCTCATGCCCGGCTTGCGGGCGACGCCGGCGGTGACGATGACCACATCGGAGCCCTTCAGCGCGGCGTAGTCGCTGGACCCGGTAATGCGCGCGTCGAACGATTCGACCGGCCCGGCCTCCAGGATGTCGAGCGCCTTGCCCTGCGGGATGCCGTCGACCACGTCGAACAGCAGGACGTCGCCGAGTTCCTTCAACCCGGCGAGCAGGGCGAGCGTGCCGCCGATGTTGCCGGCGCCGACGAGCGCGATCTTCTTGCGAGCCATGAATGATCCTGCGGAAGCGGTTTTTGGCGCGGCACCGGCGCCGACAAAGGCGCGGACCGCCATGAACGGCGGCTAACTACCGCGATTTGGCGGGGATGGCAAGCGACGGGGAGGGAATCGGGCGATTCCTGCGCAAATTCTGTGCGTTCGTGGCCGACGTTAACAGGATTCGCATTCGAATCGCGGGTTCCGGTCCGCGTGCCCGCCGGACTACTCAACCAGATGCCCCAGCTTCAGGTATGCGTCCCCCTGCATCTCGAACAGCCGCGAGACGGTGCGGTCGAACGAATCGGCCTCGTCGCCGGCGGGGTAGAGCGATTCGGGGGGGCCGTCGGCGGCGGCGACGAGCTTCACCTTGTGGTCGTAGAGGACGTCGATGAGGTTGATGAAGCGGCGGGCGGCGGCGCGGCGCTCCGGGGAGAGGCGGGGGATACCGCCGAGCACCACCGTGTGGTAGCGCCGGGCGATGGCGAGATAGTCGGCCGCGCCCATCGGGCGGTCGCACAGCTCGGCGAAGGAGAAGCGGGCGACGCCGCGGGCCTGGGCCGAGACCGCGAGCGGGCGCTCGTGGACGATCAGCGTCTCGGGCCGCGCCTCGGCGCCGGCGGTCAGGTCGGCGAAGGCCGTGTCGAGCGCGCGGTCGGCGGCCGGGCCGAGCGGGCTGTGGTAGAGCGCGAGCCCGCGCAGCTTCGCCCGGCGGTAGTCGATCGGGCCGTCGATCTCCAGGATGTCGAGCCGTTCCTTGATCAGGGCGACGAAGGGCAGGAACCGTTCGCGCTGCAACCCGTCCTTGTAGAGGTCGTCGGGGGCGGTGTTGGAGGTGGCGACGACCACGACGCCGGCCTCGAACAGCGCGGCGAACAGCCGGCCCAGGATCATCGCGTCGGCGATGTCGCGGACCTGGAACTCGTCGAAGCACAGCAGCCAGGCCCGCTCGGCGATGTCGCGCGCCAGCCGCGGCAGCGGATCGGCCTCCATCCTGGTCGTGCCGGTGCGCCAAGCGTGCAGGGTGTCGTGGACCTCCTGCATGAAGGCGTGGAAGTGCACCCTGCGCTTCCTCGCCGGCGGCGCCGAGGCGAAGAAGAGGTCCATCAACATCGACTTGCCGCGCCCGACGGGCCCGAAGATGTAGAGGCCCTGCGGCGGGTCCTCGGTCCGGCGGCCGAGGCCGAAGCGCTCGCGCCAGCCGGGCCGGCCGCTGCGCGGCTCGTAGCTTTGCAGCGCGTGATGCAGGCTCTGCAGCTTCTCCGCCGCCAGCTCCTGGATCGGGTCGGCGGACGCGCGCTCGGCGCGCACCAGCGCGCGGTAGGCGGCGAGCGGGCCGTCGGTCATGAGGGACGCATCTTGGCCGGAATCGAACACGGTCGGGACTCGGGTCGGGCGGCGGGCGCGATCCTAGCAAAGCCCAATTAAGGATTCACCCCGGCGGGCGCGATCTATCGCCGCGCCACCATCAGCTGCTTGATCTCGGCGATCGCTTTGGCCGGGTTCAGGCTCTTCGGGCAGGTCTTGGTGCAGTTCATGATGGTATGGCAGCGGTACAGCCGGAACGGATCCTCCAGCGCGTCCAGCCGCTCGCCGGTGTATTCGTCGCGCGAGTCGGCGATCCAGCGATAGGCCTGCAGCAGCACCGCCGGCCCCAAATAGCGGTCGCCGTTCCACCAGTAGGACGGGCAGCTCGTGGTGCAGCAGAAGCACAGGATGCACTCCCACAGCCCGTCCAGCTTCTCGCGCTCCTCCGGCGACTGCAGCCGCTCGCGGTCGGGCGCCGGCGACTTGGTCTTCAGCCACGGCTCGATCGAGGAATACTGCGCATAGACCGTGTTCAGGTCGGGCACCAGGTCCTTCACCACCGCCATGTGCGGCAGCGGGTAGATCTTGGCGTCGCCGTCGATCTCGGCGATGAACTTGGTGCAGGCGAGCGTGTTGGTGCCGTCGATGTTCATCGCGCAGGAGCCGCACACGCCCTCGCGGCACGACCGGCGGAAGGTGAGCGTCGCGTCCTGCTCGTTCTTGATCTTGATGATGGCGTCGAGGACCATCGGCCCGCACTTGTCGAGGTCGACCTCGTAGGTATCGACGCGCGGCGTCTCGCCCGAATCCGGGTCCCAGCGATAGACGCGGAACGTCTTCATCCGCGTGCCGCCGGCGGGCGCCGGGTGCCGCTTGCCTTCGCGGATCTTGGAGTTGGCGGGCAGCGCGAACTCGACCATCTGTCGATCTTCCTCAGTACACCCGCGCCTTGGGCGGGAACGGCTGGACCTCGTTGGTCAGCGTGGTCATGGTCACCGGCTTGTAGTCGAGCGTGACCTTGCCCTTGTCGTCGATCCACGACAGCGTGTGCTTCATCCACTTCACGTCGTCGCGGTCGGGGAAGTCCTCGCGCGCGTGCGCGCCGCGGCTTTCCTGGCGTGCCACCGCCGACTCGATGGAGACGACGGCCTGCGCCATCAGGTTCTCGAACTCCAGCGACTCCGCGAGGTCGGAGTTCCACACCAGCGAGCGGTCGGAGACGCCGATCTCCTTCGCCTTCTCCATCAGGCCCCGCATCTTGGTGCAGCCTTCCTGCAGCACCTCGCCGGTGCGGAAGACGGCGCAGTGCGCCTGCATGATCTGCTGCATCTCCATGCGCAGGCTGGCAGTCGGGATGCGGCCCTTGGCGTTCCTCACCTTGTCGAAGTGTGCGATCGCCTGGTCGCCGGCATCCTTGGGCAGCGGCTTCTGCGGCGCGCCCTGCTGCACCACCTCGGCGCAGCGGTCGGCGGCGGCGCGGCCGAACACGACGAGGTCAAGGAGCGAGTTGGAGCCGAGCCGGTTGGCGCCGTGGACCGAGACGCACGCCGCCTCACCCACCGCCATCAGGCCCGGCACCACCACGGAGTTGTTGCCGTTCTTCGGCACCACCGCCTCGCCGCGGAAGTTGGTCGGCACGCCGCCCATGTTGTAGTGGACGGTCGGCAGCACCGGGATCGGTTCCTTGGTCACGTCGACGTTGGCGAAGATGCGCGCGGTCTCGGCGATGCCGGGCAGCCGCTGGTGGATGATCGCCGGGTCGAGGTGCTCCAGATGCAGGTGGATGTGGTCCTTCAGCGGGCCGCAGCCGCGCCCCTCGCGGATCTCGATGGTCATCGAGCGGCTGACCACGTCGCGCGAGGCGAGGTCCTTCACGTGCGGCGCGTAGCGCTCCATGAACCGCTCGCCGGCCGAGTTGGTGACGTAGCCGCCCTCGCCTCGCACGCCCTCGGTGATCAGGCAGCCGGCGCCGTAGATGCCGGTCGGGTGGAACTGGATGAACTCCATGTCCTCCAGCGGCAGGCCGGCGCGCAGCACCATGGCGCTGCCGTCGCCGGTCTGCGAATGCGCGCCGGTGCAGGAGAAGTAGGACCGCCCGTAGCCGCCGGTCGCGATCACCGTCATGTGGCCGAGGAAACGGTGCAAGGTGCCGTCGTCGAGATTCCACGCCATGATGCCGCGCACCGCCCCGTCCGGGTCGGTGATCAGGTCGATCGCGAAATACTCGATGAAGAACTCCGCGTCGTGCTTCAGCGACTGCTGGTAGAGCGTGTGCAGGATGGCGTGGCCGGTGCGGTCGGCGGCGGCGGCGGTGCGCTGCGCCGGCGGGCCGTCGCCGAACTTCGTCGTCATGCCGCCGAATGGGCGCTGGTAGATCTTGCCGGCCGGCGTGCGCGAGAACGGCACGCCGAAATGCTCCAGCTCGACCACCGCGTCCATCGCGTTGCGGCACATGTACTCGATGGCGTCCTGGTCGCCCAGCCAGTCGGCGCCCTTCACGGTGTCGAACATGTGCCAGCGCCAATCGTCCTCGCTCATGTTGCCGAGCGCGGCCGAGATGCCGCCCTGCGCCGCCACGGTGTGGCTGCGGGTGGGGAACACCTTGGTGATGCAGGCGGTGCGCAGCCCCCGGACGGCGAGCCCCATGGTGGCGCGCAGCCCGGCGCCGCCGGCGCCGACGACGATGACGTCGTAGGTGTGGTCAACGACCTCGTAGGCCTTGGTCATGCGTCAGCCTCTGAACGCGATCTTGAGGACGGCGAACACCGCGGCGACGCCGAGCGCGAACGCCGCGAGCTTGACGACCACGATGCAGGCGAGGCGGCAGCCCTCGCCGTGGACGTAGTCCTCGATCACCACCTGCAGGCCGAGCTGCGCGTGGTGGAACACGGCGACGATCAGGAGGACGAGCAGGATCGCCACCAGCGGGCTCGCCACCCAGGCGAGGAACGCCGCATGGCCGGCGCCCGCCATCATGGCGACCGAGGCGACGAACCACAGGCACAGCGGCACCAGCGCGATGGCGGTCAGGCGCTGCATCCACCAGTGGTGGGTGCCGTCCTTGGCGGAGCCCAGGCCGCGCACGCGGCCGAGCGGCGAACGCAGGCTCATCACGCCCCTCCCATCGCGGCGTAGCCCCAGACCCAGGCTATTACGGTGAGGACGACCGAGGCGATCACCACCGTCCAGCCCGACGCGTTGACGGTCGGCAGGTCGAAGCCGTAGCCCGCATCCCAGAACAGATGCCGGATGCCGGCGCACAGGTGGAAGAACAGCGACCACGACCAGCCGAGCAGCAGAAGCTGCCCGATCCACGATCCGATGAACCCCTGCGCGTCGGCAAAGGCAGCCGGCCCCGCCGCCGCGGCCACCAGCCACCACACCAGCAGCAAGGTGCCGACCGACAGCGCGATGCCGGTCGCCCGGTGGCTGATCGACAGGACGGTGGTGATCTGCGGCTTGTAGACCTGGAGATGGGGCGAGAGCGGGCGGTTCCCCTGGATCATCGACAAGCCCTTCGGGATCGGTCCGTGGTTGCGGTCAAAACGAATCCGTTCGTACGCAAACGACGTGCGTGCGGTCATCCCGTTTAGACTTCCGATGCGGGCAAGTCAACCGAACGGGGGTGAAAGGGATTCGCGTGCTGCGGAAAGGCTTTCACTGTGGCCGGCGCCCCCTCCCCCAACCCCCTCCCCCCGCGGGAGGGGGTTGGGGGAGGGGGCGCATCCGCGCGAAAGGACTACCCGGCCACCGCATCCGCCAGCGCGATCAGCCGCTCCGCCTCGACGACGTGCAACCCTTCGATCAGCTTGCCGTCCACCACGGTGACGCCCTTGCCTTCGGCGGCCGCCGCGCGGTAGGCGGCGATGATGCGGCGCGCCCACGCCAGCTCCTCCTCCGACGGGCCGTAGATGGCATTGGCGGCCTCAATCGTCCTGGGATGGATCAGGGTCTTGCCGTCGAAGCCGTAGGCCCGCCCCTGCCGGCACGACTCGGCGAATCCTTCGTCGTCGGAGATGTCGAAGTGCGGCGCATCGAGCACCGCGAGGCCATAGGCGCGCGCCGCCAGGATCATCAGCCCGATCGAGGTCAGCAGCGGCAGCCGGTCGCGGGTCGGCAGCGCGCGCAGCTCCTTGCCCAGGTCGGCGGAGCCGAGCAGCAGCGCCCGCATGCGCGGCCCCGCGGCGGCGATGTCGCGCACGTTGAGCACGCCCATCGGCGTCTCGATCATGCACCAGATGCCCATGCCGTGCGGCGCGCCCGTATCCGCCATCAGCGCCGACGCGCGGCGCACGGTGTCCGGCCCGTCGGTCTTGGGGATCAGGAGCGCGTCGGCGCCGCAGCCCGCGAGCGCGCGGATGTCGGTCTCGAACCACGGCGAATCGATGCCGTTGATGCGCACCACCAGCTCGCGCCGGCCATAGCCGCCGCCCCTGATGGCGTCCCGGATGCGCGCCCGCGCCGCGTCCTTCATCTCCGGCGCGACGCCGTCCTCCAGGTCGAAGATAAGCACGTCGGCGGCGAGCGCCTTGCCCTTCTCCAACGCGCGCGCGTTGGAGCCCGGCATGTAGAGCGCGGAGCGCCGCGGGCGCGGCGCGGGGGTGTCGGCCATGCGGCGGTCCTTTCCCGGTTCGGCGCGACTATACTGGCCGGCGCCCGCGCGGAAAACCACGGCCGCCATGAACGTCCTCACCATCCAGTCGCACGTCGTCTACGGCCGAGTGGGCAACGACGCCGCGACCCTGCCGCTGCAGCGCCTGGGGCACGAGGCCTGGCGCATCGACACCGTGCGTTTCAGCAACCATCCCGGCCATGGCGGCTTCCGCGGCGTGGCGACCGAGCCCGGCGAGATCGCCGACCTCGTCCAGGGCCTCGACGACTGCGGCCTGTTGCGGCGCTGCGACGCGGTGCTGTCGGGCTATGTCGGCGCTCCCGGCGCCGCCTTCGCGATCGCCGAGGCAGTCGCGCGGGTGAAGGCGGCCAATCCCGCCGCCGTCTACTGCTGCGACCCGGTGATCGGCGACGACGGCGGCGTCTTCGTGCGGCCGGGCGTCGCCGAGGCGATCGCCGACGCCTGCGTGCCGGCCGCTGACATCGTCACGCCCAACGCGTTCGAGGCGGCGCACCTGACCGGCATCGTGCCGGACACGTTCGAAGCCGCCCGCGCCGCGGCGGCAGCGCTCGCCGCGCGCGGGCCGCGCACGGTCGTCCTCACCAGCCTGCGCCGGCGCGACCGCGCCACCGGCACGATCGAGACCCTGGCGCACGAGGCGGCCGGCACGTGGTGCGCCGCAACGCCGGAGATCGCGCTGCCCGGCCGGCCGGACGGCGCCGGCGACCTGTTCGCGGCGCTGTTCCTCGGCCGCTGGCTGGCATCACGTGATGCCGGCGCGGCGCTCGCGGCCGCCACGGCGTCGGTCTATGGCATCCTGGCCCGCACCGCCGCGAGCGGCAGCCGCGAGCTCGAGATCGTCGCGGCGCAGGAGGAGATCGTCGCGCCGACGCACGATGTCGAAGCTACGCGCATCGGCTGAACCCGTCCCCTGCCCTTCTACCGCGCGCACCAGCGGCGCCAGACGGTGCGCAGCGCCGCCTCCACGTCACGGGCGAAGGCGGGGCCGTCGCAGACCGGCGACGCGGCGAGACGGCCGCGCAGGCCGGCGCGCATCCGGGCGAGGCCTTCGGGGTCCGAGGCGAGGCGCACCGCGGCGGCGACGTAGGCCGCGGGGTCGTCGCACACCAGCTCGTCCAGGCCGGCCGGACGCAGGATCGCCGCCGACTGGCGGCCGGCGCCGCGGTCGCCCGCCATCGACACCACCGGCACGCCCATCCACGTCGCCTCGAACGTCGTCATCGCGCCGGAATAGGGAAACGGGTCGAGGCCGATGTCGATCTCGTTGTAGGCCGCGATGAACTTGGCCCGCGCCGCGCCGCCGCGGAAATCGACCCGGTCGGGCTGGATGTTGCGCGCGGCGAACGCCTCGCGCATCCGCGCGACGACGCCGGTGTCCTGCAGCCCGCGGTACTGCATCAGGAGCCGCGACCCGGGCACGGCGGCCAGCACGCGCGCCCACAGGTCCAGCGCCGCGCGGGTGATCTTCGACGGGTTGTTGAGGCTGCCGAAGGTGATCACGCCACCGCGCGCGGCCGCCGGCAGCGGGCCGACTGGCGGCGCTTCCTCGGGCGGCGCGATGCAGAAGCCGGTGCGCGGCAGCCGCACCACCGTCTCGGACCAGCGGTCGTCGGTGCCCGGCGGCATCATCGCCGCGTCGCCGAACACGTAGTCGATCGCGTCGAGCCCGGTCGTCGTCGCGTAGCCGAGCCACGTCGCCTGGATCGGCGCCGGCTTGCGCGCGAAAAGGAGAAGGCGATGCCCGGCGGTGTGCCCGGCGAGGTCGAACAGGATGTCGATGCCGTCGGCGCGGATCGCCGTCTCCGCCGCCTCGTCGTTGAGCTTCGCGATGTCGCGCCAGTGCGGCACCATCGCCTGCATCCGCTCGGTCAGTTCGTCCGCCGGCCCGCGCGTGGCGTAGGCGTAGACCTCCACCGCCGCCGGGTCGAGGGCGGCGATCAGCGGCATCAGCATGTAGGCGACCGGGTGTCGGCGCAGGTCGGGCGAGACGAAGCCGACCCGCAGCCGCCGGTCCGGGTCAGCCGGGCCGTTCGCCCACGCGGTCGCGCGCGGGATGCCGGCGGCGTGCCGCACGGCCCACGCGACGTGCTCCTCCAAGAGCGCCGCCTCGTCGGCCGCGGGATCGGCGAGGCGCGCGAACAGGAAGTTCGAGCCGTAGACCGGGTTGTCGGGGCGCAGCTCCGTGGCGCGGCGATAGAACGGCACCGCGTCCTCGGTGCGGCCCGACTTGCGCAGCAGGATGCCGAGCGAGGAATAGGCGGTCGCCTCGCGCGGGTTGAGGGTGACGAGCTTGCGGTAGAGCGCCTCCGCTTCGCTGAGCAGCTCGCGGTCCTCCAGCATGCGGCCGAGGTTCTGGTAGGGCTCCGGCGTCTGCGGGGCGATCTCGATGGCGTGGCGCAGCGCGGCGATCGCCTCGTCGATGCGGCCGGCGCGCTGCAGCGCCAGCGCCAGCGTGTTGTGCGTCTCCGCCATCTGCGGCGCGCGGGCGACGGCGCGGCGGGCGAGCGTCAGCGCCTCCTCGACCTGGCCGTCGAACACCAGGGTGGCGGCGAGGTTGTTCATCGCCTCCACGTCCTCGGGCGCCAGCGCCACGGCGGCGCGGAAGGCGGCGATCGCCTCCTCGGTCCGGCCCAGCTCGCGCCGCACGATGCCGAGCGTGTTGCGGTAGCCGCCGTCGGTCGGGTCCAGCGTGACGGCGTTTTCCGCCGCCATCAGCGCCGATTCGTGCGCGCGACCAGCGGTGTAGATGGCGGCGAGGTTGCCGTGGTACTTCGCCTCGTTGGGGTTGAGCTCGATTGCGCGCAGCACGCGCGCCTCCGCCTCCGGCAGGCGGCCGCGGTTGAAGGCGAGGATGCCGGCGAGATGGTTGAGCTCGGCGACGTTGGGGTCCTCGGCCATCAGCGCGCGGTAGCGCCGCTCCGCCTCGTCGAGGTTGCCGGCCTTGTGAATCGCGCGGGCGGCGTCGAGCGCCGCAGGATCGATCGGCATGTGCGTTCCCGGACGGTCGGAATCCCGCACCGCGGCCGGCGCCCGGCGGGCGCCACCGCGGGCGGTGGTCGGGACCTATTGTAGCGGAAGGCGGCCGCGGCCGCACGCGGGCCGCGGCCGTATCGGCCGCGCGGTTCAGGCGGCCTTGCGCAGGTGGCTGGCGATCAGCGCCTCGGCGATCTGCACCGCGTTCAGCGCCGCGCCCTTGCGCAGGTTGTCGGCCACCACCCAGATGTTGAGGCCGTTCTCCACCGTCGGGTCCTCGCGGATGCGGCTGACATAGACCGGGTCCTCGCCGGCGCATTCCACCGGCGTGACGTAGCCTTCGTCGGCACGATGGTCGATCACCGTCACGCCGGGCGCCTTGCGCAGGAGCGCCCGCGCCTCCTCGGCCGAGATCGGGTCTTCGAACTCGAGGTTGACCGCCTCGGCATGGCCGATGAACACCGGCACGCGCACGCAGGTCGCGGTCACCGCGATCTTGGGGTCGAGGATCTTCTTGGTCTCGGCCGCCATCTTCCATTCCTCCTTGGTCGAGCCGTCGTCCATGAAGACGTCGATATGGGGAATGACGTTGAAGGCGATCTGCTTGGTGAAGTTCTCCTTCCTGATCGGGTCGTTGACGTAGATGCCGCGGGTCTGCGTGAACAGCTCGTCCATCGCCTCGCGCCCGGCGCCGGAAGTCGATTGGTAGGTTGCCACCACCACGCGCTTGATGCGCGCCGCGTCGTGCAGCGGCTTCAGCGCCACCACCATCTGGATCGTCGAGCAGTTGGGGTTGGCGATGATGTTGCGCTTGGTGTACTGCGCGATCGCCTGCGGGTTGACCTCCGGCACCACCAGCGGGACGTCGGGGTCCATGCGGAACTGCGAGGTGTTGTCGATCACCACGCAGCCGGCCTTCGCCGCGCGCGGCCCGTGCACCGCCGACACCTTCGCGCCGGGCGAGAACAGCCCGATGTCGATCCCCTTGAAGTCGAACTTCTCCAGGTCCCGCACCTTGATCGGGTTGTCGTCGCCGAACGAGACCTCCTTGCCGACGGAGTTGGACGAGGCGAGCGCCACGACCTCGTCGACCGGGAAGTTGCGCTCGGCCAGGCACGACAGCATCTCGTGCCCGACCGCACCGGTGGCCCCGACCACCGCAACCTTGTAGCCCATTGTCCTCGTTCCTCGTTCACGCGCCCGTCGCGCGGGCGGACATCACTGAGATTCGGATGGTCGATAAAGCAAACGCCGGGCGGCCCTGCGGGCGCCCGGCGTTCTTCTGATCTCGAACCGACGCGCGCCCGTTGCGGGGCCGCGCCGGAGCGCGGCCTCAGCCGCCCGTTTTCGGAGTGGTCGGGGCCGGCGTCATCGGTGCCTCGGCCGTGGTGACCGGCGTCGAGGTCTGGACCATCTTGGCGCCCATGCACGCGCTCGCCGTGGTGGCGAGCGACAGCGCGAACAAGCCGGCGGCAGCGGCGGCGATCAAGTGACGCATGTCGGACCCCTTCCAAAAAGGTGGTTTTGCGGATGTCACGATAATGGATCGCAGGGTGAAAGCCAATGGTTAACATCGCCCCGGCTTTTCCGCCGCGCCGCCTGCCCCATCTTATGGTCAGGCGCAAGGCGAAGGGCGGGCAATGGATTTCGAGGACGGCACGACCCACGGCGGCGGCAGGCTGGTCGACGCCGCGGCCGATTGGCTGATGGCCCAGGCGCTCGACGACACCGACGTCCGCGGCCTCGTCCAGGGCATCTGCACGCGCCTGGTCGCGGCCGGCATACCGTTGTGGCGGGTCAACCTCGCCTTCACCACGCTGCATCCGCTGGTTTCCGCCATCTCGGTGACATGGCACCGCGATGTCGGCCTGAGCGTCGATGGGATCGAGCATTCGCGCGACGAGAGCCCGGCGTGGGCGATCAGCCCCTACAAGCATGTGATCGAGAACGGCCTGCCGTATCTCCGGCGGCGGCTGGTCGGCGACGATGCGCAGTTCGACTTCCCGATCCTGACGGAGTTGCGCCAGAAGGGCGCGACCGAGTATCTCGCCATCGCGACCCGCTTCCGTCCGGCAGCCAGCGAGCGGCGCTTCAGCGACGGCATCGTCGTGTCGTGGGCGACCGACCGCGGCGACGGCTTCAACGAGCAGGACCTGAAGTCGATCCTGCGCATCCAGCGCCGCCTGGCAGTGGCATGCAAGGTGGCGATCCTGTCGGACACCGCCAGCAACATCGCCACCACCTATCTCGGCGCCGGCGCCGGCAGCAAGGTGCTGACCGGACAGATCCAGCGCGGCGCGCACGAGACGATCCACGCGGCGATCTGGTACTCGGACATGCGCGGCTCGACCCATCTCGCCGATACCCTGCCGTCGGCGGAGTTCCTGGCGCTGCTCAACGCCTATTTCGAATGCACCGCCGGCGCGGTGATGGCGAACGGCGGCGAGGTGCTGATGTTCATCGGCGACGCCGTGCTCGCCATATTCCCCACGGATCGCCACGACGGCGGCGGACTCGACGCCTGCGCCCGCGCGGTGGCCGCCGCCGGGGACGCAGTGGCGCGGCTGGATGCCGCCAATGCCGCGCGCGCCGAGATGGGCGCCGACCCGATCGCCTTCGGCATCGCCGTGCACGTCGGCGAGGTGATGTACGGCAACATCGGCGTGCCGGAGCGGCTGGAGTTCTCCGTCGTCGGCCCGGCGGTCAACGAGGTGGTGCGGCTGGAGGGCCTGACCAAGATCCTGCGCCGGCCGATCCTGG
>JBFWQM010000101.1:0-17176 GCA_050249455.1 Rhodospirillaceae bacterium | reverse complement strand
CCTGCATCCAGCACGAGATGGACCACCTCGACGGCGTGCTGTTCGTCGACCACATCTCGACCATCAAGCGCAGCATCATCCTGCGCAAGCTCACCAAGCTGAAACGGACCGAAGCCACAGTCGGCGCGTAGGGGACCGGCCGTGGCCCGCCTCCGGCTCGCCTTCATGGGCACCCCGGACTTCGCGGTCCCGGCGCTTGCCGCGCTGGTCGATGCCGGCCACGACGTCGCCGCGGCCTACAGCCAGCCGCCGCGGCCGGCCGGGCGCGGCATGAAGCCGGCGCCGTCGCCGGTCCACCGTTTCGCCGAAGACCGGGGCATCCCCGTCCGCACGCCCGCGACCCTGAAGGATCCGGCGGAGCAGGCGGCGTTCGCCGCGCTCGGCCTCGACGCCGCGGTGGTGGCGGCCTACGGGCTGATCCTGCCGCCGCCGGTGCTGGCGGCGCCACGGCTCGGCTGCCTCAACATCCACGCCTCGCTGCTGCCGCGCTGGCGCGGCGCGGCGCCGATCCAGCGCGCCATCCTGGCCGGCGACGCGGAAACCGGCGTCACCATCATGCAGATGGACGCCGGGCTCGACACCGGGCCGATGCTGCTGGCCGAGGCGGCGCCGATCGCGCCCGACACCACCGGGGCCAGCCTGCACGACGCGCTGGCGGCGCTCGGCGCCAGGATGATCGTGGTCGCGCTCGACCGGCTCGCCGCCGGCGCGCTGCCCGCCACGCCGCAGCCGGCGGCGGGGGCGACCTACGCCAGGAAGCTCGACCGCGCGGAGGCGCGCATCGACTGGTCGCAGCCGGCCACCGCGGTCGAGCGCCAGGTGCGCGCCTTCGACCCGTGGCCCGGCACCTGGTTCGAGCACGCGGGCGAACGCATCCGCGTGCTCGCCGCCGCACTGGCGGACGGCCGCGCCGGCGCAGCGCCGGGCACCGTGCTCGACGACCGTCTGGCGGTGGCGTGCGGCGACGGCGCGGTGCGCATCCTGCGCCTGCAGCGGCAGGGCAAGGCGGCGCTGGACGCGGAGGCGTTCCTGCGCGGGTTTGCGCTGCCGGCGGGGACGGTGCTGGGGTGACCGACTTCCGGACGCGGAGACGCCCCCTCCCCCAACCCCCTCCCGCGAGGGGAGGGGGCTTTCTGCTCCCTCTCCCCTCGCGGGAGGGGGGTGGGGGGAGGGGGCGCCAGCCACGCTCGCGCTCCCAGCGATGACCCGCTACCGCCTCACCGTCGAATACGACGGCGCCGGGTTGGTCGGCTGGCAGCGGCAGGACAACGGGCCGTCGGTCCAGGCGGCGCTCGAAGACGCCGTGCTGAAGTTCTGCGGCGAGGCGGTCACCGCGTTCGCCGCCGGCCGCACCGATGCCGGCGTGCATGCGCTGGGCCAGGTCGTCCACGTCGACATTGCGAAGGAGACGACGCCCGACGTGGTGCGCAACGCGCTGAACGCGCATCTGCGCCCGGCGGCGGTCGCGGTGCTCGACGCGGCGGCGGTGCCGGAGACGTTCCACGCCCGCTTCTCCGCGGTCGGCCGGACCTATCTCTACCGCATCGTCAACCGGCGGGCGCCGCTGGCGCTCGACCGCGGCCGGGCGTGGCTGGTTCAGGCGCCGCTCGACGCCGCGGCGATGCACGCGGCGGCGCAGGAACTCGTCGGCCGCCACGACTTCACCAGCTTCCGCGCCGCCTTGTGCCAGTCGGCCTCGCCGGTGAAGACGCTCGACCGCCTCGACGTGGCGCGCGACGGCGACGACATCCGCGTCCACGCGCAGGCGCGCTCGTTCCTGCACCACCAGGTGCGCAACATGGTCGGCACCCTGAAGCTCGTGGGCGAGGGCAAATGGACCGCCGCCGACGTGGCCGCGGCGCTGGCGGCGCGCGACCGCAGCCGCGCCGGGCCCACCGCGCCGCCCGACGGGCTCTACCTCGTCGCGGTCGGCTACCCCGCCCTAGAGGATCATCCGGGTGGTGATGGCGTTGAGCGTCAGGCTGATCAGGAGGTCGATGGCGACGATGCCGGCGGCGCCTGCGGCTGACAGCGCCAGCCCGACCCGGGCGACGAACCACTGGTAGGCCAGCACCGCGACGATCACGCCCAGCCACAGCACCATCGCCACGCTGTCTGGCAGGACGTGGAGCGAGAAGATCGTGGCGGCGACCAGCAGCGCGGTGGCCTGCAGCACCACCGTCCAGTTGTAGGCGGCGATGAAGCGGTGCACGCGGTCGCCGCGCCCGATCGAATCGGCGATCTGGTAGATCACCAGCGGGAACGCCGCCCAGCCGGCGACGTAGGCGACGCCTTCCACCAGCACCACCTTGAGCAGCGGCGCGGCGACCGCGGCGCGCGACAGCTCGATCGTCAGCAGCAGCGCGTAGACCGGCAGCGCCACGATCGCCGCCTGGAACGAGCGCAGCGCGTCGGTCGCGGTGTCGCCGAAGAAGCCGAGGCCGGCGGGGTCGTAGCGGGCCAGCCGCGCGGCGCCGTACAGCGCATACGCAGCCTCCGCCACGGACATCATCGGCCGAAGTACCCGGCCAGCACCGTCTCGTATATGCGCTGCAGCGCGGCGACGTCGGCGACCGCGACGCGCTCGTCGGTCTTGTGCATGGTCTGGCCGCTCATCCCGAACTCGGCGACCGGGCAGTGGTCCTTGATGAAGCGCGCGTCGGAGGTGCCGCCGGTGGTCGACAACTCCGGCGTCAGGCCGGTGACTTCCTGCGCTGCGCGGACCAGGAGGTCGCTCAGCGGCCCCGGCGGGGTCAGGAACGCCTCGCCCGAGATGCTGACGTCGAGCTCGTAGCGCGGGTCGACCGAATCCAGCCGCTCGCGGATCCAGCGCGTCATGCTGGCGCCGGTGTGCAGGTCGTTGAAGCGGACGTTGAACGCCGCGCGCGCGCCGGCCGGGATCACGTTCGAGGCGGGATTGCCGACGTCGATGGTGGTGAGCTGCAGGTTCGACGGCGGGAAGTGCGGCGTGCCGTCGTCGAGCGGCGCGTCGGCCAGCGCCGCCAGCATGCGCACCAGCCGCGGCAGCGGGTTGTCGGCGAGGTGGGGGTAGGCGGTGTGGCCCTGCACCCCGGCGACCGACAGGCGGCCGACCAGGCTGCCGCGGCGCCCGATCTTGATCATGTCGCCCAGCCGGCTGGGGCAGGTCGGCTCGCCCACCACGCAGGCGTCGAGCGTCTCGCCGCGCGCGGCCAGCCACTCCAGCACCTTGCGGGTGCCGTTGATCGCCGGTCCTTCCTCGTCGCCGGTGATCAGCAGGCTGATGGAGCCGGGGAAGCCGGGGCCCGCCTGCGCGAGGAACGATTGCGCCGCCGCCACGAACGCCGCGATGGCGGCCTTCATGTCGGACGCGCCGCGGCCGTAGAGGAAGCCGTCGATCACCTCGGCGCCGAACGGGTCGACCGACCAGCCCTCCGGCGCGCCGACCGGCACCACGTCGGTGTGCCCGGCGAAGCAGAAATTGGGCCCGCCGGCGCCGATCCGAGCGTAGAGGTTGTCGATATCGGGGGTGCCCGGCGCGCTGAACGGCAGGCGGTGGACGGTGAAGCCGATCCCCTCAAGGGCCTGCTGCAGCACGTCGAGGGCGCCGGCGTCCGCGGGCGTGACGCTCGGGCGGCGGATCAGCGCCCGGGCGAGCTCGAGCGCATCGACCGCGGCGGTCAATCGCGCAGCAGCTCGTTGATCGAGGTCTTCGAGCGCGTCTGCTCGTCGACCCGCTTGACGATGACGGCGCAGTAGAGGCTGGGGCCTGGCGTCCCGTCCGGCAGCGGCCGGCCGGGCAGCGAGCCCGGCACGACGACGGAGTAGGCGGGGACGCGGCCGGTGTGCACCTGGCCGGTCGTGCGGTCGATGATCTTGGTCGAGGCGCCGACGAACACGCCCATGGCGAGCACCGCCCCGGTCTCCACGATCACGCCCTCGGCGACCTCGGACCGCGCGCCGATGAAGCAGTTGTCCTCGACGATCACCGGGTCGGCCTGCAGCGGCTCAAGCACGCCGCCAATCCCGGCGCCGCCGGAGATGTGGCAGTTCCTGCCGATCTGCGCGCAGCTCCCCACGGTGGCCCAGGTGTCCACCATCGTCCCCGAATCGACGTAGGCGCCGACGTTGACGAAGGACGGCATCAGCACGACGTTGGGGGCGATGAACGCCGACCGCCGCACCACGCAGTTCGGCACGGCGCGGAAGCCCGCCTTGCGGAAGCGGTCGGCGTCCCAGCCGGCGAACTTCGGCGACACCTTGTCGAACCACGGCGAATCGCCGCGGACGGGGTCGCGCGGGCCGCCCGGCATCGGCGCGTTGTCGTAGAGTCGGAACGACAGCAGCACCGCCTTCTTCAGCCACTGGTTGACGTGCCACTTGCCGTCGCGCTTCTCCGCCACCCGCAGGGTGCCGGCATCGAGCGCGTCGAGTGCGGCCTCGACCGCGTCGCGCACCGCGCCCTTGGTCGCGGCGTTGACGGTGTCGCGCGCGTCCCACGCGGCGTCGATGGCGTTCTGGAGATCGTTGGTTGTCATGATGCTGGCCGGCTGTGTCGGCCCGACAATAGCCGCCGTCCGCGGCGAGTCAACGGCCGTCGACCGCCGCCTCGATCCACGCCTTCAGGTTCTCGACGACGTAGTGGACCTCCGGCCCCGGCGTCATGTCGCGCGCCCAGGCGGCGTCGGTCTTGACCCACACCGTGGTCATGCCGAGCGCGGCGGCCGGCTTCAGGTTGGCGATGATGTCGTCGAACATCGCCGCGCGCGCCGGGTCGAAGCCGCAGGTCGTGCAGATCGCGGCGAACGCCTCGGCCGACGGCTTGGGCAGGTAGTTGGCGGCGATGATGTCGTGCACCACCTCGAAGTGGTCGGTCATGCCGATCCGCTCCAGCACGCGCTCGGCGTGCACGGCGTGCGAGTTGGTGTAGATGATCTTGCGCCCGGGCAGCCGGCCGATGGCGTGCGCCAGCCCCTCGTCGAGCGCGACGTCAGACAGGTCGGGCAGGCCGGTGGCGTCCAGAAACGCCTGCGGGTCGAGGCCGTGGCGCACCATCAGGCCGCGCATGGTCAGGCCGTATTCGGCGAAATAGGCTTTCTGGACGCGCCTGGCCTCAACCGCATCGACCGCCAGGAACTCCATCAGGAAGGCGCCGATCTTACGGTCGATCTCGGCATGCATCCGCTCGCTCACGCGGTAGAGCGTGTTGTCGAGGTCGAACACCCAGGTCTCGATGCGGTCGAGGCGCGGTCCGGCGGCGGCTTCAGTGGGGCTCATGGCCGGATATTTGACGCCTGGCGTCCCGTCCGGCAAGGGTCCCGGTGCCGCTCCGCCCGTACACGCATCATTAAGCTGCCCTAAGTAGCTTACCGGGACCCGTTTATGCCCACCGCCACGGCGCCGTTCCTTGCGTCGGCCGGGGAGTCATGGATAAAGCCCGAACGACCCACGACCCAGCCGCCCCGGCCATCCAGCGCCAGAACCAGGTCCTGCGACAGGAGCGGGACCGCTTCGTGGCGCTCGCGTTCTGCGCCGCCGACGTGCTGTTCGAGGCCGACGCCGGGCTGATCGTCACCTTCGCCGCCGGGGCGACCGGGGCGCTGGCCGGCTGCAAGCCGGAAGAACTGATCGGCCGGCCGTTCATCGATCTGGTGGCGCCGGAGCACCGCGCGCTGGTCGACGAGCTGTGCCACGGCATGCGCGCCGGCACCCGGCTGGAGCCCGCGACGATCCGCCTCAACGGCCCGGAGGGACCGACGCCGCTGCTGGTGATGACCGGCTACCACCTGCCCGACCTCGACGGGCGGTTCTTCTTCGCGCTGCGCCTGCACGCCGCCTCGATCATCGAATCGACCGCCCGCATCGTGCGCCGCGACCCGGAGACCGGGCTCCTGGAGCGCCATTCCTTCGCCGAGCTCGCCTCCGAGCAGGTGCGCGCGGCGGCGCGGCGCGGCGAGACGCTGCAGTTCTCCATGGTCCAGATGCAGGACTTCGACACCCTGCGCACCCGGCTTGACCACGAGACCGACGCCAACCTGCTCGAGACCCTGGGCGCCTGCCTGCGCGCCAACTCGGTGGAGGGCGAGGCGGCCTGCCGCTTTGACGGCGAAAGCTACGGCATCCTGCACCGGCGCGACCTCGACATCATGTCGCTGAAGCGCCGGATCGAGGACTATGCGCGCAGCGCCGACCCGCGCGGCATCGGCGCCGAGGTCGCGGCCGGCACGGTGGAGGCCGACCCCACCCATCTCGGCGACGCCGCCGCGGCGCGGGCGCTGATGTTCACCTTGCGCAAGCTGGGCAAGAGCGACCCGGCGCGGCTCGCCCACCTGCACAGCGACCTCGACGCGCTGGTCGCCGACACGGCGCAGAAGATGAACTACTTCCGGCGCATCGCCGCCGGCGGCGAGTTCGACGTCGCCTTTCAGCCGATCGTCGATGTCGTTCACCGCAAGCTGCACCACTACGAGGCGCTGGTCCGTTTCAACGGCGAGATCGACAGCTCGCCCTACGAGATGATCCGGCTGGCCGAGAACACCGGCCTGATCGCCGAGTTCGACTTCGCGATGTGCCGCAAGGTGCTGGCGTGGATCGCCGCCACCGCGGCGCTGCGCCGCACGGTGACGGCGGCGGTCAACGTCTCGGGCCAGTCGATTTCCGATCCGCGGTTCGTCGAGCGGCTGCGCGCGCTGCTGGACACGTACCCGCAGGTGCGCGG
Organism: Rhodospirillaceae bacterium; assembly: GCA_050249455.1. GTDB lineage: Bacteria > Pseudomonadota > Alphaproteobacteria > MPNO01 > VGEU01 > JBFWQM01. Next base: position 10,479 of record JBFWQM010000101.1, on the reverse strand, counting down.
GCAGCTGATGTTCGAGATCACCGAATCCGCCCAGGTGCGCGACATCGAGGCGACCAATGAGGCCGTCCAGTGGCTGCGCCGCGCCGGCCACAAGATCTGCCTCGACGACTTCGGCGCCGGCGCGGCGGCGATGCGCTACCTTCAGTCGCTCGACGTCGACATCGTGAAGATCGACGGCCACTACATCCGCAGCGCCATGGACTCGGCCAAGCACCGCGCCTTCCTGCGCGCCGTCATCGGCCTGTGCCGCGAGCTCGGCATCGCCACCATCGCCGAGATGGTGGAGGACGAGACCTGCCTCGCGGTGGTGCGCGACTGCGGTATCGACCTCGCCCAGGGTTATCTGTTCGGCCGTCCGACGGTCGTCCTTCGGCGCAGCGCCGAAGACGGCGCATCCGCCCGCCGCGCCGCCGACGGGACCTAGACGTGCCGTCGGGCCGCTCCGCGCCGATGCTCGCGACAGGCGCGCCGTGCGGCCCGGCGATCGACCTGGCGCCCTTCGCCGCACCCGCGATGCTGCTCGATGCGGGCGGCGTGGCGGTCGCCGCGAACGACCGCGCGGCGGAATGGCTGGTGCCGGCCTCGGCCGGCGCGGCGCTGTCGGGCGCGATCGGCCGCGACGGCGCGAGCGTCGTCCCGGCCGCGGGCGATGCCGGTGGGCCGGCGCGCGAGCTCACGGTGGTGCCGCTTGTCGCCGGCGGGGCGCTGGTCGTCGGGCACGACGCGACCGCGGAGCGCGCGCTGCGCGACGCCCTGATCGAATCCCGGCGGCGGTTCAAGGAGCTGGTGGAGCTCGGCAGCGACTTCGCGTGGGAGACCGATGCAGCCGGCGCGTTCGCCTATGTCTCGCCGTGCGGCGCGATCGGATTTCCCGCCCATCGGCTGGTCGGCCGTCCGGCAGCGGCTTTCCTGCTCGATCCGGCGCTCGACGCCGGGACGCTGCCGTTCGCCACCGCCGCGCCGGTGGTCGACATCGACGTCTGGATGCGCACCGCCGACGGCGCCGCGGCCTGCGTCGCCACCTCCGCGGTGCCGGTGTTCGACACCGACGGCGCCTGGTGCGGTGCGCGCGGCATCTGCCGCGACGTCACCGCCGACCGGCGGCATGCCGCGCGGCTCGCCGCCGCGGAGGCCCGCGAACGGCTGATCGCCTACGTCGTCCGGCGCATGCACGACCAGATCGAGCCGCAGCAGGTGCTCGCCGCCGCGGCGGAGGCGACGGCGCGCGCGGTCGGCGGCCGCTGCGCCATCCTGCGCGCGGACGGCCTCGGGCGCTTCGTCGCCGCGGCCGGCGCACCGGCGGAGCCGCCCGACGGGCTCGGCGCGACCGCGCCGACGGCCGCCGGCGGCGGGCTGTGGATCGCCACCGACTATCGCGGCGCCGTCAACGGGGCGCTCGCGGTGTTCCGCGACGGCGGCGACTGGGACGACGATGACCGCGCGCTGGTCGCCGCGGTCGCCGCCCAGCTCGGCATCGCCATCGCCCAGATCGCCAACCACGAGCGGCTGGCGGCGCTGTCGCGCACCGACGAACTCACCGGGCTGCTCAATCGCCGCGCCTTCTTCGACGACCTTCAGCATCGCCTGGCTCGGATGCGCCGCGGCGGCGCGTCGGGGGTGCTGTTCTACATCGACCTCGACAACTTCAAGCTCGTGAACGACCGCCGCGGCCACGCCGAGGGCGACCGCGCGCTAGCCACCTTGGCCGGCATCCTGCTCGACAGCACGCGGCCCGACGACCTGGTCGCGCGCATGGGGGGTGACGTGTTCGCGGTGTGTATGTGCCGGCTGCCGACCGACGCCGCCGATATGCGCGCCGCGGACCTGGTCGTGGCCGCACGGCCGATGGCCGGCCTGACCGACGATCCGGTGCGCCCGCTCGGCGTGTCGATCGGGCTCGCCGTCTACGAGGCCGGTTCGGAAGAGACGCCGGCCGATTTCATCGCGCGCGCCGATGCGGCGATGTATGCGCACAAGCGAACGAGCAAGGGCGGCTGGCGTCTCGCGCCGCCGCGGACGACGACGGAAGCGGAGCACGTGTCGTGACGGTACGGTTGGACTACGATCGCGCGAAGGCGGAGGCCGCGCATGCGGACGAGTCGGTGCGCCTGCGGCTGGCCGGGCGCGCCGACGTGCAGCCCGAGATCCTCTACTACCTGGCCGAGGACCCGGCCGCGGCGGTGCGCCGCGCGATCGCCGAGAATGCCGCGTCGCCGGTGCATGCGCGCCTGCTGCTGGCGCGCGACCGCGACGACCACGTGCGCTGCCGGGTGGCGGAGAAGGTGGCGCAGCTGGTGCCGCACCTCGACCCCGGCGCCTCGGCGCGGGTCGGCGAGATCGTTGTCGACATCCTGGAGACGCTGGCGCGGGACGCCCTGCCCCGCGTGCGGCGCATCCTCTCCGAATCGCTCAAGGAGGTCGCCAACGCGCCGGAATCGGTCATCCAGCGGCTCGCCCACGATCCCGACGTCGACGTCGCGGCGCCGGTGCTGGAGCACTCGCCGCTGCTCGGCGACGACGTGCTGATCGAGATCATCAATTCGGGCGCCGTGCAGGGCGCGCTGCAGGCGATCGCGCGCCGCCGCGGCCTCGGCGCCGACGTCGCCGAGGCGATCGTGGCGCGCGACGACGAGCCGTCGATCGCGACGTTGCTGACCAACCGCAGCGCGCAGATCCGCGAGGAGACGCTCGACCGTCTGGTCGATCGCGCCGCCGACTGCCCGTCGTGGCACGGCCCGTTGGCGGCGCGGCCGCAGCTGTCGCCGCGCGCGGCGCGCCGGCTGTGCACGTTCGTCGCCGATTCGCTGGTCGAGCGGCTGCTGCAGCGCAACGACCTCGACGCTGAGACGGCGCAGGCCGTGCAGGCCTCGGTCCGCACACGGCTGGCGCGCGAGCAGGCGGCGGTCGACCCCGACGGCGACGACGGGCCATCCGGTTCCGAAGCGGCGATGGCGCGCGCCCAGGCGATGGTCGCCGCCGGCGACCTCGACGAGGACACCGTCAGCGACGCGATCACCGGCGGCAACCGCATCTTCGCCATGGCCGCGCTCGCGGCGCGCGCCGAGGTCGGCTATGCGGTGGTGGAGAAGATCGTCTCGACCGCCAGCGCCAAGGGGATGATCGCGCTGGCCTGGCGCGGCGGGTTCAGCCCGCGCTTCGCGGCGCAGCTCCAGATGCGCCTTTTGCGCATCTCGCCCACCTCGGTGCTGCGCGCGCGCAACGGCGAGGACTGGCCGCTGTCCGAGGACGACATGCGCTGGCAGCTGGAGTTCGTCGGCGCGTAGGCGCCCGGCGCGGCGGCTCAGTCCCCGCGCCGGATCATCGTGCCGACGCCGTGCTCGGTGAAGATCTCGAGCAGCAGCGCGTGCGGCACCCGGCCGTCGAGGATGACCGAGGCGGCGACGCCGCCGTCCACCGCCATGACGCAGGTCTCCATCTTCGGGATCATGCCACCCTTGATGGTGCCGTCGGCGATCAGCGCATCGACGTCCGAGCGGCCCATCTCGGCGATCAGGGTGCCGTCCTTGTTCAGGACGCCGGCGACGTCGGTCAGCATGAACAGGCGCTCGGCCTTCACCGCAGCAGCGACCGCGCCGGCGACCGTGTCGGCGTTGATGTTGTACGTGGTGTGGTCCACGCCGATGCCGATCGGCGCGATCACCGGGATCACGTCGGAGGCGAGCAGTCGGTTCAGCACGCCGGCATCCACCGTGGTCGGCTCGCCGACGAAGCCGAGGTCGAGCACCTTCTCTATGTTGGAGTCGGGGTCGCGGGTGGTGCGCGTCACTTTGCGGGCGCGGATCAGCGAACCGTCCTTGCCGGACAGCCCGATCGCGGTGCCGCCCGCCTCGTTGATCGCCGACACGACCTGCTTGTTGATGGAGCCGCACAGCACCATCTCGACAATCTCGACCGTCGCAGCGTCGGTCACGCGCAGGCCGTCGATGAACTCCGACTTGATCTTCAGCCGCTCCAGCATCTGGCCGATCTGCGGCCCGCCGCCGTGGACGACGATCGGGTTGATGCCGACCTGCTTCAGCAGCACCACGTCGCGCGCGAAGCGGCGGCCGACGTCGTCGTCGCCCATCGCGTGGCCGCCGTACTTGATGACGAAGGTCTTGCCGGCATAGCCGCGCATGAACGGCAGCGCCTCGGACAAGGTCTTCGCCTTGTTGAGGTTCGCTTGGAACTCCGCGTCCGAGCGGGACTTGGTGTTGAGCGTGACCGTCATGGGGCGGTTCTACCCGATTTGCGCCGGAGCCGCCAGCGCCGCCAGCCCGGCGCGCAGCACCTCGACCCCGAAGCCGGTGCGCGAACTCGTCGCCACCACCTCCGGATGCGCCGCCGGCCGGCGGCCGATCTCGGCATCGACCGCGGCGACCAGGTGCTCCAGCGCCGGACCTGCGGTCTTGTCGCACTTGGTCAGCACCACCTGGAACGACAGCGCCGCCTCGTCCAGGAGGTCCATCAACTCGCGGTCGTTGTCCTTGATGCCGTGGCGGGAATCGACCAGCAGGCACAGCCGGCGCAGGCTCGGCCTGCCGCGCAGGTAGTCGCGAACCAGCTGCGACCACGTCTCGACCAGCTTCTTCGGCGCCTGGGCGTAGCCGTAGCCGGGCATGTCGACCAGCGTCAGCGCGTCGCCGAGATCGAAGAAGATCAGCGCCTGGGTGCGACCCGGCGTGTGCGAGGTGCGGGCCAGGGTCCGGCGCCCGGTCAGCGCGTTCACCAGGCTCGACTTGCCGACATTGGAGCGGCCGGCGAAGGCGACCTCGGGCAGCGCCGGCGGCGGCATCGCCGCCAGCGTCGGCGCCGCGGCGATGAACTCGCACGCGCGGGCGAACAGGCGGCGGCCGGCCTCCACCGCGTCCGCGTCGGCCCGGGCGAGCGGCATGCGCGGCCTAGGGCTTGACGCCCATGCGGCGCATGATGACCCACTGCTGCAGGATCGACAGCAGGTTGTTCCACGCCCAGTAGATCACCAGGCCGGCGGAGAACTGCGCCAGCACGAAGGTGAACACGATCGGCAGCAGCATGAAGATCTTCTGCTGGGCCGGGTCCATCGGCTGCGGGTTGAGCTTCTGCTGCAGGAACATCGTGATGCCCATGATGACGGGCCAGATGCCGATGTGCAGGAAGTGCGGCAGGGTCACCGGGATCAGCCCGAACAGGGTGAGCACCGAGGTCGGGTCGGCGGCCGACAGGTCCTTGATCCAGCCGTAGAACGGCGCGTGGCGCATCTCGATGGTGACGTAGAGCACCTTGTAGAGCGCGAAGAACACCGGGATCTGGATGGCGATGGGCAGGCAGCCCGCCATCGGGTTGGCGTTCTCCTTCTTGTAGAGCTCCATCATCGCCTGGTTCATGCGCATGCGGTCGTCCTTGTACCGCTCGCGCAGCTCCATCATCTTCGGCTGGAGCAGCTTCAGCCGGCTCATCGCCTTGTACGACTTGTTGGCCAGCGGGAAGAACGCCGCCTTGATCAGCACGGTGAACAGGAGGATGGCCAGGCCGAAGTTGCCCAGGTGGCGGTGGAAGTATTCCAGCGCGTAGAAGATCGGCTTGGTCAGGAAGTAGAACCAGCCGAAGTCGATCGCGCGGTCGAAGCGATGGACGCCGAGCTCGGTCTCGTAGCGGTCGAGCACGCGCACCACCTTGGCGCCGGCGAACACCCGGTCGGTGGTCGCGGCGGTGGCGCCGGGCGCCACGACGACCGCGTCGCCGCGGTAGTCGGTCTGGTAGGCGTCCTTCTGGCCTTCCAGGTGGTGGCTGAACCGCATCTCGTTGCCGGTCTTCTGGTCCGGCAGCAGCGCCGCCAGCCAGTACTTGTCGGTGATGCCGATCCAGCCGCCGGTGCTCTTGCCCTTCACCTCGCCGTCGTCGCGCAGCTTGCTGTAGCTGACCTCCTGCAGCGTGCCGTCCAGCACGCCCACCGGGCCTTCGTGGAGGATGAACAGGCCGTCGGTATGCGGCTCGCCCAGGCGCTTGACGAGGCCGAACGGATACAGCGTCACCGACTTGGCGGACGCGTTCACGACGCGGCGCGTCACCGTGAACATGTAGTCCTTGTCGACCGCGATCTCCTGGATGAAGCGCAGTCCGCTGCCGTTGTCCCAGGTCAGCGTGACGGGGGTATCGGGGGTCAGCCGGCGGCCGTTCGCCTGCCAGCGCGTCGCGACGCCGGGCGCCGGCGATTCGGGGTCGGCCGACAGCCAGCCGAGCTGGGCGAAATAGGGCGCCGCCGTGCCTTCCGGCGACAGCAGTGTGATCGGCGGGCTGCCGGGATCGACGGTCTGGCGGTATTCGGTCAGCACCAGGTCGTCCAGGCGCAGGCCGTCCAGGGCCAGCGAGCCCTTGAGCTTCGGCGTCTCGATGGCGATGCGCGGGCCGGCGGCGACCACGGCGTCGCGCGTGGCCGCCTGGGCCGGCGCGCCCGGTGCCGCGGGCGTGCCCGGTGCCCCCGGGGCCGCCCCCGGGACCGCTGGCGTGGCCGTCGTGCCGGGCGCGGCCGGTGCGGTGGAGCCGCCGGGCGCCGCCGGAGTGCCGGGCGCCGAGGGGGCGCCGGGCGCGGCCGGGACCTGTGTCGTCTGCTGCTGCTGGCGCGCCTTCTCGATGCGCGGCTGCTCGAACAGGATCTGGTAGGTCAGCAGGATCGCGACCGAGACGACGACCGCGAGGAGGAGGTTCCTCTGTTCCAGCATTGGATGCGTCCCGCAACCCTAGTGGTTGGAACCGGATGGATGGATCGGATGGTGCGGCGAGGCGGCGCGGCCGACGGGGTCGGGGACGGGGTCGTAGCCCTGCCCGCCCCACGGGTGGCAACGTAGGATGCGCCGCAGCGCCAAGCAACCGCCGGCCGCCGCGCCATGCCGCCGCACCGCCTCAAGCGCGTAGGCCGAGCACGACGGGTGGAACCGGCACGACGCCGGCAGCACCGGCGACAGCAAGTAGCGGTAGGCGAGGATCGGCGCGCTTAGCGCGAACGCCGGCAGGCGGTGCAGGAATCGGTTCATTCGCTCTTCAAGGCTTCCGCCGGTTGCGCCGGCCGCCGCGCCCGCAGCCGGCCCAGCGCCGTCCGCAGGTCGTTCAACAGCGCCGGGTAGGGGCGCGTCAGCGTGGCGCCGCGGCCGATCAGGACATAGTCGCAGTTCGGCATGGCGGCCTCGCCCAGCACCTCCGCCGCCGCGGCGCGCAGCCGCCGCCGCACCCGGTTGCGCACCACCGCATTGCCGACCTTGCGGGTGACCGTGAACCCGACCCGCGGCGCATCGCCGACGGCGACGCCGCGCGGCCCGGGCGCTTCGGCCGGCCGCAGGCGGACCTGCAGGACCAGACCGGGCGCAGCCCATTTGCGCTGCGCGCCGGCCACCGCCAGGAAATCGCGCCGCTTCTTCAGCCGCTCCGGCGCGCGCCGGGCGGTCACGCGCTCAGGCGCTTGCGCCCCTTTGCCCGCCGTGCGGCCAGCACGCGGCGGCCGCCGACTGAGGACATCCGCGAGCGAAAACCGTGGCGCCGCTTGCGCACGAGCCGGCTGGGCTGATACGTCCGTTTCACGTCGAAATCCCGTGGAATCCGTGTCCAGGACGCGGTGCGTCCGAAAGTGGGACCGGTGTATAGGGGTTCGGCCGGGCGAAGTCAACGATGGCGGCCCGCAGCCCGGCGGCGGGTCCCTTCCGCTCCCTCACGGAAAGTTGTCGACGGCCGGCGCGGCGGTTGCGCCGGGCGCGGCGTTGCCGGATTAATCTTCCTGCGGCCGCCCGGCGGTCATGGGTCGAAGGGTATGCACGGAAAACCGCGCGAGCGAGGGCATCGCCGCCACGGCGGGCCGGCCAGGCTGGCGCCGCTCGCGGTGCTTGCCCTCGGCCTCGTGGCGTTCTTCGCGTTCGGCCTCGACCGCTACGTGTCGCTGGAGGCGCTGCGCCAGCACCGCCACGGGCTCGCCGACTACGTCCACCATCACGCGCTGGCCGCCGCGCTCGCCTATATCGGCGTCTATTGCGTGGCGGTGGCGACCTCGGTGCCGGGCGGGGCGGTGCTGACGGTGGCGGGCGGCTTCCTGTTCGGCCCCGTGCTCGGCACGGTCTACGCGGTGGCCGGGGCGACCGTTGGCGCGACGCTGCTGTTCCTGGCCGCGCGGCATGCCGGCGCCGGCGCGCTGCGCGCCAAGGTCGGCGGCTTCGTGGCGCGGATGGAGGACGGTTTCCGCCGCCACGCGCTGAACTACCTGCTGTTCCTGCGGCTGGTGCCGCTGTTCCCGTTCTGGCTGGTCAACCTGGTGCCGGCATTCCTCAACGTGCCGCTGTCGACCTACGTGATCGGCACCTTCGTCGGCGTCATCCCGGCGACCCTGGTGTTCGCGCTGGTCGGCGACGGCATCGCCGCGGTGGTGGAAACCGGCGGCGAGGCCGACCTCGGCATCATCCTGCAGCCGCGGTTCCTGCTGCCGCTGGTCGGCCTGGGCCTGCTTGCGCTGGTCCCGGTCGTGTACAACAAGGCGCGCCGCCACCGGCGGTGACGCGACGGGAGAGGGTCGGGCCGCGCCGCAATGACAGAGACGCTCCACGTGGACGTGTGCGTGATCGGCGGCGGCTCCGCCGGGCTCAGCGTCGCGGCCGCCGCGTCGCAGCTCGGCGCGCCCACCGCGCTGGTCGAGCGCGGCCGCATGGGCGGCGACTGCCTGAACTATGGCTGCGTCCCGTCGAAGGCCCTGATCGCCGCCGCGCGCGCCGCCGAAGCAGTCCGCCAGGCCGGCCGTTTCGGAATCGAGACAAGCCCGCCTGCGGTTCGTTTCGATCGCGTGATGGATCACGTCCGCGGCGTGATCGGGCGCATCGCGCCGCACGATTCGGCCGACCGGTTCACTGCGCTGGGGGTGCGGGTGATCGCCGCCGACGCCCGATTCGTCGCGCCCGACCGGCTGGTCGCCGGCGAGGTGGAGGTCGTCGCCCGGCGGTTCGTGATCGCGGTCGGCTCCAGCCCCGCGGTCCCGCCGGTCCCCGGCCTCGACGCGATGCCGTTCGACACCAACGAGACGATCTTCGAACGCCGGACCGCGCCGGCGCACCTCCTGGTGCTGGGCGGCGGGCCGATCGGGGTCGAGATGGCGCAGGCGCACGCGCTGCTCGGCTGCCAGGTCACCCTGGTGCAGGCCCGTTCGATCCTGCCGCGCGACGATCCGGAGGCGGTGGACATCGTGCGCGCCCGGCTGCGCCGCGACGGGGTGGCGGTGGTGGAGGAGGCGAAGGTGGTCCGCGCCGAGCGCGACGGCGACGGCGTGGCGCTAGTCGCCGAGGTGGACGGGGCGGAGCGGCGGTTCGCCGGCTCGCACCTCCTCGTCGCCGCCGGCCGCCGGCCCAACCTCGACGGCCTGGGGCTGGAGGCGGCGGGAATCGCCCACGATCCCAAGGGGATAACGGTCGACCGCGGGCTGCGGACCAGCAACCGGCGGGCCTACGCGATCGGCGACTGCGCCGGCGGGCCGCAGTTCACCCACGTCGCCGGCCACCACGCCGGGGTGGCGGTGCGCGCGATCCTGTTCCGCCTGCCGGCGCGGCCGGACTACCGGGCGCTGCCGTGGGTGACCTACACCGCGCCGGAGCTCGCCCAGGTCGGCCTCACCGAGGCGCAGGCGCGCGAACAGCTGGGCCGCATCGAGGTCCTGCGCTTCCCGTTCGCCGAGAACGACCGCGCCCGCGCCGAACGGGCGGAGGACGGGCTGGTCAAGGCGGTCGTCGATTCGTGCGGCCGCTTCGTCGGCGCCACTGTGGTGGGGGAGGCGGCGGGCGAGCTCGCCGGGCTGTGGGCGCTGGCGGTGGGCCGGCGGCTGCGGGCGAAGGACCTCGCCGGGCTGATGCTGCCCTACCCGACCCGCGGCGAGGCGTCGGCGCGCGCGGCGGGCGCCTACTTCATGCCCCGGCTGCTGTCGCCGCGGGTGCGCCGGCTGGTGCGGTTTCTCAGGCGTTTCGGCTGATTCGCGGCGGCCTCACGGCCTGTTGAAGCCGGCTCACCGTCCTGTCATTTGCCCGTGTGCGGCGGCCGGGGAGAGGCTGGGTGCGGCCGCGTCGTCCGCGCGCCGCCGCAGCGGGGGCTGCGGCGCGCACAAGGCTCACCACCACGGGCGAACGCGCCGGCCGGGGCGCCCGCGCGGCGCCCCGGCTCGGGCGGCGGCGATTTATGTTGTCGCGACAATGCGCTATAGTGTTCCCGGGCAGGGATTTCACCTGACGGTTGCGCATTGTTCACAGGCCTTTCGGCACGGCTGCTGGTTCTCACCGTCTTCTTCGTGATGGTGAGCGAGGTTTTGATCTACGCGCCCTCGGTCGGCCGCTACCGCCACACCTATCTGGAGGAGCGCATCGCCGCCGCCCACCTGGCGAGCCTGGCGCTCGAGGTGCCGCCCGACAACGTGGTCAGCGAGCAGCTCGGCAAGGAGCTGCTCGACCACGCCGGCAGCCACGGCATCGTGCTGCGCCGGCCGGG
>JBFWQM010000100.1:9728-17334 GCA_050249455.1 Rhodospirillaceae bacterium | reverse complement strand
GATGCGCTGGCGGCGCTGCCGGTGGCGGCGCTGCGGCTGCCGCCCGCCGTGGTCGCCAGCCTGGAGGGGCTTGGGCTGCGTCGGATCGGCGCGCTCTACGACATCCCGCGCGCGGCGCTGGCCACGCGCGGCGGCGCCGCGGTGGCGGCCCGGCTCGACGCGGCGCTGGGGGCGGTGCACGAGCCGATCTCGCCGGCGCCGCCGCCCGCCATCCACGTCGAGCGGCTCGCCTTCGCCGAGCCGATCGGCCGGACGGAGGACGTCGCCGCCGGGCTCGACCGGCTGCTCGCCGGGCTGTGCGCCGGGCTGGAGGCGGCGCAGGCCGGCGCGCGCGAGCTGGTGCTGTGGCTGTACCGGCCGGACGGCGGCGTCGAGCGCCTGGCCGTCGGCACCAGCCGGCCCAACCGCGCGCCGGCCCACCTCGCCCGGCTGTTCGCCGAGCGGCTGGACGGGCTCGACCTCGGCTTCGGGTTCGAGGCGATGCGGCTGGACGCCGCCGTCGCCGAGCCGCTGGGGCCGGTGCAGCCCCGCCTTGACGGCAATGGATTGGACGGCGGCCGCCGCGGCGGCGCCGACGGCGCCGTGACGGAGGCGCTCGACGCGCTGGTCGACCGGCTGAGCAACCGGCTGGGCGCCGACCGGGTGCGCCGGCTGCGCCCGCGCCAGAGCCATCTGCCGGAGCGCGCGATGGAGACGGCGCCGGCGCTGCGCGCCGCGCCGGCGGCGGCCGGCGCCGCGTGGGCGCCGCCCGGCGCGCCGCCGCGCCCGCTGCGCCTGCTGCCGCGGCCGGAGCCGATCGAGGCGGTGGCGCCGGTGCCCGACGACCCGCCGGTGATGTTCCGCTGGCGCCGCGTCGTCCACCGCGTCGTCCGCGCCGAGGGGCCGGAGCGCATCGCCCCCGAATGGTGGCGCGGCGGCGCGCCGGACGACGGGGCCTTGCGCGACTACTACCGCGTCGAGGACACCGCCGGCGGCCGCTACTGGCTCTACCGCCAGGGCCTCTACCGCGACGACGCCCCGCCGCCGTCCTGGTTCCTGCACGGGGTGTTCGGGTGAGGGGAATGGCGATGAACGACGACGGCAACGCACGTCCACATGACCTTGGCGCACGCTCACACCGCCTTTTCGTAGGGGCGGACCTCAGGTCCGCCCCTGCAGACCAGCGGGACACACGGCTGCCTGACGGGAAAGATCACTATCGCCGCCGCAGCTCGCTGCGCCTGCCGCACCACGATTACGCATCGCCGGCCGCGTATTTCATCACGGTCTGCACGCACCAACGTCGCTGCCTGCTCGGGAACATTGGCGACGATGCGATGCAACTGAACGAAGCTGGACGCGTCGTCGACGCCTGTTGGCGTGATCTCCCGCGCCACTACGCGCACGTCGCCCTGGATACCTTCGTCATCATGCCCAACCACATCCACGGCATCGTGACGATCCTGCCGACGACGACATCTGCGCGCGCACACGGCCTCACGCAGATCGTCCGCTCGTTCAAGGCATTCTCGGCCCGACAGATGGCATCCGGCCGCTGTGGCAACGCGGCTATTACGACCATGTCATCCGCGGCGACGAATCGCTGGCGAAGATCAGGAATACATCGCGATCAATCCGATCCGCTGGTCGCTGGATCGCGAGAACCCGGCGAACATCGGATCGGTTGCGCAAAGGGCGCGTCTGAGACGCGCCCCTACGGAAGAATGAACACCGCCCCCTCTGTCGTAGGGGCGGACCTCAGGTCCGCCCGTGCCGGCCACGGATTCTGACCATGCCCGCCTACGCCGAGCTCACGGTCGCCAGCAATTTCAGCTTCCTGCGCGGGGCCTCGCACCCGGAGGAGCTGGCGCATGCCGCCGCGGCGCTGGGGCACCGGGCGGTGGCGATCACCGACCGCAACACGCTGGCCGGCGTGGTGCGCGCGCACGTCGCGGCGAAGGAAGCCGGCATCCGGCTGGTCGTCGGCGCGCGGCTCGACCTGCGCGACGCGCCGAGCCTGGTCTTCCTGCCGACCGACCGCGTTGCCTACGGCCGGCTGTCGCGCCTCCTCACCGTGGGCAAGCGGCGCGCGCCCAAGGGCCAGTGCCACCTCGACTTCGCCGACGCGTGCGACCACGGCGACGGCCAGGTCGTGCTGGCGCTGCCGCCGGAGACGGGCGCCCCGGACGACGCCTTTGCCGCCCAACTCGCGCGCGTCGCCGACCGCTTCCGCGGCCGCGCCTATCTCGCCGCGCAGCACCTCTACCGCGGCGACGACGCCCGGCGCATCGCCGGCCTCGCCGCGCTGGCCGACGCGGCGGGGCTGCCGCTGGTCGCCACCAACGACGTGCATGCCCACGCGCCGGAGCGCCGCGTGCTGCAGGACGTGCTGACCTGCGTGCGCGAGGGCTGCACCATCGACGACGCCGGCTGGCGCCTGCTGCCCAACGCCGAGCGCCACCTGAAGCCGGCGGCGGAGATGGCGCGGCTGTTCCGCCGCTGGCCCGACGCCGTCGCGCGCACCGTCGCGATCGCCGACGCCTGCCGCTTCTCGCTCGACGAGCTGCGCTACGAATACCCCGACGAACTGGCGCCGCCCGGCAGCACGACGCAGGCCGAGCTGGAGCGGCTGACCTGGGCCGGCGCCGCCGAGCGCTACCCCGCCGGCGTGCCGGAGAAGGTGCAGCGCGCGCTGGCGCACGAGCTGGCGCTGGTCGCGGACCTCAACTACGCGCCCTATTTCCTGACCGTCCACGACATCGTGCGCTATGCCCGGCGCAAGGGCATCCTGTGCCAGGGCCGCGGCTCGGCGGCGAACTCCGCGGTGTGCTACTGCCTCGGCATCACCGCGGTCGACCCCGGCCGCATGGACCTGCTGTTCGAGCGATTCATCAGCGCCGAGCGCAACGAGCCGCCCGACATCGACGTCGATTTCGAGCACGAGCGGCGCGAGGAGGTGATCCAGTACGTCTACGCCAGGTACGGCCGCGCCCGCGCCGGCATCGCCGCCACCGTCATCCACTACCGCACGCGCAGCGCCATCCGCGACGTCGGCAAGGCGCTGGGGCTGTCCGCCGACACCGTGGATGCGCTGGCCGGCACCATCTGGGGCTGGCGGTCGGAGGACCTGCCCGACGCGCGGGCGCGCGAGATCGGCCTCGACCCGGAATCGCCGCGCATCAAGCAGACGTTGAGCCTGGCGCGCGAATTGCGCGGCTTCCCCCGTCATTTGTCGCAGCACGTCGGCGGCTTCGTCATCACCCGCGGGCCGCTGTCCGAGGTGGTGCCGATCTGCAACGCCGCGATGGCCGACCGCACCAATGTCGAGTGGGACAAGGACGACCTCGACGCGCTCGGCATCCTGAAGATCGACGTGCTGGCGCTCGGCATGCTGACCTGCATCAGGAAGGGCCTCGACCTCATCGGCCGCCACCACGGCCGGCCGCTGGCGCTGGCCGAGGTGCCGGCGGAGGACCCCGCCGTCTACGACATGCTGTGCAAGGCGGACTCGGTCGGCGTGTTCCAGGTCGAGAGCCGGGCGCAGATGACGATGCTGCCGCGGCTGAAGCCGCGCACCTTCTACGACCTCGTCATCGAGGTCGCGATCGTGCGCCCCGGGCCGATCCAGGGCGACATGGTCCATCCCTATCTGCGCCGGCGCAACGGCCAGGAAAAAGTGTCGTTCCCGTCGGAGGCGCTTGAATCCGTGCTGGGCAAGACGCTCGGCGTGCCGCTGTTCCAGGAGCAGGCGATGCGCATCGCCATCGTCGCCGCCGGCTTCACGCCGTCGGAGGCCGACCGCCTGCGCCGGGCGATGGCGACGTTCCGCCACGTCGGCACCATCCACAGCTTCCGCGACAAGCTGATCCGCGGCATGGTCGCCAACGGCTACGAGGCGGAATTCGCCGAGCGCTGCTTCCGCCAGATCGAGGGCTTCGGCGAATACGGCTTCCCGGAATCGCATGCGGCGAGCTTCGCGCTGCTGGTTTACGTCTCGGCCTGGCTCAAGTGCCACTACCCGGCGGTGTTCGCCTGCGCGCTGCTGAACAGCCAGCCGATGGGCTTCTACGCCCCGGCGCAGATCGTGCGCGACGCCGCCGAGCACGGCGTCGCGGTGCGCCCGGTCGACGTCAACCACAGCCGGTGGGACTGCACCCTGGAGGACGACGCCCGGCCCGGCCCGGCGCTGCGGCTGGGCCTGCGCCAGGTCGCGGGGCTGGGGCTGGCCGACGCCGACGCGCTGGTCGCCGCCCGCGACCGGCCGTTCGCCGACGCCGACGACCTCGCCCGCCGCACCGGCCTCGGCCCGGGCGCGCTGGAGCGGCTGGCCGCCGCCGACGCGTTCGGCTCGCTCGCGCTCAACCGCCGCCAGGCGCTGTGGGCGGTGCGCGGCCTGGGCCCGGCGCCGCTGCCGCTGTTCGCCGCCGCGGGCGAGAACCGCGCCGACCCCCCTGTCGCGCTGCCCGCGATGGCGCCGGGCGAGGAGGTGGTGCACGACTACCGCGCGCTGCAGCTGTCGCTGAAGGCCCACCCGCTGGCGCTGTTGCGCCCCCGGCTCGATACGGAGAAGGTGGTGCGCAATGCGGCGCTGGCCCGGCTCGACACCGGGCGGCGGGTCGATGTCGCCGGGCTGGTGCTGATCCGCCAGCGCCCCGGCACCGCGAGCGGCGTCATCTTCATGACCCTGGAGGACGAGACCGGGGTCGCCAACATCGTGGTGTGGCCCGCCGTCTTCGAGCGGTTCCGCCGCACCGTGCTGACCGCGCGCCTGCTGCGCGTGCGCGGCCCGATGCAGCGCGACGGCGCGGTGATCCACGTCATCGCCGACCGGCTGGTCGACCTGACCGGCCGGCTGCGCGACCTGGGCGCCCCGCCCGACGCGCTGCCCGATTCGCTGCCCGGGGCGCCGGCGCCGACCGGCCGCGCGGCGGACGACCGCCGCCGCTTTCCTTCACGGGACTTTCACTGACCGGGGTGCCAATATCGGCCGGTCAGCGTTCCGTAGCCTGGGGACCGGTCATGCGCCGCCTAGCCGCCGCCGTCCTGCTTGCCGGCCTCGCCGTGCCGGCCGCCGCGCAGCAATACGACCCGACCGTCGAGCCGTGGCGCACCCCGGTCGGGCGCACCTGCATCGATTCGTGGGCGCAGAGCGCGCTCGGCATCCTCAATCGCCACGTCGGCACCGACCAGTTCAACGTCGGCAAGCCCTACACCTTCGACGGCTACGGCAACCTGGTCAGCGCCTACAGCACCTCGGCGCAGCTGCCGTCGGACTGGGCGATGTTCCGCAGCGACAAGTACTGGCGGATGTGGGAGGTCTACCGCGAGACCGACCAGTGGCGCAGCCCGATCCTGCAGCAGGCCAACGTGCCGCTGCTGCGCAACTACGTGCGCCAGTGCGTGGCGCGCGGCGGCACCGCGTTCGAGCGCTCCGATATCTCGCCGCAGGCCGCCAGGCCGCGCACCGACACGCGCTGCGACGGCATCGACCTGACTGGCGCGTGGCGGTCCGACGACAGCGGCCTGTACTGCCTGCGCCAGACCGGCAACGCGGTCGCCTGGACCGGCACCGTGCGCGACCGCGGCCGCGAGACGCCGGAGCAGTTCTCCGGCACCGTCGAGGGCTGCCTCGCCACCGGCACCGCCGCGGTCGGCAAGGCGACCGGCGTCGCGCTCAGCGTGCGCATCACCGACGCCACCTCGATCTCGATCGCGCCGAAGGACGCGGCGGACCGCGCGCTGGTGCCGGCGCTGCGCCGCCTGGCGCGGGTGGACGGCGACGAACGCTGCGCAGGGCTGAAATAGGCGGCGCCTGCGGCAGTTGAAACACCGCCCGCGACCGCCTACGCTCCCTCCGCGACAACCGCAGCATGGAGACGACGCGATGGCCGGACGGGTGTGGGACAAGTTCCTGACCGAGCGCGACAAGGCGGTGTTCGACGCCGCCGGCTATGCGTCCAACGCCGGGCCCGGCCAGCGGCCGGCGGTGCTGGTGATCGACGTCAACTACAACTTCACCGGCGACGTCAACGAGCCGATCCTGGACTCGATCAAGCGCTGGCCGAACTCGTGCGGCGAGGACGGCTGGGCCGCGATCCCGCCTTTGCAGCGCCTGCTGGCGAAGGCGCACGCCAAGGGCCTGCCGGTGATCTACACCACCGGGATGCGGCGCGAGGACGGCTGGGACCGCGGCAGCTGGAGCTGGAAGAACGCGCGCACCGGCGCGCCGACCCGCACCCGCGAGACCAACCGCGACGGCAACGACATCGTCGAGGACATCGCGCCCGAGCCGACCGACATCGTGATCCGCAAGATCAAGCCGAGCGCGTTCCACGGCACGCCGCTGCAATCGTTCCTGACGCTCCTGGGCGCCGACACGCTCATCGTCACCGGCACCACCACGTCGGGCTGCGTGCGCGCCAGCGTGATCGACGCCTTCTCCAACAACTACCGCATCCAGGTGATGGAGGAAGGCTGCTTCGACCGCAGCCAGGCCAGCCACGCCATCAACCTGTGCGACATGAACGCCAAGTACGCCGACGTGGTGTTCGAGAAGGACATCATGGACTACATCGACACCCTGCCCGACGGCCTGTTCGACCTGCCCAAGGGCAGCGGGCCGCTGAAGTACTGAGTCCTACCGGTCTTGCGTAGGGGCGGGTCTCAGACCCGCCCGCGATCTCGCGGCCGACGTCCGGCATCGAAGCCGTGGCGAGTCGGGCGGGTCTGAGACCCGCCCCTACGAAGGAATTCCCGAGACCATCGGGGCGACCATCGGTGTCTGACCCCTTCCCGATTATTGTCGCGACGGCGGCCGCTACAGCACCAGCGCCGAGACGCCGGCGGCGAGCAGGAACGCCAGCGCGACGTTGCGGTAGAGCCGCTCGCTCGACTTGCGGAACAGGCGCGAGCCGGCCCAGGTGCCGACGATCTGCGGCAGCAGCAGCACCACTGCGATCCACGTCACCAGCCAGTCGATCGAGCCGGCGGCGGCGAACAGGACCAGCGCCGCCACCTGCGACCACATGAAGTAGTGCACCAGGATGGCGCGGTTGACCGCCGCCGGGTCCGGCCCCGACAGCAGGAACAGGATCACCGGCGGCCCGCCGATCGAGCCGGCGCCGGACAGGAAGCCGCCGATCCAGCCCATCGCGACGCCGAACGCGCGGCTCGGCCGACCGCGGAAGCGCCAGCCGAACAGCATGATCAGCGCGAACGCGATCACGCCGACCGCGATGAACCGGCGCATGAACGCCTGGTCCATGTGCAGCAGCATCCAGATGCCGACCGGCACGCCGATGGCGCCGGCGATGCCCATCGGCATCACGCCGCGCCACGCCACCACCCGCGCCGCCTCCGGGATCATCTGGATGGTCGGCACGATGTTGGCCAGCACGATCGCCGGCACCGCAACGCGCGGGCCCACCGCGAGGCTCAGCACCGGCGCCAGCAGCAGCGCCGAGCCGAACCCGGAGAACCCCCGCATCAGCCCCGCGCCGATCGCCGCCAGCACGATGGTAGTCCATTCCCAGACGCTGAGGTCGGGCAGGATGACGTCCATCATGCGCAGGGACGGCCTTTGCGTTGCGCACACCCCGTTCGGTTAGCCAAACAGGTCATACGCGGG
>JBFWQM010000100.1:0-9628 GCA_050249455.1 Rhodospirillaceae bacterium | reverse complement strand
ATACGCGGGTCAAGCCCGCGCATGACTACTTCTATTTGGGATGAGGTACCGCACTCCGTACCCAACCGGACAGTCGCGGGTCGAGCCCGCGTATGACAAAGATCCAAGATCAATCGGCAGCCCAATCGTCAGATCTCGACCTCGATCCCGCGTCCCGCCTCCTTGGCGAGCAGGTAGGCGCGCATGGCAATGGCGGTCTCCGACACGCCGGTGCCGCTGTTGTTCTTGTGGTAGGTGATCTGGTCGGGGCGGGTGCGGCCGACCTTTCCGGTCACCAGGTCGCCGAGCTCGTGGACGTCGTCCAGCCTGATCAGGCCCTTCTCGATCGGCTCCCACAGGTCGCCCTGCTCCTCGCTGACCAGCGCCTCGATCAGGTTGGTGACGATGACGTCGGCGCGCTGGGCGGTGCGGTCGTCGAGCTCGCGCCGGCGCGACTTCAGGAAGCCGCCCTTCACCAGCTGCACGTTGGAGCCGATGATGCCGGTGACGTGCTGGCCCGGCTCCAGCCAGTCTCCGTCGAACAGCGGCACGTTGGTGTTGGTGGCGCAGGCGATGACGTCGACCCCGCGCACCGCCTCGCGCGGGCTGTCGACCGGCGTGATCTCCAGCCCGAACTTCGGCCCGTAGGTCTCCGCGAAGCGGCGCCGGTTGGCGGGATCGCGGCTGTAGACCTTCACTGTCCGGACCTTGCGCACGGTGGCCAGCGCGAGGAGCTGGTTGGCCGCCTGGCCGGCCGAGCCGAACAGGCCGACCGAGGCCGAATCCTCGCGCGGCAGATAGCGGAACGCGACGCCGCTGGCCGCGGCGGTGCGCAGCGCCATCAGGCTGGTGTAGCCCAGCGTCTTCTCGTCGACCTCGCCCATCACGATGGCGAGCAGCGCCGCGGTGGTCGAATCGAACAGGACGTAGACCGGCGGCGTCCGGGTCGCATAGGACTGGTGGGTGTCGGACTGCTTGACCAGCTCCGCCCGCAGCTCGCCGCCGATCACGCCGAGCCCGTGCACGCCGCCCGGGAAGCTGGAAACGCGCACCCCGGCCGGCGAATGCACCCGCCGGCGCGGCGCGTTGATCACCGGGTAATCCGCCGCCTCGCGATAGCCCTGCTCCAGGTCGTCGATCGCCTGGCGCATCGTCACCAACCCTGCGAGGTCGGCCGGCCGCAGCAGCAACACCTTACCCATCCGCGCCTCTCCCCTGACTCCAGGCGACGGAAGCACGTCCCGGGTCGGCTTTCAAGCGCCGCCGATTTATGTTAGTCGGATTGCCTATGTTGTCGGAAAACCAAGATTAATCCGAAGTGACCGAGGCCGCCGCCTGGGTCCGCACCGAGTCCGGCGACGGCGGCATGGTCGTGCGCGCCGGCGGCCGCTGGGAGCTCGCCGCGCTGGCCGCGCCCGACGCGGCCCTGCGCCGGCTCAAGGCGCCGTCCCGCCAGCACGTTGCGATCGACGTGTCCGCCGTCGAGCATCTCGACACCGCCGGAGCCTGGCTGATCCACCGGACGCAGAAGGCGCTGGCGGCCAACGGCGTGACGGCCGAGATCGTCGGCGCGACGGAAGCGCACGCCGCCCTCCTGGAGCGGGTCGCCGAGAGCGACGTCGCGCAGGACATGGCGCGCCCCGAGCCCCATCCCGTCGTCGAGATGATCGAGCGCACCGGCCGCGTCGCGATCGCGCAGCTGCGCGACGCGCTCGGCTATCACGAGTTCATCGGCCGCATCGTGACGACCGCGGCGATCATGGTCGTGCGGCCGGGCCGCATCCGAATGACCTCGCTGGTGAGCCACCTGGAGCGGGTCGGGCTCAACGCGATGCCCATCGTCGGCCTGCTGTCGTTCCTGATCGGCATGGTGATCTCGTTCCAGGGCGCCGACCAGCTGCGCCGCTTCGGCGCCGAGATCTTCACCATCAACCTGCTCGGCGTGTCGGTGCTGCGCGAGCTCGGCATCCTGCTGACCGCGATCATCGTCGCCGGGCGGTCGGGCAGCGCCTTCGCCGCCGAGATCGGCACTATGCAGGTCAACGAGGAGGTCGATGCGATCCGCACCATCGGCCTCGACCCGATCGAGGTCCTGGTGATGCCGCGGGTGGCGGCGCTGTTCATCGCGCTGCCGCTGCTCACCGTGTACGCCGATGTGATGGGCCTCCTGGGCGGCATGGCGATGGCGGTACTGGCGCTTGACATCTCGGTCCCCCAGTTCGTCGAGACGCTGCGGAACGCGGTCCCGGTCTGGGCGTTCTTCGTCGGGCTGATCAAGGCGCCGTTCTTCGGCGCCCTGATCGGCATCGTCGGCTGCCGCGAGGGCCTGAAAGTCTCCGGCAGCGCCGAGAGCGTCGGCATCCAGACCACCCGGGCGGTCGTGGTGTCGATCTTCCTGGTGATCGTGGCCGACGCTGTGTTCTCCATCTTCTTCTCGATCATGCGGGTCTGATGCAGGAGAACGTCGTCATCAGCGTCCGCGGCCTCGTGACCCGGTTCGGCGAGCAGGTCATCCACGACAAGCTGGACCTCGACGTCTATCGCGGCGAGGTGCTGGGCGTCGTCGGCGGCTCGGGGACCGGGAAATCGGTGCTGATGAAGACGATGGTCGGGCTGATGCAGCCGGCGGCCGGCGTGATCGATGTGCTCGACACGCGCATCGGCGGCGGGTCGAACGGCGGGCCGGCAGTCGAATCGCGGTGGGGCGTCCTGTTCCAGGGCGGCGCCCTGTTCTCCTCGCTGACGGTCGCGCAGAACGTGATGATACCGCTGAAGGAGCATACGGACCTGGCGCCGGACCTGATCTCGGAAATCGCCTCCTACAAGATCGCCATGGTGGGCCTGCCGCCGGGCGCCTGCACGAAGTACCCATCGGAGATCTCCGGCGGCATGCGCAAGCGCGCGGGGCTGGCCCGCGCGCTGGCGATGGACCCGGAGATCCTGTTCCTGGACGAGCCGACCGCCGGCCTCGACCCGATCGGCGCGGCGGCCTTCGATTCGCTGATCCGCGGGCTGCAGCAGAGCCTGGGGCTGACCGTGGTGATGATCACCCATGACCTCGACACCCTGGTCGCGACCTGCGACCGCATCGCGGTGCTGGTCGACCACCAGGTCGTGACCGGCACCTTCCAAGAACTGCTCGACAATCCGCATCCGTGGATACAGGAATACTTCCATGGCCCGCGCGCCCGCGCGGCGCAGCCGCACTGAGGCCGATGGAAACCCGCGCGAGCTATATCCTGGTCGGACTGTTCGTGATCCTGCTGGTGGTGTCCGGCTTCGCCATCGCCATCTGGTTCGCGCGCGTCCAGCTCGATGCCGTGCCCGACCACTACATCGTGAATTTCCGCGGCTCGGTCACCGGGCTGCAGGTCGGCTCGACGGTGCGCTACCGCGGCATCCCGGTGGGGCGCGTGTCGCAGCTGCGCATCGCGCCGCGCAACGTCGAGGTCATCACCGCGACGCTGGAGGTCGATCCCAACACGCCGATCAAGCAGGACACCTACGCCCAGCTCGGCATCCAGGGCATCACCGGCGTCGCGTTCGTGCAGCTCGACGGCGGCACCAACGAAAGCCCGCCGCTGCGGCCGCGCGGCTCGCAAGAGGTTCTGGAGATCCCGTCGCGCCTGTCGGGCCTGGAATCGCTGCTCAACAAGGCGCCGGAGCTGCTGGAGCGCGCGGTCACCATCGCGGACCGCCTGACCATCGTGCTGGACGACCGCAACATCTCGGCGATCGCCGAGACGCTGGAGAACCTGCGCCGCCTCACCTCGGCCTTCGCGACCAACAGCCAGGGCATCGAGAAGCAGCTCAAGGACCTGTCCGAGGCCGTCGCCGCCATGCGGCGGCTGGCGCAGAGCACCGAGCGGCTTGTGGCCCAGGTCGAAGGCCGCATCGGGCCGCTTTCGGCCTCCGCCGAGGGCGCGCTCAACGAGCTGCGCAACACGGCGCGCTCGTTCGGCCAGCTGTCGCGCAGCGCCGAGGCGATGATGGCGGAGAACCGCGAGCCGCTGCGCGACTTCTCCGCCCAGGGCCTCTACGAGTTCACCCAGTTCCTGATCGAGGCGCGACAGCTCGTGTCGGGCCTCAACCGGCTGACCAACCAGCTGGAGCGCGACCCGTCACGCTTCCTGTTCGGCGATACGCAGAAAGGCTTTGAGGCGCGATGAAGCGGATCGTTTCGCCGGCGCGCGCGATCGGCGCCGTCATCGTCGCGGCAGTCCTGCTGGCCGGTTGCGGGATCGTCCCCGGCTCGGGCACGCCGCCGCGCGTGTTTGTGCTGTCGCCCAAGAGCACCTACAGCCCCGACCTGCCCAAGGCGACGTGGCAGCTCACGGTCGACATGCCGGTCGCGGAAGCCGGCCTCAACACCCAGCGCATCGCCCTGCAACGCAACGCGCTGACGCTCGAATACTACGCCGACGCCAACTGGGTCGACACCGCGCCGGCGATGGTGCAGCGCCTGCTGGTGGAGAGCTTCGAGAACACCGGCAAGATCGTCGCGGTGGGCCGCCAGTCGGTGCTGCTGCGGTCGGATTTCAACCTGCTGGTCGACCTGCGCGAATTCCAGGCCGAATACCGCGACGGCGGCGCGCCGAGGGTGCATGTCCGCCTCAACGGCAAGCTGGTGCGCATGCCGCAGCGCGCCATCATCGGCACCATGACCGCGGAGAACTTCGAGCAGGCCCAGGGCACCGACATGGACGCCGTCGTCCACGCCTTCGACGAGGCTCTCGGCAAGGCGATGAAGCGCCTGGTCGAATGGACGATCTGGACGGCGCAGGCCGCGGGGACTTAGGAGACGGGCGCCCGTCGCAGCGACTCCGCGCTCTGTAGGGGCGGGTTTCAAATCCGCCCGCGGCGCTCGACCCGGCGCGGTGTCGAAAAAATGGAAAACAAAAACAGGGCGGGTTTGAAACCCGCTCCTACAAGCTGTCCGTGACTGTTGTGGCACTGCCGGCACGATCGCGTGTCAGCGCGCCTCGGCCGGAAATCCCGACAGCCGCAGCTCGCGCTTCAGCTTTTCCAGGATGGCGCGGGCGAAATCCTCGAAATTCGCGGCTGGGATGACGAAGGCGCCGGGGCCGCCGATGACGTGGGTGCGGTAGTAGGCCTCCAGGCCCGGCTCGTCCTCCAGGATCGGCAGGCCGTTGACGGTGATGCCGGCCTCCACCGCCTCGTCGCGCGCCTGGCCGGCGGGACGGCCGCGGTTGACCGGGCCGTCGCCCGACACGTCGATGATGCGCCGCGTCGCCGGGATGCCGCTGGTCTCCAGCAGGTAGCGGCCGTGCTCGATCGCGGCGCCGATCGCGGTGCCGCCGCCGAAGATGGTGCGCGGCGCATTCACCAGGGTGGCGGCGACCGCGCCGGCGGAGGCTGCGTCGGCGATGCGCGTCCAGCCGACGAGCTGGTGCTGGATCGCCGGGCCCGACCAGTCGAAGAACGTCACCGCGACCGCGCCGAAGGCGCCTTCGGTCATTGCGGTCACGATCTCGGGATCGGTCAGCGCTGCGGCATAGCCCTGGCGCTGCAGGGTGAACTCGCGCATGTCGACGCTGCCCGAGGCGTCGATGGCGAACACGATCGCGACGTCGACGGGATCGGCCGCCGCAGCCGGCCCGGCAAAGCCGAGAAGGGCGATGCCGAAGCCAATGGAAAGGAGCCGGCGCCGACCGCGGCGCCGGTTGGGGATGCGATCGGCGCCGCGGTTCAGGACTTGCCGGCGGGCGCCGGCTCTTCGAGCAGGTCCGCCACCTTCTTGACGATCTTCTCGGCGTCGTAGCTCGATAGCCGGTAGGCCCAGCCCTTGACCCGCGCGTTGAGGTCGGCGGCGAGCTTCGCCGGGTCGGCGGCGGCCTCGTCCTTCTTCGCCTCGTCCTTCTTTGCGTCTTCCGGCTTGGCGTCGGCGGCCGGCTTGGGCGGGGCGGCGGCTGGCGGCGTCGCCTCGAAAACGGCCCAGTACTCCTCGCCGATCTTGGCCATGTCGACCTTGACCTGCAGCCCGTCGAAGGTCTTGTAGGTCGCGACGACATGGTCGGCGGGCAAGGTGACCTGCGACGCCGGCTTCACGTCCTCCAGCCGCAGCCGCCACAACGCCCCGGCCACCGTGTTGGGCTCGCTGTCGCTCTTGAGCTTGCGGCCCTCCGGAATGTTGTCGACGCCGTAGGTCTTGGCCTCGGCGCTGGGCTTGTGGAGGTGCAGCGTCTCGCCGCCGGGATGGGCGACGGTGACGTCGGCGATCTTCTCCTGGGCGATGTCGGCGATCTCGCGCTCGATCCAGTCGTTCGGCGTGGCGCCGATCTCCACCTCACCCTCGGCGAGCCAGGAGGCCGGGTCGCCGCCGCGGCGCAGGTAGGTGCCGCCGCGCGTGGAGCCGAACAGGTTGGCGTTCTTCTTGCCGATCACCGCACCGGCGATGTCCTTGCCGCTGGCGTCCTTCAGGACGATCTGGCGCGACTTGGCGTCGTCCTTCGCCGGGTCCTCGAGCTGCAGGCGGGCGTAGCGCTCCGGATCGCTGGTCTTCGGCTCGAGCAGCTTCAGGTTGGCGAGGCCGACGATGGCGCCTTTCACCTTCTCGAACGGCACCGGGTAGCCGCCCTTCTCGACCAGGCCCCAGCGCTCGCCTTCGCGCCTGACGGTGAACTTGTCCTTGCCCGCCCGCACCTCGATCGCCGCCACGTCGTTGACCTTGGCGGCGAGGTCGGGGAACGCGGCCGGCCGGTCGGCCGGGATGCGGGTCGGGGCGCGCTGGTTCGACACCGAGACGACGGCGGCGACCACCGCGACGGCGGTGACGGCGGCGAGGCCGTAGAAGGTCCTTGACTTCATCGCTTCCTCCGCGGGCTCAGCCGTTGGCGTCGATGTGGCGCCGGGCGCGGCGGTGGCGGTAAAGGCCGAGGCCGACCGCGAACACCAGCACGACCAGCGGCATGACGCCGATATTGAGCAGCTTCATGCGCATGTCGAGGCGGTCGATGTCCTTCTTCAGGTCATGCTGCACCTCGCGCAGCTCGCCGCGGATGGTCACCATCTCGCGGCGGAAGTTGTCCACCGCTTGGCGCTGCTGGTCGGACAGGATGGTGGTGGCGCCGCCCGCCGCCTCCTTGGTCTGCACGTCCTTCAGCTTGGTCTCGATCTCCTTCAGCCGCTCGACGAGCTGCTGCTCCTTGGCGCGGTACTTGATCTCCGCCTCGCGCTGGATGTTCTGCACCGTGTCGAACGGCCGCGACGACACGCCCCGGCTGCGCAGCGCGATCAGCCCGGCGGAGCCGCGCAGGTTGTCGATCGCGTTGACGATCAGGTCGCCGTTGTTGGCGGTCGGCACGACGAGCTGCTGGCCGAAGAAGTCCTGCGACGACAGCCAGAACGTGTCGGCCAGGATGTCGGTGTCTGCAATCACCACCAGGTTCACCTCGCCCTTGGACTCGGTGAGCGTCGGCGGCGCGGCGGGCTCCGCCGGCTTGGCGTCCGCGGGCTTCGCCTCCTCCGGCTTGGCGTCGGCGGCGGGCGCCGGCGCGGCGGCGGCCTCGTCCTTCTTCTCGTCCTTCGGCGGGCCGTCGGGGAACGCGCTCTTGACCTTGCCGGTGAAGCGCGCGGCGATCACCAGCGGCTTGCCGCCAGGCTTGAAGTCCTTGAGGATCTGCGCCGGATTGGGGCGCATGCGGACCTTGCTGGCGTCGATCGCTTCCGACTGCGCGCTGGTCTGGAGGATGGGGTCCATCTTGAGCGACGAGCCCTGCGCCACGTCGAGGAAGCCGGCCGAGGCGATGTTGACCAGCTGCAGGTCGCCGGTGATGACGTCGTCCGCCTTCATCCGCGACTTGTCGAGCGACACCCAGGCGAGGTAGTCGGCGATGACCGGCCGGCCCGACGGGTCGTTGCCGGCGCTGACGCGCTGCGCGCCGATGCGGTCGCCCGCGATCTTCGACTTGTCGTATTCGATGCCCCACGCCTTGAACAGCTTGTTGAGGTCCGAGCCCATGTCGGGCGGCATGCGCTGCATCTGGTTGGAGCGCGAGCCTTCCTCCGCGTAGGGGTCGACCATGACGAGCGCCTTGCCGCCCTTCATGACGTACTGGTCGATGGCGTAGAGCTGCTTGTCGTCGAGCCCGACCGGATGGATCACCAGCAGGAGGTCGAGGTCGTCGGGGATCGGCTTGCCGTCCCAGCCGACCGTCTTGACCTCGAACAGCTGGCGGATGTTCTCCATCACATACCACGGCTTGTACTGCTTGGCCGGGTCCGCCTCGATCGGCAGCGCAGTGAACAGGCCGATCACCGGCTTCTTCGGGTTGGCCAGGTTGTTGACCAGCCGCGTCAGGTCGTATTCCAGGAACCGCTCGCGCTGCGGCGACAGGAAGGCGATCACGTCGACGTCGTCGGTGGTGTTGGTGCCGGCCAGGCCGAAATAGCCGGTGGCGCCGGTCTGGTCGAGCGGGATGCCCTGCAGGTTGAAGCCGACGGCGCGGTCCTCCTCCGGCGAGAACGCCTCGGGCTGGATCAGCTCGAGCGTGATCTTGCCGTTGGCGAGCGCGACGTAACGCTCCAGGAGCTCGCGCACGCGGCCCGAATAGGCGGCGAGGCCGGGCGCCATGTCGGTCAGGGTGCGCGACACGAACAGCCGCAAGGTGATCGGCTCGCGCACCGAGGCGAGCACCTGGCGCGTGCCGTCGGAAAGGGTGTAGAGGCCGCCCTCCGTCAGGTCGACCCGCGCGTTCTTCAGCGTCGAGGTCGAGAACACGTTGACCGCGATGAACAGCACCGCCGCGAGCACCAGCCCGCCGATGGCGAGCGAGCGGCGGTCGAAGGATCGGGACGCCATCTCACGCTCCCTTCTTGAGGTCGACCACCACCGTATTCGCGAACAGGAACAGGCAGATGATCGAGGCCATGTAGACAACGTTGCGCAGGTCGATCGCGCCCTTGGCGATGCCATCGAAGTGGGTCAGGAAGCTGAGCGACGCGACCAGGTCGGTGACGAACGGCGGCGCCCAGGTGCGAAACGCCGACAGGATCAGGTCGAGCCCCGTCATCATGAACAGGAAGCACACCGCGGCGGCGATCACAAAGGCGATCACCTGGTTCTTCGTCATCGCAGACACGAAGCTGCCGATGGCGAGGAACGCGCCCGCCATCACGAAGCTGCCGATGTAGCCGGCCAGGATGATGCCGTTGTCCGGCGTGCCGAGGTAGTTGACCGTGATCCACAGCGGGAAGGTCAGCGCCAGCGCGATGCCGGCGAAGATCCAGGCGGCCAGGAACTTGCCGATCACCGCCTGCGTGGTGGAGAGCGGCAGGGTCAGCAGGAGCTCCAGCGTGCCCGACTTCCTCTCTTCCGCCCACAGCCGCATGCCGACGGCGGGGATCAGGAACAGATAGAGCCAGGGATGGAAGCTGAAGAACGGCTGCAGGTCGGACTGGCCGCGGTCGAAGAACTGCCCGAAGTAGAACGTCACCGCCCCGGCCAGCGCCAGGAAGATGACGATGAAGACGTAGGCGAGCGGCGTCGAGAAATAGGCGGCCAGCTCGCGGCGGGTGACGGCGATGACGTTGGACATGGACGCTCCCTCACCCCTGCGTGGTGATCTGGCGGAACACCTGGTCGAGGTGGCCGCGCTCGACGGTGATCTCCTCGACCGCGAAGCCGCCG
>JBFWQM010000099.1:0-17385 GCA_050249455.1 Rhodospirillaceae bacterium | reverse complement strand
TTTTGCTTGCCGCGCTGTGGCCGCCGCACGCATCGGCCGACGACTTCACGTTGGGGTCCAAGAAGTTCACCGAGTCGGTGATCCTGGCCGAGATGGCGGCGCAGCTCGCGCGCGATGCCGGCGTCGCGACGACCCATCGCCGCCAGATCGGCGGCACCCGGCTCCTTTGGGAGGCGCTGAAGGCCGGACAGATCGACGCCTACCCCGAATACACCGGCACCATCGCGCAGGAGATCTTCGCCGGCAGGGTCGCGCCCGACCTCGCGGCGCTGCAGGCGGCGCTGGCGTCGGAGGGGGTCGGCATGACCCGCCCGCTCGGCTTCAACAACACCTATGCGATCGGCGTGAACCCGGCGCTCGCGGCGCGGCTCGGGCTGCGCACGATCTCCGACCTTGCCGGCCACGAGTCGCTGCGCTTCGGCTTCAGCGAGGAGTTCCTCGACCGTGCCGACGGCTGGAAGGCGCTGCGCGGACGCTACGGCCTCGCCCACGCCAACGTGCGCGGCCTCGACCACGACCTCGCCTATCGCGGGCTGGCCGCCGGCGACATCGACGCGACCGACGTCTACACCACCGACGCGGAGATCGCTTATTACGGCCTCGCCGTGCTCGACGACGACCGCGGCCACTTCCCCGCCTACCAGGCCGTGTTCCTCTACCGCGACGACCTGAACCGGCGCGCCCCGGCGGCAGTCGCGGCGCTGCGCCGGCTGGAGCGGCGCATCGACGCGGCGGCGATGGCGCGGATGAACGCCGCCGCCAAGCTGGAGCGCGTCGCCGAGGACCGCGTCGCCGCCAACTTCGTCGCCGACCGGCTCGGCGTCGCCGCGACGGTGGAGGACACCGGCATCGCGACACGCGTCTGGCGCCGCACGGTGGAGCACCTGCGGCTGGTCGCCGTCTCGCTCGCCGCCGCCATCCTGGTCGCGGTGCCGCTCGGCATCGTGGCGGCGCGGCGGCCGCGGATGGGCCAGGCCCTGCTCGCCGCGGTCGGAGTGATCCAGACCATCCCGTCGCTCGCGATCCTGGTGTTCATGATCCCGCTGCTCGGCATCGGCGGACCGCCGGCGATCGTCGCACTGTTCCTCTACAGCCTGCTGCCGATCGTGCGGAACACCTATGCCGGGCTGCACGACGTGCCGCCGTCGCTGCGCGAATCCGCCGATGCGATGGGGCTCAACCCCGGGGCGCGGCTGCGGCTGGTCGAGCTGCCGCTCGCCGCGCGGTCGATCCTCGCCGGCATCAAGACCGCGGCAGTGATCAACGTCGGCACCGCGACCCTGGGCGCGCTGATCGGCGCCGGCGGCTACGGCCAGCCGATCCTGACCGGCATTCGCCTCGACGACGTCGGCCTGATCCTGGAGGGCGCCGTGCCCGCCGCGGTGCTAGCGCTGCTGGTGCAGGGGATGTTCGAGGTGGCGGAACGGCGCATCATTCCCCGGGGATTGCGGGTGCGCGCCGGCTGACATCGGGATCCGGAGAGGCCCCCTCCCCCCGACCCCCTCCCACGAGGGGAGGGGGAGAACAAAGCCCCCTCCCCTCGTGGGAGGGGGTTGGGGGAGGGGGCGCCTCCGCGTGAAAGATGCCGCCCTATTCCGCCGCCGCCCGCGCCTTCCGGTGCGACCCGTCGAACGCCGGCGCGACCTCCTCCATGAAGCGCGCCATCTCCTCCTTGGTCTGGTTGTGCGGCTTGAGGCCGACATTGGCGTAGAGGATGATCTCGTCGAAGCCGGCGTCGGCGGCCTTCTGCACGGTCTCGATCATGTCGGCGGGGCGGCCGAGGATCACCGACTTGTCGGTCAGGTCGGCCGGCTTCATGTTCTTCATGTTCTGCACCATGCCGACGAAATACTGGTAGGTCGGCGGCGCGGTCTTGGCGTCCTGCGGCAGCGCCTCGATACAGCATTCCTGGAAATAGCGGAGCTGGCGCTCGCGCGCGAGCCGGTCGGATTCCGCGTCGTCGGCGAAGTGCATGAAGTAGCTGCACACCAGCTTGCCCGGCTTGTTGCCGTGCTTCTCGCACTCCTCGCGGTAGATCCTGGAGAAGTTGTCGAGGCTGCCGAACGCCATCGCCACCGCGAACGGCGCGACGACGACGTTGTGGCCGAGCCGGGCGGCAAGCTCCACCGTCGGGCGCGAGAAGCAGGCGACGTAGATCGGGATCGGCTGCTGCTTCGGCCGCGGCGTGATCGAGATGTCGTCGAACTGCCAGTACTTGCCGCGATGGCTGTAGGGCGCCGCGTCCTTCCACAGCCGCTCGATCGCCTGCAGCGATTCTGCGAACGCGGCCGACGAATCCTCGAACGGCGCCTTGAACGGCGCGTACTCGCGCTTGTCGTAGCCGCGCCCGCAGGCGAAATCGACCCGCCCGCCGCTGATCAGGTCGAGCGTCGCCCACTGCTCAGCCAGCCGGATCGGATGGTGCAGCGGCAGCACCGTCACCGCCGGCGCGAGGCGGATGCGCTGGGTGCGCGCGGCGACGTAGGCGAGCACGACGTCGGGGCACGACAGCACGCCGAGCGTGGTGAAGTGATGCTCGCCGATCCACGCCGAATGCATGCCGAGCGATTCGGAGTAGATCGCCTCGTCGGTGATGTCGAGGACGTACTGGCTCGCGGTGCGGGTGTTGCCGCGGTAGTAGTTGTCGCTGAGCGAGAAGTAGCCGAATTCCATGTGAGCAGCTCCCTGGCGGCGCCGCGTTCAGGCGCCCTTGCGGATCGTGATCGTCGTTGCGCCGTCGGCGTCCGCGGTGCCGACGAAGGTGTGGCCCGCCTCGCGGCAGAACGCCTCGAAATCGCGCGGCGCCGCCGGGTCGGTGGTCTGGACCGCGAGCTCCCCGCCGGCCGGCACGTCGCGCAGCGCCTTGCGCGCGCGCAGCACGGGCAGCGGGCATTTGAGTCCGCGGGCATCGAGCGTGGTCGTCATAGGCAGCATGGTGCCCGCCGGCCGCGCGGCCGTAAAGGGTTCCCGGCGCCGGAACCGCCGGCCGTCCGCGGCGTTTCACCGCAAGCCGGAAGGAGACGGACCGATGTCGAAGCTCTATGCCGGGCTCTGCCTGGCCGCCGTCGCCGTGGCGCTGGCAGGCTGCGGCACCCCGGCGCCGCGCGAACAGCTCGGCGCCGCGCGCAATGCGGTGAAGCAGGCCGAGCTGTCCGAAGCCCCAGGCCTGGCGCGGCTGGAGCTGCGCAATGCGCAGACCAAGCTCGCCGCCGCCGAGGCCGCGTTCCGCAACAACGAGAACCTGCGCGCGCGGCTCCTGGCCGAGCAGGCGACCGTCGATGCGGAGCTCGCGCTGTCGCGCGCCGAGGCGGAGATCGCCGAGCGCAACGCCGCGGAGATGCGGCGCAGCGTCGAGGCGCTCGGCCGCGGCGCCGCGACCGCCGCGCGGCCCGATCCGATGCCGGTCCCCATTCCGGCCCCCATTGGAGTCCGCCCATGATCGCCCGCACCGCCGTCGTCTTCGCCGTTGCGGCCGCGCTCGCCGGGTGCGCCTCGTCCGAAAGCCCGGCGTTCAACCAGGCCGCGGCCACCGTGCGCGCGGTCGAGACAAGGCCGGCCGTGCAGCAGCACGCGAAGAGCGAGCTCGCCTCGGCGCAGCTCGCCCTCAACGCGGCCGGCGTGGCGATGAAGGACGGGGAGGACGCGGAAAGCGTGGAGCACCTGTCCTACATCGCCGAGCGCCGGGCGCAGATCGCCGAGGCGTCCGCCGCGCGCCGGCAGAGCCTGGCGCAGATCGATGCGCTGGCGCAGCAGCGCGACCAGATCCTGCGCTCGCAGACCCGCCAGGAGGAGGCGGCGCGCAGCCGCGCCCTGGGGCCGACCGAGCGTGCGATGGCGCTCGGCACCGACCTGCCGAGCCAGCGCACGGCCGACGGCATCGTGCTGACCCTCAACGACTTCCTGTTCGAGCGGAACGGCACGGCGCTGACCGACGTGGGCGTCGAGCAGGTGACGCGCATCGCCGAATATGCGCGCGCCAACCCATATCGCCGCATCCTCGTGGAGGGCCACGCCGACGCCGGCGCCGAATCGCTGGCGATGTCGGAGCGCCGCACGGCGGCGGTGCGCGACGCGCTGGTCGCCTACGGCGTCGATCCGCAGCGCCTCGCCGCGACCGCGTACGGCGCGGAACGGCCCCGCGCCGACAACGACACCGCCGCCGGCCGCGAGCGCAACCGCCGGGTCGACGTGACGGTGGTCGAATAGCTGCCCGCTCAGGGCTTATACGGCGCGGCGCCGATCGCTTCGGCGTCCTCCGCGCGGCCGCGAAGCTCGATCACGTTGCGATCGGGGTCGCGCACGAAGACCGAGACATGGCCGTCGTCGCCGAACGACACCGGGCCCTGGGTGATCGTGACGCCGTTCTGCGCCAGCGCCTTCATGGTGTCGGCGATCGAGGCGACGCGCAGCGCGACATGGGTGTAGCCGGCGTATTTCTCCGGCACGTCCATCAGGATGTTGCGGCCGTCGTTCTCCGGTCTGGCGTTGTGGATCAGGTTGATCTCGACGCCGTCCGGATTGCGCAGGATGACGACCGCGTCGAACGTCACGCGATGGACGACGGCGAATCCGAACAGGGCGTAGAAGGCGATCGACCGTTCCGCGTCGGCGACGCGGATCCCGATGTGGTCGACGCCGCGGACTTCGATCGTCAGAGCCATTCCGGCGCTCCTCTTGCGCATCGGGCGGCACGCGACGGTTGCACGCCCGACGGCCCTTCGCGCTGGCTGG
The DNA here is from genome assembly GCA_050249455.1 of Rhodospirillaceae bacterium. Lineage (GTDB taxonomy): Bacteria > Pseudomonadota > Alphaproteobacteria > MPNO01 > VGEU01 > JBFWQM01. The sequence goes on along the minus strand of JBFWQM010000099.1, from coordinate 12,654 downwards.
GGCGCCAGGATTCGAACCTGGGATCACGGGACCAAAACCCGTTGCCTTACCGCTTGGCCACGCCCCAACCGCGACGCGAAGATAGGCACTCCACCGCAGCCCCGCAACCGACGCCTTAACAAGAGTCGCCTGCGTCGGTATAGTCCAGGACGACGCGCGGGTTGGGAGCGCAAGTGATGGCGACGATCTATCCGTGGAGCCTGAAGGGCGTCAGCGTGGAGGCCCGCAAGGCCGCCCGCACCGCTGCTGCGGCGCACGGCATGACAGTCGGCGCATGGCTCGCCGAGGTGATCCGGACGACGGCAGCGGAGGAGCAAGCTGCGGCTGCCGGCGCGGCCGCGGCGATCGCCGACCTGTCCCAGGCGGCCGGCCCAGCCGCCGACACGGGCGAGGACACGACAGAGCTGATGGCGCAGATCGCGCTGCTGGAAGCGAAGCTCGCGGCCGCCGAGGCGTCGCTGGCGGCCAAGCGCGCACGGCCGGCGCCGACCGCCGGCGAGCCGGCGCCGTCCCGCCGCAGCGCCGGCAACGGCTAGCGCTGCGATTCGATGGCGCCGCAGACCGCAATCCGCACGCCGGCACGCGACGACAGCATTGCCAGACGGGGAGGTTCCGTGCCCGGACCGTGGAGCGTCAAGGGCATCGACGAGGAGACGCGGGAGGTCGCGCGCGCCGCGGCGCAGGCCGCCGGCATCCCGATCGGACAATGGATCGATCGGGCGATCCAGCGCGCCGCCGCCCGGCCGGACCTGAGGCCGCCGGCGGCCGCGCCCCGCAACGGGCACGCCGTGGCGCTGCCGGCATCGGATCCGACGCCCCCGCCGGCGCGCCCCGAACCTGCTGCCGGCCCCGACGAAGCCGCCGCGCCGGCCATGGAGCCGCCGGCCGCCGACGTCGCGCCGACGCCGCAACCGGAGGCGCCGGCGGCGGGCGCGGCCACGGCACCCGCGGCGACGGCGCCCGGGGAGTCCGCGGCGGCGGCGCCGCCCGAAGTCGAACAGCCGCAGCTGTCCGGACCGGCCGACGCGACGCCCGACGTCGCCGCGGAACCCGCAGCGGCAGTCGAGCGGCCCGCGCCGGAACCGGCCCCGCCGCCCGCCTCGAGCCTGCCGCAGCTGCGCGAGACCGTGCCGGCCGCCGAGCCGCAGGACGAGACCGCCCGGCAGGAACCGGCGACGCTGGTGCGGCTCGCCCCCGGCTCCGCAGCTGCGGCGGCGAGTCTGCGTCACCAGGCGATGGTCGCCGCCGACCCGCTGGTGCCCCGGCGCCGTCGGCGGTCGTCGCACATCCTCGCCAAGATCGGCCTCGGCCTGGCCACCGGCCTGGTCATCGGCACGCTCGTCGCATGGCTGACCGGCGGCGCGCCGTGGTCGTCGGACCGTGCCGCCGCCGACCGCGCCGTGGCGCGGATCCAGGTGCTGCTGACCGAGCTGCATTTCGACCCCGGCCCCGCGGACGGCGTCATGCGCCCGCAGACGGCGGACGCGATCGCCCGGTTCCAGCAAGTCGCCGGCATGCCGGTCGACGGCCGGCCGGGCTCCGCCGTCCTGGCCGAGCTGGAGGCGATCGCCGGACCGGCGCGCGGCAGCGGGCGCTGAACCCATCGTCCGGCCGGGGCCGGACTCAGTCCCGCTCGACGGCGGCCGGGTGGTCGAGGAACCGGGTCGCCCGCACCCACCAGCCGGGCTGCGCCACGGCGATCGCGGCCGCCGCCGATTCGGCCGCGCGGGTGTCGCCGTAGAGGCCGAAGCAGGTGGCGCCGCTGCCCGAGAGGCGCGCCAGCAGGCAGCCGCGCGTCGCGGCGATGGTATCGAGCACCCCGGCGATGACGGGCGCGACCGCGACCGCCGGCGCCGCCAGGTCGTTGCGCCGCCGGTCGAGCGCCGCCGCGAACCCGGCGCCGTCGCCGGCCGGCGGCGCGAAATCCTGGAGCGGCGAGAACGGCCCGCTGCGGGCCTTGAACACGGCGGCGGTCGGTACGGGTATCCGCGGGTTGACCAGCACCGCCCCCAGCGGCGGCAATGCCGGCGCCGGCGCGATCGCCTCGCCGATGCCGCCGACCAGCGCCGGCCGACCGAACAGGCAGACCGGCACGTCCGCGCCGAGCGCCAGCGCGATCCGGTCGCGCGCCGCATCGGGCAGGCGCACGCCCCACAGCGCCGCGAGGGCCGTCAGCGCCGCCGCCGCGTCCGCCGATCCGCCGCCCAGGCCCGCGGCGACCGGGATGTTCTTGGTCAGCGCGATCGTGGCGCCGCGCGTGCAGCCCGTCGCCTCAGCCAGCCCGCGGGCGGCGCGCAGCACAAGGTTGTCAGGCTCCGCCGCCAGCCCGGCGCCGAACGGGCCGTCGATGGCCAGCCCCAGGTCGTCCGACGGGCGCACGCGCACCACGTCGGCGACGTCGGCGAACGCCACAAGGCTCTGCAACAGGTGATAGCCGTCGGCGCGGCGGCCGACGATCTCGAGGAACAGGTTGACCTTGGCGGGCGCGCGGACGGTGACCGCGCCGCCGCCGGGCGCGACGCTCAAAGACCGCTCTTCTTCTTGTCCGCGCCTTCGCGCTCGGTCTTCATGATCTCGGGGCGCACGTCGGGCAGCCCGTGCTCCAGCTTCTCGCGCAGCGGCGCGACGGCTTCCGGCTCCGGCTCCATCCCGAGCGCGCGCTGCCACTGGAAGCGCGCCTCGAGCGCGCGGCCGACCCGCCAGTACGCATCGCCGAGATGGTCGTTGATGGTGGGGTCCTGCGGCCTCAGCTCGATGGCGCGCTCCAGGTGCAGCACGGCGCCCTGGAAATCGTGCATGCGGTAGAGCGCCCAGCCGAGGCTGTCGACGATGTAGCCGTCATTGGGCCGCAGCTCCACCGCGCGCTCGATCATCTTGCGCGCGCGGTCGAGGTTGACGCCCTGGTCGACCCAGGAATAGCCGAGGTAGTTGAGCACGAACGGCTGCTCGGGGCTCAGCTCCAGGGCGCGCAGGAACGCCGCCTCCGCCTGCGGCCACTGCTTGGCGCGCTCGTGCGCGATGCCGAGGGAGTAGAACAGCGACCAGTGGCGCTTCTCTACGACGGGCAAGCGGTCGATCGCACGCTGATAGGCGGTGGCCGCCTCGGGAAAGCGCTTCTTGGTGCGCAGCAGGTCGGCGAGGTTGACCAGCGCCTCGATCCGGCTCTGATCCTCCTCGCTCATTGCCTGCAGCTTGGCGATCGCCTCGTCGGCCCGGTCGAGCGCCTCCAGCGCCACCGCCATGCGCACCTGCGCCGCCCAGCCGAGCGGCGAGTCGCGACGCACGTTCTTCAGGACCTCGATCGCCTCCTGGTTGCGGCCGAGGTTCTCGAGCAGGCCGGCGACCAGCATCTGCGCCAGCGGGAAATCCGGCCGCAGGTCGACGGCGATCCAGGCATAGATCAGCGCGATCTCCGGCGAGTTCTGCTGCACCAGGGTGCCGGCGACGTTGAAGAACGCCTCCGCGATCCCTTCGCGCGGGTTGGAGACCATCAGCGGCGGCGTCTTGCCCGCCTTCACCCGCTCGATCGCGGCGTCGATCACCGACGAATCCGCTGCGGCGTCGCGGAACGACTCGTAGAGCGTGCGCGCCTCGTCGCGGCGGCCGGTCCGCTCCAGCAGCTCGCCGAGGGCCTGCAGCACCCGCAGCGTGCCGCCGCCCGAGGCCTTCTCCGCATCCCGGTAGTGCTTCTCGGCGCCGGCCCGATCGCCCGCGGCCTCCAGGATCAGCCCCGCGTGCAGCTCGCGCATCACCGTGAAGCCGTTGAGCCGGTCGAGGGCCTCCAGCGACTTAAGCGCTTCCGCCGGGTTCTTCTCGCCGGCGTGGATCCACGCGGCGAGGAACGGCACCATGAACGAGTTGAGGCCGGTCCGCGGCACGGCGCGCGCGAGCCGGGCGGCCTCGGCGTAGCGCCCGGCCTTCACCTCCGCGACAACGAGGTTGAGGCTCGCCAGCGGCGTGCCGTCGTCGCGCTTCAGCAGCTCGCGTGCGACGGCGGTGCCTTCCTCGATCTTTCCGTCCGCCATCAGCGCGCGGTAGGACCGGCGCAGCAGATCGACGTTTTCCGGGTCGGCGGACAGCGCCTTGTTCAGGTAGGTTGCCGCCGCGGCGAAATCGCGGATCTGGTGGGCGTGCCGGCCCGCGAGGTAGTTGCCCGCCGCCGTCTTGCCGGGATCGTAGGGCATGATCGCCGGCGCCGCCTGCGACGGCTCCGCCGCGGCCGTCAACAGCGGCACGCCGGCGGGTTCCGCGCAACCTGCGGCGATCAGCGCGATGGCGCCGGCCCAGCCGAATCGCATGCGCGCCAGGCCCTTCACCTTATCGACCACCGCCGCGCCGCTCATTTTGTTCGCTTTCGCTGACCCGCCATGCGCCTGGAAGCGTGGCGCAAGACAATGAATATCGGGTTGATCGCCCGGTCGAGCCGCCCCCCGGTCAAGCCGAATGCGCTCAAGACCTTTGCCGCCATACTGGCACAATCGAACCGCTCACGCCAAGTCGCCCAGCGGCCGGCCACCGCCGTTAACCAGATCGTGAATCTGGCGTCATGGACGCCGGAAGGCAAGGCAAGGCGGGCGGCCGCCCCCTCACATGTTGGGGTAGTTCGGCCCGCCGCCTCCTTCCGGCACCACCCAGTCGATATTCTGGGTGGGGTCCTTGATGTCGCATGTCTTGCAGTGGACGCAGTTCTGGGCGTTGATCTGCAACCGCGGATTGGCGCCGTCCGCGTCGCGCACGATCTCGTAGACCCCGGCCGGGCAGTAGCGCTGCTCCGGCGCGTCGTAGAGCGCGAGGTTAACCCGGATCGGGACGGTGTCGTCCTTCAAGGTCAGGTGCGCCGGCTGGTTCTCCTCGTGGTTGGTGTTCGAGATGAATACCGAGGACAGGCGGTCGAAGCTGACCTTGCCGTCCGGCTTCGGGTAGTCGATCGGCATCGCGTCCTTGGCCGGGACCAGGCTTTCGTTGTCGGGATGGTGGTGGAAGGTCCACGGCGCCTTGCCGCGGAGGACATAGGTGTCGAGGCCGGCATAGGCGATGCCGGCGAGCAGGCCCTTGCGGAACGCCGGGCGAATGTTACGCACCCGGTGCAGCTCGTCCCACACCCAGGTCTTGCGCATCGCTTCGGGATAGGCGGTCACCTCGCGCCCCCCGTCGCCGGCCAGCGTCTCGAACACCGCCTCCGCCGCGGTCATGCCGGATTTCATCGCGGTGTGCGAGCCCTTGATCTTGGGCACGTTGAGGAAGCCCGCCGTGCAGCCGACAAGCACCGCGCCTGGCATCGACAGCTTCGGGATCGACTGGAACCCGCCTTCGTTGATCGCGCGCGAGCCGTAGGCGATGCGCCGGCCGCCCTCGAAGAAGGGGCGGATCGCCGGATGTGTCTTGAACCGCTGGAATTCCTCGAACGGGCTCAGATACGGGTTCTTGTAGTCGAGGCCGACCACGAACCCGACCGCCACCTGGTTGTTCTCCAGGTGGTAGAGGAACGAGCCGCCGTAGGTGCCCCGGTCGAGCGGCCAACCGACGGTGTGGACGACCAGGCCGGCGTCGTGCTTGCCCGGCTCGATCTCCCACAGCTCCTTGATGCCGATGCCGAAGGTCTGCGGATCGGCGTCGCGGCGCAGGTCGAAGCGCTGGAACAGCGTCTTGGTCAGCGATCCGCGGCATCCCTCGGCGAACACGGTCTGGCGCGCGCGCAGCTCCACTCCCGGCGTGTGGCTCGCGGTCGGCTGGCCGTCCTTGCCGATGCCCATGTCGCCGGTGGCGACGCCGCACACCGCGCCGGTATCGTCGTATAGCACCTCGGCGGCGGCGAAGCCGGGATAGATCTCGACCCCCAGCGCCTCCGCCTGCGTCGCCAGCCAGCGGCATAGGTTGCCGAGGCTGACGATGTAGTTGCCGTGGTTGTTCATCTGCGGCGGCGTCGGCAGACGGGTCGCGCGCTTCTCGGTCAGGAACAGGAAGCGGTCCTCGCGCGCCGGCGTCACCAGCGGCGCCTCGCGCTCGCGCCAGTCGGGGATCAGCTCGTCGAGCGAGCGCGTCTCGAACACCGCGCCCGACAGGATATGCGCGCCGACTTCCGAGCCCTTCTCGATGACGCAGACGGAAAGCTCGTGGTCGCGCGCTTGCGCGAGCTGCTTCAGCCGGATCGCCGTCGCGAGCCCGGACGGCCCGGCGCCGACGATCACCACGTCGAATTCCATCGCTTCGCGATCCATGTCCGCTCCCGTGCTCCCTCTCCCAGCGGGGGGCGCCTTTATCCCATGCGAGGTGCTGTCGGACAATCGCCCGCCATGCTAGGACTGGCCCTGCCATGACCGCGCCGAACGAGCGCATCGCCCTCCTGCGCTTCTACATCGAGGCGGGTGCCGACGAGGCGATCGGCGAGACCGCCGTGAACCGAATCGGCGCGCCCGGCGCGGCGCCGGCCGCGCCGCGTGCTGTGCCGGCCGCTGCGGTCGCGCCGCCGCCGCCGCCGATTTCGTCGCCGCCCCCGCCCCCTTCCGACCTGCCGCACGCGCCGCTGATGTCGAGCCAGGACGTCGCCGACAGCGCCCGCGAAGCGGCCGCGACCGCGCGCAGCCTGGAGGAGCTCAAGGCCGCGCTGGCGGCGTTCGAGGGCTGCCCGCTCAAGCACACCGCGGCGAACCTGGTGTTCGCGGACGGCAACCCGGCGGCGCGTGTGATGTGCATCGGCGAGGCGCCGGGCGCCGAGGAGGATCGCCAGGGCCTGCCGTTCGTCGGCCCGTCCGGACGGCTGCTCGACCTGATGCTGGGCGCGATCGGCCTCGACCGCGGCAGCGCCTACATCACCAACGTCCTGCCGTGGCGGCCGCCCGGCAATCGCAACCCGACCAACGCGGAGGTCGCCGCCTGCCTGCCGTTCCTGGTGCGCCACATCGCGCTGGTCGACCCCGCCATCGTCGTCTTCCTGGGCGCCGCCGCCGCGAAGGCGCTGCTCGAGACCAACCTCGGCATCATGCGGCTGCGCGGCCGGTGGCTGGAGTACCGGGCACCCGGCGTGGACCGCGCGATTCCCGCCCGCGCGATCTTCCATCCGGCCTATCTGCTGCGCTCCCCCGCGCAGAAGCGCGAGGCGTGGATCGACCTGCTGGCGATCCGGCATCGGCTCGACATGCCCTGAGGGTTGGGGGCCGTTTGCGCGTTCCGCAAATGTTCTGTGGATAGTTGACGTTTAGCCTCATTTCGGACACTTGTGACCGAACGACCGCTCCTCTATAGCGGTCGGGAAGCCGGATTAGACTCGGTCAACGAGCCCGGCCGCAAATCAGGGGGCGCCATGGACGGATATTCGTTCACCGGCGTTCGGCTCGTGAGTGCGGTCGTCGCCGTCGCGGTGGCCGCGTTGTGCGCGTACCCGGATCCGACCGTCGCGGAGGAGCGGCGGCCGGCCCATTCGATCGCGCGACTGCCGGACGCCAGCCATCGACCGAGCGACCGCGATGCGCGGACCGTCGCCGTGCTGGCGACGGCGGACGCGGAGAGGTACCGCCGCATCTTCGCCGCCCAGGCCGGCGGCCGCTGGTCCGATGCCGATGCCGAGATCGGCCGGCTGGGCGATCGCCTGCTGCTGGGCCATGTCCTGGCGCAGCGCTACCTCGACGCGAGGCACTACCGGGCCGGCCACGACGCGCTGGCGGCGTGGCTCGCCGCCTATGCCGACCACCCCGATGCGCCGGCCATCCGCTTCCTGGCGGCCAAGCGGGCGCCGGCGGAGGCCGAGGCGCTGCCCGCCGTCGCCTACGCCGCCGCCGCCGTCCGCTGGGACAACGGCGCCATGTCGCCTGCGCCGCCCGCGCCGCCGGAGCGCACGCCGGCGCTGCGCAAGGAGGCGGCGCGGATCCTGGAATCGGCCCGCAAGCGGCTGCGCGCCGGCCATCATGCGGAGGCGGTGCGCTACCTCGCACACCCCCATGTGGTGCGCGTGCTGAGCACGGCGGAGATCGATCACGAGATCGCGACGATCGCAGGCGACCTGTACCAGCAGGGCGAGGCTGGCCAGGCGTTCGTCTTCGCCGAACGCGCGGTGCGCCGGTCCGGCGATGCGGCGCCGGCAGCCATGTGGATCGCCGGGCTCACGGCGTTCCGCCTGGCCCGTTACGACGCCGCCGCGACCTACTTCGAAGCGCTGGCGGCCGTGCCGGACCTGCCGGCATGGCCGCGATCGGCCGCCGCCTTCTGGGCCGCGCGCGCGACCCTGGATGCGGGGCGTCCGGAGCGGGTGGAGGACTGGCTGGCGGCCGCCGCCGAGCATCCCGACACCTTCTACGGCCTGATCGCCCACCGCATCCTGGGCACCGAGCCGGCCTTCACATGGGACGTCCCGCCGCTGCCGGCCGAAATGGCCGGACGGGCGATGGCGGAACCCGCGCTGCGCCGCGCGCTCGCCCTGCTGCAGTCTGGCGCGCCGGCCCGCGCCGAACGCGAGCTGGCCGGCATCGCCGGCCGCGGCGGGCTGGCCGAGCCGCTGACCGTCCTGGCGCTGGCCGAGCAGGTGCGGTTCGCGCCGCTGTCGCTGCGCGCCGCCGGGCTGTTCGCCGAGAGCGGCGGGCGCCACGACGCGGCGCTCTATCCGATCCCCGGCTGGGTGCCGCCGGGCGGGTTCACGGTGGACCCCGCGCTGGTCTACGCCTTCATGCGCCAGGAATCGGCGTTCGACGTCCGGGCGGTCAGCCGCTCCGGCGCGGTCGGGCTGATGCAGCTCATGCCGGCGACCGCCGCCTATGTCGGCGGCGCCGAGCTGGTCGACCTGCCCAAGGAGGCGCTGTTCGACCCCGCCGTAAACCTGGACCTGGGCCAGCGCTATCTGCGCTACTTGCTGGAGCACGACACCGTGCGCGGCGACGTGGCGCTGCTGGCGCTCGCATACAACGGCGGGCCTGGCAACCTGGCGCGCTGGCAGCGCGACCTCGCCGCCACCGGCGACCGGCTGCTGTTCATCGAGAGCATCCCGTCGCGCCAGGCGCGGACCTTCGTCCAGCGCGTGCTCGCCAACTACTGGATCTACCAGATGCGGATGGGCGTGCCGACGCCGAGCCTGGACGCGCTTGCCGCCGGCGGCGCCCCGCTTTACATCTCCGCGGAGGACGAACCGCCCGGTGTGACCCGCGATGCCCATTGACGAGACGCGCGCCTTCGTGGCCGTCGGCATCGCGGTGCTGACGGTTTCCGACACCCGCACCGAAGCCGACGACCGCTCCGGCCAGACGCTGGCGGAACGGCTGACGGCGGCCGGCCACACGCTCGCCGACAAGAAGATCGTGCGCGACGACGTCGGCGCCATCACCGGCCAGCTGCGGGCATGGATCGCCGACCCGCGGGTCGACGTCGTGATCGCCACCGGGGGCACCGGCGTGACCGGCCGCGACGTGACGCCGGAGGCTTTCGCCTCGGTCTACGAGAAGGAGATCGCCGGTTTCGGCGAGCTGTTCCGCATGATCAGCTTCCAGAAGATCGGCTCGTCCACCATCCAGTCGCGCGCGACCGCGGGCGTCGCCGGCGGCACCTACCTGTTCGCCCTGCCCGGCTCGCCCGGCGCCTGCCGCGACGGCTGGGACGAGATCCTGCGCTGGCAGCTCGACATCCGGTTCCGGCCGTGCAACTTCGTCGAACTGATGCCGCGCCTCACCGAGCACCTCCGGAAATAGCACGCCGGCGTTCCAGCGCCGCGGCGTCGTCGACGTCGGCGAGCGTCGGGCCGTAGGCGATGCGCACGTGCCGCCCCAGCGATCCGACGCTGTCGGACAGCGCATACGGCCCCGACCAGCGCACGCCGGCGAACGCCCGATGCCGCCGCTTCGCGCCGCGCGCGCCGACCAGCCAGTACCCCCCGTCTGTGGCCGGCCCGAACACGATGTCGGCGGCCGCGAGCGCGCGGAACGCCGCCGCGACGTGGCGCGGCGCAAGGCCGGGGATATCGCTGCCGACGACGACGACCGGATGCGGCGCGAACGCCCGCAGCGCGCGGTCCATCCGCACGCCGAGATCGCCGCGGCCCTGCGGCACCCGCGCGACGCGGCGCCAGTCGCGCGGCGGCGCAATGGCCGCGCCGTCCGGCGTCGCGGCGATCCAGGTGCGCCAGCGCCGGTCGGCGGCGAGCCGGCGCAGCACGGCGCGCGAGGTGTCGCGATAAAACCGCCACGCCGCGACGTCGCCGATCCCGGCGGCGAGCCGGTGCTTGACCGCGCCGAGCGCCGGCTCGCGCATGAAGACGACGACGTGCCGGCGCGGCCTCATCCGTAGAGCCGGGCGATCAGCCGCGGCGGCAGGCCGAGGAAATAGAGCGCCAGGCACGACAGATTGCGCGCCGGGCGCGCCAGATAGCCGGCGCGGCGGTAGCGCGCCGCCGAGGTGACCGCCGCATGGTCGAGCATGACGAGCCGCCGCCGGCCGAGGCGGCGCACGATGTCGACGTCCTCCATCAGCGGCAGCGGCCGGAAGCCGCCGACCCGATCGTACAGCGCGCGGCAGATCAGCAGCCCCTGGTCGCCGTAGGGCAGCGCGAGGACGCGGCAGCGCCACGCGACGATGCGCTCCAGCCGCCGCGCCGCCGGCGCGTCGTCGTCGAGCACCAGCCGGAACGCCGCCGCCTTGCCGGCGCCCTCGGCCGCGAATTGCGCGACCGCGTCGCGCCAGCCCTCGACCAGGCGCGTGTCGGCATGCAGGAACAGGAGCCAGTCGCCCGTAGCGGCGCCCGCCCCGGCGGCGAGCTGGCTGCCGCGGCCGCGCGGCGCGGCGATGACGGTCGCGCCGGCGCGGTTCGCCGCCTCGACCGTGCCGTCGGTGGAGCCGCCGTCGGGGACGATTATTTCAGGCACCGGTTCCGGGACAGGCGCCCCCTCCCCCCAGCCCCCTCCCACGAGGGGAGGGGGAGTTTCTAGCCCCTTCCCCTCGTGGGAGGGGGTTGGGGGAGGGGGCGCGTGCCGCAAAGACGAAATGCAGCCCGCCAATTCCGAGGCGCAGTTCAGCGTGGGGATGACGACGGAGAGCTTCACCCGGCGACGATTGCAGCCCCCCGCCTCCGGTTCAAGGCCCCGGGTCGATCACCTCGGCGCAGGCGTCGGTCGGCGCGGCGGCGACGTGGCCGACCACCGGAACGATCTTGAGGCCGGCCGAGGCGATGCGGCACGGCGCGGCGACCAGGCCGCAGCCGGACAGCACCAGGCACGCCATCAGCATCAGACAGATACGCATCGCAAAGCTCCATTTTCCGGTGCCGCAACCAGGAGGCCGCGACTCGGGTTCCGCCGGCCAGTGACAAGGCTGTCACGTTGTTCTTGATATGTTCCAGCGGCGATGACATGCTCGGCGCATGTCCGACATGTCCCCTCCGCCGCCCGGCGCCCCGCGCAAGGGACGCGGCGCCGTCACCAACCGCGACGGCCGCTTCGAGCGCTTCGCGCACGAGGCGGTGGACGACGGCTGGGCGCGCGACGAGACTGAGGACGAGACGCTGCCGGCGCTGCGCACCACCGTCACGGTCGATGCCACGCGCACCATCATCGCGCGCAACCAGTCGCCCGACGTGCCGTTCGACCGCTCGATCAACCCCTATCGCGGCTGCGAGCACGGCTGCATCTACTGCTTCGCGCGGCCGACCCACGCCTTCCTCGGGCTGTCGCCCGGACTCGACTTCGAGACCCGGCTGCTGCACAAGCCGGACGCCGCGCGCCTGCTGGACGCCGAGCTGCGCAAGCCGCGCTACCGCTGCGCCGTGATCGCGATGGGGACCAATACCGACCCCTACCAGCCGATCGAGCGGCAATACCTGACCACGCGGTCGATCCTGGAGGTGCTGTCGGCGTTCAGCCACCCGGTCGGCATCGTCACCAAGTCGGCACTGGTGGCGCGCGACATCGACATCCTGGCGCCGATGGCCGCGCGGAACCTGGCGCACGTCTTCGTCTCCGTCACCACGCTCGACCGCGGCCTCGCGCGGCGGATGGAGCCGCGCGCGGCGACGCCGCAGCGCCGGCTGGACACCATCCGCGCGCTGTCGGCCGCCGGCATCCGCACTGGCGTGATGGTGGCGCCGATCGTCCCCGGCCTGACCGACCCCGAGATGGAGACGATCCTGGAGGCCGCGGCCGCGGCCGGCGCGACGCACGCCGGCTACGTGCTGCTGCGCCTGCCGCTGGAGATCAAGGGCCTGTTCGAGGAATGGCTCGCGCTGCACGCGCCGCTGAAGGCGAACCGCGTGCTCGGCCTGCTGCGCGACATGCGCGGCGGCAAGCTCTACACCTCGGATTTCGGCGAGCGGATGCGCGGCGCCGGCCCCTACGCCGACCTGATTGAGGACCGCTTCACCCGCGCCGCCGCGCGCTTCGGCTTCAACCGCCGGCGCTTCGACCTCGACACCACGCAGTTCTGCCCGCCCGCCCGCGCCGGCGATCAGTTGGATTTGTTCTGACCGCGCGCACTCGCTAGGATTTCGCCGTCCAACCGGGAGGCGCGCGATGGCCGAGAAGAAGGTATCCTACGACTACGACGGCAACCCGTATGAGGGAGTCATCGTCTACGACGAGACGGTCAAGGCGAAGCGGCCCGCCGTCCTGATGCAGCCTGACTGGCTCGGCGTCTGCCCGCACTCGATCGAGATGGCGCACGAGGTCGCGGCGAAGGACTATGTCGTCA
>JBFWQM010000098.1:0-17479 GCA_050249455.1 Rhodospirillaceae bacterium | reverse complement strand
TACGGCCACGCGGCGGCCGGGGGAAGCGACATCAGGATCGCCTCGGTGTTGCCGCCGGTGCGCAGCCCGAACTGGGTGCCGCGGTCGTACAGCAGGTTGAACTCGACGTAGCGGCCGCGGCGCACCAACTGGTGGCGGCGCTCCTCGTCCGTCCACGGCTCGTTCATGCGCCGGCGCGCGATCTTCGGATAGACGTCGAGGAAGGCCCGCCCGACGTCCTGCGTGAAGGCGAAGTCGGCCGCCCAGCCGCCGGCGGCGAGGTAGTCGTAGAAGATGCCGCCGACGCCGCGCGGCTCGTTCCGGTGCGGCAGGAAGAAGTACTCGTCGCACCATGCCTTGAACTTCGGGTAGTAGGCCGGGTCGTGCCCGTCGCAGGCGGCCTTGAAGGCGGCGTGGAAGGTTTCCGTATCGGCCGGATCCGGGGTCATCGGCGTCAGGTCGGCGCCGCCGCCGAACCAGTACTTGGTCGTCACGATCATCCGCGTGTTCATGTGGACCGCCGGCACCCGCGGCGAGCACATGTGCGCGACCAGCGAGATGCCCGAGGCCCAGAACCGCGGGTCGTCGTCGGCGCCCGGGATCTGCTTCCTGAACTCGGGCGAGAATTCGCCGTGGACGGTCGAGACGTTGACCCCGACCTTCTCGAACACCCGCCCGCGCATGATCGACATGACGCCGCCGCCGCCCTCCGGCCGGTCCCACGCCCTGCGCTCGAAGCGGCCGGGCCGTCCGGCGCACTGCGGCGAGTCCACCGCGTCCTCGATCGCCTCGAACGCGCCGCAGATGCGGTCGCGCAGGTCGGCGAACCACGCCGCGGCGGCTGCCTTCTCGGTCTCCAGGCTCATCCGTCTTCCCTCCCGGCCGGCAGGCCGCCGGTCTGGCGCAGACCTTCCGCCAGGACGATCGCCGCCGCCAGCGCCACGTTGAGCGACCGCGCGCCCGGCCGCATCGGCACCCGAACCGCCGCGTCGGCCGCTGCGTGGACGTCGTCGGGCACGCCGGCGCTCTCGCGCCCGAGCAGCAGGACGTCCGCCGCCTCGAAGCGGAAATCGTCGTGGCGGACGGACGCCCGCGTCGTCAGCAGCACCAGCCGGCCGGCGCCGCGCGCGGCGCGGAAGTCGGTCCACGACCGGTGCCGCGCCACCGTGACCCCCGCCAGGTAGTCCATGCCGGCGCGGCGCAGGCGGCGGTCGTCCCACAGGAAGCCGCACGGCTCGATCACGTCCACCGCGACGCCCAGGCAGGCGCCCAGGCGCAGGATCGCGCCGGTGTTCTGCGGGATGTCCGGTTGGTACAGCGCCAGCCGCATCAGGGTGAATCCGAACGAGCGGGCCGGGGGCCGCAAGTGTTTCCCGATTCAGATTTTTTCATTATACCGACGGCGCGCTTGCGGCTCCGTTCGCCACCGCCGCTGCGGCAGAGTGCCGCATTGCGGGGGTGGGAGATGATGGTAGCAAACGCCCGCGCGGTTGGGTCATGCTCGCCCGCCGACACGGGCAGGGGAATATGATGGCAGGAACCCAGGAACAGACCGCCGATCCGCACCACGACGACGAAGGCACGTCCCGGCGGGATTTCCTCTATCTCGCCGCCGGCGCCTTCGGGGCGTTCGCGACCGGCGCGGCGGTCTGGCCGCTGATCCACCAGATGAACCCGGCCGCCGACGTGCTGGCGGCCTCGACCACCGAGCTCGACCTGTCGCCGATCCAGGTCGGCCAGCGGGTGACGGTGTCGTGGCGCGGCAAGCCGGTGTTCATCGACCGCCGCACGCCGGAGCAGATCGAGGCGGCGAAGTCGGTCAACCTGCGCGACCTGCCCGATCCGCAGACCGACGAGGCGCGCGCCAAGCGGCCGGAGTGGCTGGTGGTCGTCGGCGTGTGCACCCACCTGGGCTGCGTGCCGCTGGGCCAGAAGACGAGCGACCCGCGCGGCGAGTACGGCGGCTGGTTCTGCCCGTGCCACGGCTCGGTCTACGACACCTCCGGGCGCATCCGGCACGGACCAGCGCCGAAGAACCTCGAGGTGCCGGCCTACGAGTTCATGGAAAATTCGATGCTGCGGATCGGTTAGGGGGCGGCGCCATGGCAACGCCCGAAGTCATCGTCAAGCGGGTCTCCGACTGGATCGACCACCGGCTCCCGGTCATCACCTACATGCAGCACGAGCTGCATGAGTACCCGACCCCGAAGAACCTGAATTACTGGTGGAACTTCGGTTCGCTGGCCGGCATCGTGCTGGTCATGATGATCGCGACGGGCATCATCCTCGCGATGCACTACACGCCGCACACCAGCCTGGCGTTCGATTCGGTCGAGCGCATCATGCGCGACGTCAACTACGGCTGGCTGATCCGCTACATCCACATGAACGGCGCCTCGGCGTTCTTCATCGTGGTCTACATCCACATCTTCCGCGGCATGTACTACGGCTCGTACAAGTCGCCGCGCGAGCTGCTGTGGATGCTGGGCGTGGTGATCCTGCTGCTGATGATGGCGACCGCCTTCATGGGCTACGTGCTGCCGTGGGGCCAGATGAGCTTCTGGGGCGCCACGGTGATCACCAGCCTGTTCACCGCGATCCCGCTGGTCGGCGACGCGATCACCACCTGGCTGTGGGGCGGCTTCGCGGTCGACAACCCGACCCTGAACCGCTTCTTCAGCCTGCACTATCTGATGCCGTTCGTGATCCTGGGCGTGGTCGCGCTGCACATCGTGGCGCTGCATACCCACGGCTCGAACAACCCGGTCGGCATCGAGATCAAGGGCAAGCAGGATTCGATCCCGTTCCACCCGTACTACACGATCAAGGACCTGTTCGGCCTCGGCGTGTTCCTGATCCTGTTCTTCGGCTTCGTGTTCTTCGCGCCGAATTTCTTCGGCGAGCCGGACAACTACATCCCCGCCAACCCGCTGCAGACCCCGCCGCACATCGTGCCGGAATGGTACTTCCTGCCGTTCTACGCGATCCTGCGGGCGGTGCCCGACATCTGGTTCATCGACGCGAAGCTCGCCGGCGTGATCGCGATGTTCGGCTCGATCGCGATCCTGTTCGTGCTGCCGTGGCTCGACACCTCGCCGGTGCGCAGCGCCAAGTACCGGCCGATCTATCGCCAGCTGTTCTGGATCTTCCTGGTGGACTGCATCGTGCTCGGCTGGTGCGGCGCCAACCCGCCGGAAGGCATGTTCGTGGTGATCGGGCGCATCGCGACCGCCTACTACTTCCTGCATTTCCTGGTGATCCTGCCCATCGTGGGCCGGATGGAAACGCCGCGGCCGCTGCCGACCAGCATCTCCGAACCGGTGCTCAAGGGCGGCGGCATGCAGCCGGCGCGGTCTACCGCCAAGC
Source organism: Rhodospirillaceae bacterium (assembly GCA_050249455.1). Taxonomy (GTDB): domain Bacteria; phylum Pseudomonadota; class Alphaproteobacteria; order MPNO01; family VGEU01; genus JBFWQM01. The sequence continues at coordinate 14,134 of JBFWQM010000098.1, read as the reverse complement.
CGATGGAGAAGGCGTGATGCGTCGCCTGTTGCTCGCGGCCGCGGCGGCGGCCGGACTGGCCGCGTCCGCGCCGGCCTTCGCCGCCGAGGCGCCGCACATCGCCGCGCAGCACTGGTCGTTCCAGGGGCTGTTCGGCACCTTCGACCGCGGCGCCGCACAGCGCGGCTTCCAGGTCTACCGCGAAGTCTGCGCGGCGTGCCATGGCCTGCACCACATCTACTACCGCCACCTGATGCAGCTCGGCTTCTCCGAGGACCAGGTCCGCCAGGTCGCCTCCGAGGTCGAGGTCGGCGACGGCCCCAACGACCAGGGCGAGATGTTCACCCGCCCCGGCCGGCTGACCGACCGCGTCAAGGCGCCTTTCGCGAACGAGCTGGCGGCGCGCGCGGCCAACAACGGCGCCTATCCGGTCGAGCTGTCCAACGTGGTGAAGGCGCGCCTCGGCGGGCCGGACTACGTCTACGCGCTGCTGACCGGCTACAAGGAGCCGCCGGCCGACATGAAGATGTCGGAAGGCATGAACTACAACGCCGCCTTTCCCGGCCATCAGATCGCCATGCCGCCGCCGCTCAACCCCGATGGGGTGACCTACGCCGACGGCACCAGCGCGACGGTCGACCAGATGGCGCGCGACGTGACCACCTTCCTCGCCTGGGCGTCCGAGCCGGAGACGGAGCTGCGCAAGCGCATGGGCGTCAAGGTCATCCTGTTCCTGATCGTGCTGACCGGCCTGCTCTACGCCGTGAAGCGCAAGATCTGGGCCGCAGTCCACTGACCGCGGGGGCCACGGCCGGGCGCGGCGGCGGCCCCGTCGTCGGGATCATCGGCGGCTCCGGCCTCTACGACATCGACGGTATCGCCGACACCCGCTGGGTGTCGGTCGCCTCGCCGTTCGGCTGTCCGTCCGACGACATCCTGACCGGCACGCTCGACGGCCAGGCGGTGGCGTTCCTGCCGCGCCACGGCCGCGGTCACAAGGTGCCGCCCTCGCAGCTCAACTTCCGCGCCAACATCGACGCGTTGAAGCGGCTCGGCGTCACCGAGATCGTCTCGGTCAGCGCGGTCGGCAGCCTGCGGGCGGAGCACGCGCCGGGCGCATTCGTGCTGGTCGACCAGTTCATCGACCGCACCTTCGCGCGCACCAAGAGCTTCTTCGAGGCCGGCCTGGTCGCCCATGTCTCGATGGCGGACCCGGTTTGCCGGCACTGCGGCGACGCGATCGAGGCGGCGGGGCGCGACACCAGTGTTCCCATCGCGCGCGGCGGCACCTATCTGGTGATGGAGGGCCCGCAGTTCTCCACCCGCGCGGAATCCGAGCTCTACCGCGCGTGGGGATGCGACGTGATCGGCATGACCAACATGCCCGAGGCCAAGCTCGCCCGCGAGGCGGAGATGTGCTACGCGACCGTCGCCATGGTGACCGACTACGACTGCTGGCACCCGCACGAGGCGGCGGTGTCGGTGGAGGCGGTGATCAAGGTGCTGCACGAGAACGCGGCGAAGGCCAGGCGCCTGCTGCGCGCGGTGGTGCCCCGGCTGGGCGGCCGCGCGCGGCCGTGCCCGCAGGGCTGCCACACGGCGCTCGACAACGCGATCATCACCGCGCCCGACGCGCGCGACCCCGCGGTCGCCGCTCGGCTCGACGCCGTGGCCCGGCGCGTGCTCGCGTCATGAAGGTCGGCGGCCGGGCATACCGGTCGATCTGGCCCGCCGCCGACGGCGCGGCGGTGGAGATCATCGACCAGACCCGGCTGCCGCACGAGTTCGCCGTGATCCGCCTGGCGACGATGGACGCGGCGGCGCACGCCATCCGGTCGATGCAGGTGCGCGGCGCGCCGCTGATCGGCGCCACCGCGGCCTACGGCATCGCGCTCGCGATGCGCGCCGATCCCTCCGACGCGGTGCTCGACCATGGCTGCCAGGTGCTGATGGCGACGCGGCCGACCGCGGTCAACCTGCGCTGGGCGCTCGACGACGTGCGCGCGCATCTCGCCGCGCTGCCGCCTTCGGCGCGCGCCGATGCGGCGTTCGCCCGAGCGGCGGCGATCTGCGACGACGACGTGGCGCTCAACCAGGCGATCGGCCGCCACGGGCTGGCGTTGATCCGCGCGGCGCAGGCGCGCGCCGGCGCGGCGCGGCCGGTCAACGTGCTGACCCACTGCAACGCCGGCTGGATCGCGACCGTCGATTGGGGCACCGCCCTGGCGCCGATCTACATGGCGCACGATGCCGGCATCGCCGTCCACGTCTGGGTCGACGAGACGCGGCCGCGCAACCAGGGCGCCTCCCTCACCGCGTGGGAGCTCGGCGAGCACGGCGTGCCGCACACCGTGATCGTGGACAACGCCGGCGGCCACCTGATGCAGCACGGCCGGGTCGATCTCTGCATCGTCGGCACCGACCGCACCACGGCGTCGGGCGACGTGTGCAACAAGATCGGCACCTATCTGAAGGCGCTCGCCGCGCACGACAACGGCGTGCCGTTCTACGCCGCGGTGCCCAGCCCCTCGATCGACTGGACGATCGACGACGGCATCAGGGACATCCCGATCGAGGAGCGCGACCCGGCGGAGGTCATCCGCATCGCCGGCCGCGCCGCCGACGGCACGCTCGCCGCCGTCGCGCTGACGCCGCCGGGCAGCGCGGCGGCCAATTTCGGCTTCGACGTGACGCCGGCCCGCCTCGTCACCGGCCTGATCACCGAGCGCGGCGTCGCCGAGGCCTCGCGCGACGGCCTGCTCCGCCTGTTCCCCGAACGCCGCGCCAAGGCGACCGCCTGACATGGCGGCGCGGCTGCGCCACGCGCTGCTGCGGCGCGACATCGTCGCAACCGCGGCGCGGATGGATGCGCTTGGCATCAACCGCGGCACCTCGGGCAACGTCAGCGCGCGCACGCCCGAAGGGCTCCTGATCACCCCGACCGGCGTGCCGTGCGACGCGCTGCGCGCGGCCGACGTGGTGGCGATGCGCCTCGACGGCACGGCCGAGGGTCCGCTGCTGCCGTCGAGCGAATGGCGCTTCCACGTCGCGATCCTGAAGGCGCGGCCCGAGATCGGGGCGGTGGTGCACGCGCACCCGCCGTTCTGCACCACGCTCGCGGTGCTGCACATGCCGATCCCTTCGTTCCACTACATGGTGGCGAAGGCCGGCGGCGCCGACATCCGCTGCGCGCCTTACGCGACGTTCGGCACCCAGGCGCTGTCCGACCACGCGCTGGCGGCGCTCGAGGGGCGCAAGGCGTGCCTTCTCGCCAACCACGGCATGATCGCGGCGGGGCCCGACCTGCGCGCCGCCCTCGACCTCGCGATGGAGGTGGAGGCGCTGGCGGAGCAGTACTGGCGCGCGCTGCAGGTCGGCCGGCCCAAGCTCCTGCCAGCGACGGAGATGCGACGCGTGGTGGCGAAGTTCGCGACCTACGGCCGCCAGCCGGGGCGCGGCTAGCCCGGCCGGCGCCGGGCGAACGCCCACGGCCGGATGCCGACGCGACGGGCGACGATCAGGTTCAGCCAGACGCTCCAAGCGGCGGTGACGGCGACGATCGCGGCCGCCGCGCCCTCGATGCCGTAGCGCGGCGCCAGCAGCGACACCAGCGCGACCGTCGCGCCCAGGCCGAGCGCGAAGACGCCGAGGCAGCGGTCCTGGTGCCCGGTCACCGCCAGCAGCGCCGCGCCGGGCCCGGCCGCCGCGGTCACGACCTGCGCCGCGGCGAGGATCAGGAGGGCGCTGCGGCCGGCAGTGAAGGCCGGGCCGAACAGCGCCAGCAGATGATGGCCGAGGCCGGCGAGTACGGCGAAGCCCGCCAGCGCGGCCGCCAGCTTGAGCTGGCTCGTGCGCACCGCCAGGTGCTGCAGCCCGGCGCGGTCGCCGGTCGCATGCAGGCGCGAGGCGCGCGGCAGCATCGCCGCGTCGATCGCCATGATCGCGAAGGCGAGCAGGAAGGCGGTGCGGAACGCCGCGTTGAACACCGCCACGTCGTGCGGCGGCAGGAACAGGCCGAGCAGCACGATCGCGATGTCGGGGAAATACTCGGCGAACAGCGTGATCAGCAGCAGCGGCAGCCCGGTGCGCAGCCACAGCCGCGTCTGCGCGCGCGGCGGGGCGGCGGCGAGGTCGCGATCCACCGCGCGCGTGGCCAGGACGAAGACGGCCGTGGCCACGGCGACCACCACGAGGAAGTGCAGCACCATCGCATCGGTCGCGGTCAGCGTGCGGTTCAGCCGCCACAGCACCGCGAGCGCGACCAGGAACAGCGCCGGCCGCGCGATCGTCGCGGGCAGCGTGGCGAGCTGGAAGCGCGACAGCGCGTGCGCCAGCGCGGCATGGAAGCGGATCGCCGCGAACGCCGGCACGCCCAGGCAGGCGACGAGTACAGGCGCGCCGTAGCGGTCGGGCACCGCGCCGCCCAGCGCCGCGGCGACGCCGACGGCGGCGACCGCGACGCCAGCGGCCAGCACCACCTGGCGGCCGCGGCGCAGCCAGCCGCGCACCGCGGCGGCGTCGCCCTGCGCCAGCGCCGGCGGGATGAAGCGCAGCGCCGTGTCGGCGTAGCCTAGGGTCGCCACCGTGGTCAGGAGAAGGCCGAGCGAGAAGGCGACGATGAACACACCGAGCTCGTCCGCGCCCATCCAGCGCGCCAGCAGGACCTGGGTCAGGTAGGCGATCGCCGCGCCGCTGACGCGGGTCGCGAACAGCATCGCCGACCGGCGCGCCAGCGCGACCAGGTCGTGCCGGCGCCAGCGCGCGAGCCGCCCGGCCGCCGCGGGCAGGGCAGGGGCGACCTGCCCTGCGCCGGCCGGGGCCGTCATGCCGCTACGATCCGGCCGCGCGCGAACGCGCCGCCGCGCCGATGCGGATCAGCGCCTCGCCGTTGCGCAGGCGCAGCGCGATGGCGTCGAGCAGCCGCTCGCTCGCCCGGCCGTCCTGGTGGGCGTGGAACAGCGCGGCGACGTCCTGGCGTCGCTGACGGGCGGCGGGCTGGTCCTCGACCCCGTCGAGGACGCCGCGCATCGCGGTCATCAGCGCGCCGGCCGACGTCGCGATCGGCCCGGCCGCGATGCGATCCAGGTCGAAGTTGAGCGACCGGCCGGTCGCGGCGAAGCCGTCGGCGTCGGGAAAGTAGTAGATCATCGGCCGGTCGAGCAGCAGGTAGTCGACCACCACCGACGAATAGTCGCTGACGAGGCAGTCCACGTGCGGCAGCACGTCGGGGATGTCGATCGCGCGTGGCAGCTCGACGATCGATTCCGACGTGTAGCTCACGCTGTTCGCGTCCATCGGGTGGAAGCGATACATCAGCACCGCGCCGTTCGCGGCCAGAAACGCATCCAGCGCCGCCCAGTCGATGTCGAGGAACGGCCTGCCGTGGTCGCGCAGGGTGGGCAGGTAGAGGAAGACCTTGCGGCCGTCGCGGCGGGCGGCGGCGGCGGCGGGCGGCAGGACGTCGCCGGGCGCGACGGGCGCTTCCATCATCGCATCGTTTCTCGGCAGCCCGGTGATCGCCACCTTGATGCGCGGGACGTCGAACGCGCGGCACAGGATGTCGCGGGTGGCCGCGGAGGTGCTGATAAGGAAATCCGGCCTGGTCGCGTGCCAGGGCATCAGCGCCGACAGCGCCCAGCGCTCCGCCAGCGAGCCGTGGAACAGCCGGTAGTAGCGGCTGCCCGGCTGGCGGATGTCGCGCTCGAAGGTCTTCAGCGGCACCCCGCTCCACAAATTGGCCTTCAGCGCGCCGCGCGACAGCCAGTGGTTGATGTCCTTGGAAAAGCAGTCGAACACGTAGACGCCGGCCCGCAGGCAGCACAGCATGCCGCGTGGCGAATAGATCCAGTGCGCGCTCAGGCCGTCGGCCCGCAACGCCGCGACGATGCGCCGGTCGCGGCTGATCCACGCCACCTCGACCGTGCCGCCGGTGCGCGCGGCGCAATAGCGGAAAAAGGCGGCCGCATTGTCGGCATAGCGCCGCCCGCCCCAGGAGCCGAACACCCACAGGTCTTCGCGCCGCTGCGCAAAGCCCGAGAGAAAATAGGCCAAGTGGAGCAGCGGCAGGGCGGTAAGGTAAACAAAGAGAGACGCGACGGACATATCAGACTACGCTTAATGGAACGCATCGACGAAGTCTCGCCCTCAGGTTGCGAAAACGGCCGCCATTGCCCGAAGCCAAGCCAATTCTTGTATGACACTTTAATTACCCATAGGTGTCAATCGGGGTTGGCCGCAATGGAAATGCGGTCCCTGTAAACGAAAGGGGCGGGCCTAAGCCCGCCCCTTTGTCCGCCGAGAAGTGGTTTTCCTAGCCGACGCACTCGGCCATCAGGGCCTCGCTGCGCGCGGTGGCGCGCTTGCACGCGTCCGGCGCCCAGGCACCGGCACGGTCGTCGGTGCAGAAGCCGTGGCCGGCGTCGTCGTAGACGAAGACCTTGGCGTCGGGCTGCGCCTTCTTGATCGCATCGACGTCGGACAGCGGGATCGCCGCGTCCTTGTCGCCGAAGTTGAGGTGGATCGGGCACTTCGGCTTGAGGTCCTTCTTCGCCGCAATGCCGCCGCCGTAATAGGACATCGCGCAGGCGATGCCGTCCACGTTGCACGCCGACAGGTAGGTGACGTAGCCGCCGAAGCAGAAGCCGATGATGCCGACCTTGCCGCCGGCCTTGGCCGCCTCGACCGCCGCCGCGACGTCTGCCAGGATCATGTCGTCGGTCAGCTTGCCGCGGGTCTCGCGGCCCTTGGCGAAGTCCTTCTCGACGTAGCCGAGGTCGAGACCCTTCTCGACCCTGTCGAACATGTGCGGGCCGATGGCGAGATAGCCCTTGGACGCCCAGCGGTCGGCGACCTCGCGCATGTGCTTATTGAAGCCGAAGATCTCCTGGATGATGACGATGCCGCCCTTCGGCTTGCCGGCGGGTTCGGCCTTGTAGGCGTTGAGCGTGTGGCCGTCTTTTGTCTTGAGTTGGATGGTCTGACCCATGCTATCCCCCTGATGGATATGTGATGGCGGCGCGACTCTAGCCTTAGACGTTGAAGCGGAAAAGCATCACGTCGCCGTCGCGCACGACGTACTCGCGGCCTTCCTGGCGCATCCTGCCCGCTTCCTTGGCCGCCTGCTCGCTGCCGCAGGCGACGTAGTCGTCGTATCCGATCGTCTCGGCGCAGATGAAGCCGCGCTCGAAGTCGGTGTGGATGGTGCCGGCGGCCTGCGCCGCCTTGGTGCCGCGCGCGATCGTCCAGGCGCGCGATTCCTTCGGCCCCGCGGTGAAGAACGTGATGAGGCCCAGCAGCGCGTGCCCGGCGCGCACGATGCGGTAGAGGCCGGTCTCGGTCAGGCCGAGCGAGTCGAGGAAATCGCGCCGCTCCGCCGGGTCGGACAGCGCGGCGATCTCCGCCTCGATCGCGGCGGAGACCACCACCGTCTCGGCACCCTCGGCCGCCGCGCGCGCCGCGACTTTCGCCGACAGCGCGTTGCCCTCGGCCGCGGCGCCCTCGTCGACGTTGCAGACATACATCACCGGCTTGGCGGTGAGCAGCTGCAGCTGCCGGAACAGCGGCTCCTCGTCGGCGCTGCGCGGCACCGATCGCGCCGGCCGGCCCTCGCGCAGGGCCGTCACCGCGCGCTCGACCAGCGGCAGCGTCTCCTTCGCCTGGCGGTCGCCGCCGCGCACGCGCTTGTTCAGCGGGTCGATCCGCCGCTCCAGGCTGTCGAGGTCGGCCAGCATCAGCTCGGTGTCGATGGTCTCGATGTCGGCAATGGGGTCGACCGTGCCCTCGTAGTGCGTGATGTCGGAGCCTTCGAAGCAGCGCACCACGTGGGCGATCGCATCGACCTCTCGGATGTGGGCCAGGAACTGGTTGCCCAGGCCCTCGCCCTGGCTCGCGCCCTTGACCAGCCCGGCGATATCGACGAAGTCGAGGAACGTCGGCACCACCTTGGCGGATTTCGCCAGCTCGGCGAGCTTGTCGAGCCGCGGGTCGGGCATCGGCACGCGCCCGACGTTCGGCTCAATGGTGCAGAACGGATAGTTGGCCACCTCGGCCGCGGTGGATGCGGTCAGGGCATTGAACAGGGTCGACTTCCCGACGTTCGGCAGGCCGACGATACCGCAGCGAAAACCCATCAGGACTCCTCGGCCGGCGTGGGCCGGGCCGGCTTGGGCGGCTTCGGCGGCTGGGTCAGGAGGGCCACCCGCGTCGCGAACCCGGCGTCGTCGCCGCCGAGCAGCAGCGGCACGGCGTCCGCGATCGCCTCGATCGTGGTGCGCACCCAGCCGTCGCGCTCGGACTTGGAGAAATCGTCGAGCACGTGGCCGGTGACCCGCTCCTTCGTGCCGGGGTGGCCGATGCCGATGCGCACCCGGCGGTAGTCCGCACCGATGTGGGCGTCGATGCTGCGGATGCCGTTGTGGCCGCCGGCGCCGCCGCCGTGCTTGACCCGCAGCTTGCCCGGCGCGAGGTCGAGCTCGTCATGGAACACCGTCACGTCCGCGGCGCCGATCTTGAGGAAGCGCACCGCCTCGCCGACCGACCGGCCGGATTCGTTCATGTAGGTCTGCGGCTTCAGCGCCAGCACCCGCACGCCGCCGATCGCGCCTTCGTTGATCGTGCCGGCGAACTTCGACTTGGGCCGCGACAGACCATGGCGCTCGACGATCTCGTCGAGCGCCATGAAGCCGATGTTGTGGCGATTGCTCGCGTAGGCGCGGCCGGGGTTGCCGAGCCCGACCAGAAGATGCATGGCGGGCGGCGGCTCGCCCCGGTCAGCTCTTGGCCGGCGTCGCGGCCGCGGCCGGCGCGGCCGCTGCGGCGCCCGGCTGGGCGGCGGCGGCGGCTTCCTCGGCGACCGTGGTCGGCGCGGCGATCGTCGCGATGGTGAAGTCGCGGTCGGTGATCACGAAGCTCACCTCGGCCGGCAGGCTGATGACGCTGGCGTGGATCGAGTTGCCGATCTCCGTCCCGGCCAGGTCGATGGTGAAGCTGTCGGGGATGGCGCCCGGGCTGCACGTCACCTCGATCTCGTGGCGCACGATGTTGAGCACGCCGCCGCGCTTCAGGCCGGGCGAGGCATCCTGGTTGGCGAACTGCACCGGCACCGCCACGTGGATGCGGCGGTCGGCCGAATACTGCACGAAGTCGGCGTGGACCGGCACGTCGGTGACCGGGTGGTACTGGATGTCGCGCGGCAGCACGCGAACCCGCTTGCCGGCGACGTCGAGGTCCAGCATGTGGATGAAGAAGCCGGGCTTGCCGAGCTCGCGCAGCAGCGCCTTGCGCTCGATCGTCACGTAGAACGGCTCGGTGTCCTTGCCGTAGACGACGGCGGGGACGGCGCCTTCGCGGCGGGCGGCGCGGGCGCCGCTCTTGCCCGGCGCCGTACGCGGCGTGGCGGCAAGGGTCGCGGTCTCGGCCATGACAGTTCTCCTTCGCGTCGGGCGCGGCCGCGCGGCCGCCTCGCCCCAAATCCAATGCTTCCGCCGGCCGCGACCGTCCGGCGCAGCGGGCGGCTACGTTTAGCGAACGCCGCCGGATTAGTCAAACAGGCTTGATACCGACCGTTCCTCGGAGATGCGGCCGATCGCCTCCGCCATCAGGGGGGCGATGGTGAGCTGGCGGACGTGGGGGCTGCCGCTGACCGCATCGGTCGCCCGGATCGAGTCGGTCAGCACCAGAGACTTGAGCGACGAGTTGCCGACCCGGCCCACCGCCTCGCCCGACAGGACGCCGTGGGTGACGTAGGCCGCGACCGACCGGGCGCCGGCCTTGGTCAGCGCCGCGGCGGCGTTGCACAGGGTGCCGGCGGAATCGACGATGTCGTCGATCAGGACGCAGTCGCGGTTCTCCACGTCGCCGATGATGTTCATCACCTCGGACACGCCGGCGCGCTCGCGCCGCTTGTCGATGATGGCGAGGTCGGCGTCGAGGCGGCTGGCGATCGCGCGCGCGCGCACCACGCCGCCGACGTCGGGCGACACCATGACCAGGTCGCTGCCGTTGTAGGTCTCGCGGATGTCGCGCAGGAAGACCGGGGCGGCGAAAAGGTTGTCCACCGGGATGTCGAAGAAGCCCTGGATCTGCCCGGCATGCAGGTCCAGCGTCAGCACCCGGTCGGCGCCGGCGACGGTGATGATGTTGGCGCACAACTTGGCCGAGATCGGGGTACGCGGCCCCGACTTGCGGTCCTGCCGGCCGTAGCCGAAATAGGGGATCACCGCTGTGATGCGCCGGGCCGAGCCGCGCTTCAGCGCGTCCAGGGTGACCAGCAGCTCCATCACGTGGTCGTTGGCGGGATAGGACGTCGATTGGATTACGAACACGTCCTCGCCGCGGACGTTCTCCTGGATCTCGACGAAGCATTCCATGTCGGCGAAGCGGCGGATGCTGGCCTTGGTCAGCGACAGCCCCAGATAGGCCGCGATCGCTTCCGCCAACGGACGGTTACTGTTGCAGGCGACGATCTTCATACCGGGAACGTGGTGTGGGTGGCGGCGCCGCGGTGGGCCGGCCGGGAAAAGTGGCGGAATTTACCCCGAGTTTCACACCGGAGTCACGGACGGCGTCGCACTGTCCCCGGTTTTCGCCCTCGACGCTCACTGCCCGGCCGCCGGGGCGGCCTCGGGCGGCAGGGTTTCCAGCAGTTCCTTCACCCCCGGCGCCGCGTTCTCGGCGACCGCCTGGGCGACCAGCGGCCACTCCTGGTCGATGATCGACATCGGCACCGCGTTGCGCTGGTTGAGCCGGCCGAGCTCCTTGCCGCCGGGCGCCAGAACCAGCCACAGCACCGCCACGTCCTGCATGCCGGCCGCCGGCGGGCCCAGGCTGATCCGGCCGATCAGTTGCAGGCCGTCGGGCGCCGGCCGGTCGGCGACCTGCAGCCGGTTGGCCCGCAGGGCCGTCTGCATGGCGACCTGCATGGCCTCGCCCTTGCCGTCGCGCGTGCCCTCGGGCGCAGGCACATGGATGGGCCGGCTCGCCAGGCCGCGGATCGGTTCCGCGCCCAGGATCCCGGCGACCCCGGCCGCCGACTGCTCCGCCAGCCGCGACACGAGCTGGCGTTCGGCCGCCGGCCAGGCGCCGGCGGGCGCCTCTGCCGTCACCGTATGGGCGCCGACCGTCTTGCCGCCGCTGTCGACTAGGGTCCAGTCCAGCTCGATGGCGATCCGGCCGCCCGGCCAGGCCTGGGTGACGGCGCGGCCCTGCAGGTACTGGCTCTTGCGGTTGCCGCCGCTGGTCGCCGCCGGGATCTCGAGCCGGGTCAGCGCCTCGGCCGTCGCCTCGGGCAGGCTCGCCGCCATCGCTGGCGGCGCGCCGTCCACGTCCAGGATCACGATGCCGCCGCGGTCGGGGATCTCCAGCAGTGGGTTGCGCTTGATCTCGGCGTCCTCGCCGAACGGCTTGGGCACCGGCTGGCAGGCGGCCAGGAGCAGCGCCGCCGCTGCCGCCAGCCATCTAGACGATGAAGACACAGGTCGCCAGCATTGCGATGACGAAGAACGCGCCGAGCAGGATCAGGTGGGGCATCCGTCAGCCGGCCAGCACGATCGCCGACAGGCCGCGGCCGTAGTCGCGCCCGCCGTTCAGGCAGGTGCGGCGGTAGCTGAAGAAAGCCGCGTCCTCGGCACAGGTGTCGCGCCCTGCCGCATCGACCGCGGCGAGGCCCAGGCGGACCAGCCGGCGCCAGGCATAGCCTTCCAGGTCGAAGCGGTGGTGGCCTGGCCGCGGCGACGGGTCGAACAGCGTTGCGGCGTCCGCGTCCGCGGCCAGGAACGGGGCCGGGAACTCCGGCCCCACCTCGTAGGAGGCGCGGCCAATGCACGGGCCGATGGCGGCACGGATGCGCGACCGGTCGGCGCCCAGCCCCTCCATCGCCGCCACGGTCGCCTCCAGCACGCCGGTCAGCGCGCCGCGCCAGCCGGCGTGCGCCGCGCCGATCACGCCGGCGCCGGCGTCGGCGAACAGCACCGGGGCGCAGTCGGCGGTCAGGATGCCCAGCGCGACGCCGGGCCGGTCGGTCACCATCGCGTCGGCGCGCGGGGCCTCGCCCGGCTTCCACGGCGCGGTCACCGTCACCGCGTCGGCGCTGTGGACCTGGTGCGCGGTGACCAGGCCGCCGGCATCCGGGTCGAGCCGGCGCAGCGCGCGGGCACGGTTCTCCGCCACGTCCTCGCGCCGGTCGCCGGAGCCGAAGCCGCAATTGAGCGAGGCGTAGATGCCGCCGCTCACGCCGCCGTCGCGCGTGAAGAAGGCGTGGCGCACGCCCGGCGCGCCGTCGAGCACCGCAAGCCTCAGCACCGTTCCTCCGTCTCCTCGAACCCCGCCGGCGCCGGCAGACCGGGATGCGTCAGCGCCATCACCTTGAACAAGGTGCCCATTCCGGCCGGGTCGATCAAGCGCGCGCCCGACTCGGCGGCGCTGCCGCCCGTCGCGGCGAGCCGGGCGAGCCGCACTTCGATCCCGAGCCGGCGCAGGAACGCGCGCTGCGTCACCGGCCCGAACGCACGCGCGCCCGCCGCCCGCGCCGCGTCCGCCAGCGCCGCGAAATCGACATGCGCGGAAAGGTCCGCCGTGCCGGGCGCGTCCAGCACGTCGGCGAAGGCATGGCCCCGGACGGCCTGCAGCGACCGGCCGGTCGAACGCTGCAGCGGGCCGTAGTCGACGATCAGCGCCGCGCCGCCGTCCATCGCCACGCGGCGGCCGATCGCGGCGGCCAGCGCGATCGCCTCGTCGGAGACCTCGCAGACGGTTCCCGCCGGTGCGTCCGGCAGGTCCGGCTGCGCGCAGGCGATATCGGCGAACGACAGGTCGCCGGCGGCGCCAACCGTGACCGCGCGCCGGCGCCAGCCGTCGGCGGCGCGCACGTACTGGTCGACCGGCAGCGCGTCGAACAGCTCGTTGGCGATCAGCAGCAGCGGGCCGGACGGCACGCCGGACAGCGACTCGTGCCACCGCGCGCCGGCGCCGCCCAGCGCGGCGCGCTGAACCTCGGCGAGCCGCGGGCTGGTCTCCACCAGGTGGATCGACAGCGCGGCGCGGAAGCCCGGCACCGGCGCCGCGGCGCGCAGCGCATCGGCCATCAGCGTGCCGCGGCCGGGGCCGAGCTCGACCAGCCGGACGGCCGCGGGCGCGCCCATCAGCCGCCAGGTCACCGCGCACCACAGGCCGATCAGCTCGCCGAATGCCTGGCTGATCTCCGGCGCGGTGACGAAGTCGCCGCCGCGCCCGATCGGATCGCGGGTCCGGTAGTAGCCATGCTCGGGGTCCGCCAGCGCGGTGCGCATGAACTCGGCCAGCGGCAGCGGCCCGTCGCGGGCGATCCGGTCGCGGATCGCGCGCTCGGCCGGGTTCATCGCACTGGCGCCGCCGCTGGCCGCGCGGTGCGGATCAGCCAGATGCCGGCGATCAGCAGCGGAATCGACAGCAGCTGCCCCATCGTGGCGCCGGCGAACAGGAAGCCCAGGTGCGCGTCGGGCTCGCGGAAGAATTCGCCCACGATGCGCGCGAGCCCGTAGCCGGCCAGGAAGATGCCGCCGGCCAGGCCGTGGCGCTCCAACGCCTTGAAGCGGTGCACGGCCACCGCCAGCACGACGAACAGCAGCAGCCCCTCCATGAAGGATTCGTAGAGCTGGCTCGGATGGCGCGGCAGCGGGCCGCCGGTCGGAAACACCATCGCCCACGGCGCGTCGGAGACGCGGCCCCACAGCTCGCCGTTGATGAAGTTGGCGATGCGTCCCAGGCACAGGCCGATCGGCGTCGCGCACGCGACCAGGTCGCCGACCGCGCGCCACGGCAGGTTGCGCGCGCGCGCCAGCAGGATGAACGCGACGAACACCCCGATCAGCCCGCCGTGGAACGACATGCCGCCCTTCCACAGCGTGAAGATCTCCAACGGATTGAAGATGTAGTAGCCGGGCTTGTAGAACAGCACGTAGCCCAGCCGGCCGCCCAGGACGATGCCCAAGGTTGCCCACACCACCAGGTCGTCGACGTCGCGCGTCGTCACCGGCGTCGCGAAGCGCCGGCACAGGTACAGCATGTACTGCCAGCCCAGCACGATGCCCAGGATGTAGGACAGCGCGTACCAGCGGATCGCGAACGGGCCCAGCTCGACCGCGACGGGATCGATCATCGGGTAGGCGACGACGAACATCGG